>NZ_POJH01000001.1 GCF_002960625.1 Streptococcus suis
TGAAACTTTTTTTCATTTCTTTTTTGTGTTGTGCCACTTCAGATTTGACAACTCAATTATTCTATCATCTTCATTTGACCTTGTCAACTACTTTTTGAAACTTTTTTTCAAACCCTAAATTCTCAAAGTAAGTTCTAGTCTAACGCCAAAACTGGAAATTAGACTGAGACAAAAAAATAAGCTAGAACTTACTATGGGACAAGTTGGTAACTAATAATGAAAAA
>NZ_POJH01000010.1 GCF_002960625.1 Streptococcus suis
ACAATTAGATTATAACAGGAAAAAGAAATGGAAGCTCAAAGCCTTGTCAGCCACCAGCATAGCTGGTGGTTTTCTTGTTTTTCTCTACGAGAAAAACTGGCTCGAAGCCATAATAAAGGAAGCCTCCTCAGCCGGAAGCTTCCTTTTTAAATTTTCTTACCCAATCTGACTGCCGTTTGGCACAGATGGATCGACTGTTAAGAGTGTTAATTTGTCACCATGTTCAGCTGAGAGGATCATGCCCTGGCTGAGCAAGCCCATCATCTTACGTGGCTTGAGGTTGGCAACGATTTGAACTTTCTTACCGACCAACTCCTGCTCATTCGGATAGTACTTGGCGATACCAGACAGGATTTGGCGGTCTTGTCCGTCACCTGCATCCAGGCGGAACTTGAGCAACTTGTCAGAGCCCTCCACCTTGGCCACTTCCTTGACTTCGGCCACGCGGATTTCCACCTTGTCAAAGTCCTCGAACTTGATCGCAGCTTTTTCGTTTTTGAGTTCCACGTCAGCTGGGTTCCACTCCTTTTCTTCCTCTTGGGAAATAGCAGAGCTGCCACCCATTTGGGCTTGGATATAGGCGATTTCTTCTTCCATATCGAGTCGTGGGAAGATAGGCGTACCTTTTGCGACCACTGTCAAACCAGCTGGAAGACCTGCAAAGTCAAGGTTTTCAAGGTCAAATGCTGTTCCCAAACCAAGTTGTTCCATAATAGCATTAGATGTCGCCATCATAAATGGTTGAATGAGGTGCGCCACCACACGAAGACCTGCTGTCAAGTGAGCCATAACCGCTGCCAACTTGTCACGATCAGCTTCTTCTTTTGCCAAGACCCACGGTGCAGTTTCATCGATGTACTTATTGGTACGGGAGATGATATTCCAGACCGCTTCCAAGGCACGTGGATAGTCAACAGCTTCCATATACTTGTGGTAGCTTGCCAAGTTGTCAGCTACTACTGCCGCCAAGTCCGCATCAAAATCAGTCACGTTAGCAACAAAGGTTGGTACCTGACCGCCGAAATACTTGTTAATCATAGCAACCGTTCGGTTGAGCAAGTTTCCAAGGTCGTTAGCTAGTTCGTAGTTGATACGGCCAACGTAATCTTCTGGTGTAAAGGTGCCGTCAGAGCCGACTGGCAGACTACGCATGAGGTAGTAACGGAGTGGATCCAAGCCGAAACGCTCGACCAGCATTTCTGGGTAGACTACATTGCCCTTAGACTTGGACATCTTGCCGTCCTTCATGACAAACCAGCCATGAGCGACCAAGCGGTCTGGCAACTTCATATCCAACATCATGAGCATGATTGGCCAGTAAATGGAGTGGAAACGAAGAATGTCCTTGCCAACCATGTGGTAAACTGTTCCATTCCAGAACTTGTCGTAGTTGGCTGTTTCTTCCTGACCATAGCCCAAGGCAGTTGCGTAGTTGAGCAGGGCATCAATCCAGACATAGACAACGTGCTTTGGATTGGACGGTACAGGCACTCCCCAGGTAAATGAAGTACGCGATACGGCCAAATCTTCCAAGCCTGGCTCGATAAAATTTTTCATGATTTCATTGAGGCGGCCGTCTGGCTGGATAAAGTCTGGGTGAGCCTTGAAGAACTCAACCAATTTATCCTGATACTTGCTGAGGCGAAGGAAGTAGGATTCTTCTGAAACCCAGGCAACCTCGTGACCGCTGGGAGCGATACCGCCTGTTACCTTGCCGTTTTCATCTCGGAAGACCTCTTCTAATTGGCTCTCGGTGAAGAATTCCTCGTCCGATACAGAGTACCAACCAGAATACTCTCCCAAGTAAATGTCGTCCTGCGCCAGCAATTTTTCAAAAACAGCCGCCACCACTTTCTCGTGGTAATCGTCGGTCGTGCGGATGAACTTGTCGTAAGAGATGTCTAGCAAGTTCCAGAGTTCCTTGACGCCAACCGCCATGCCGTCAACGTAGGCTTGAGGTGTCAAACCAGCTTCTTTTGCCTTCTCCTCAATCTTCTGCCCATGCTCATCAAGCCCTGTCAGATAGAAAACCTCGTGGCCCATCAGACGCTTGTAGCGAGCCAAGACATCGCAGGCAATAGTCGTGTAGGCTGAGCCGATATGAAGTTTTCCAGACGGATAATAAATCGGCGTGGTGATATAAAATGGTGTTTTTGTCATGTTTTTTCCTTTCAACTCAGGGCAAATGAAACCCTGTTCTTGATAACACCCCATTTTATCATATTTTTGTGCAAAAACAAAGCGACTTCCCGTCCACAATCCTTCTAAGATATGTTATACTAGAAGAAGTTATGAAAAAGAATGGGGTTGTCTATGTTTTCACCTAAAAATCTCTTAATCCATCTATTTTTTGTTATCATCATCGTCGGAATGCTCTTAAATGACGTTCAAAACACCAGCCTGATGTGGAATATGCTCTGGGCCTTACTGGCCTTGGACTTTGCCATTCTGGTCCGACAAAATAATCACACCGCCAGCAAGCTTTTGATTACACCATTTTGGCTCTTCTTCTACCCCAATACCTTCTACATTTTGACTGAATTGGTCAACCTTCAGTTCACCAGTACAGCTCTTTGGGAAAGTAATAGCCTGCTTCTCTTTATGCTCTATGTGCCAGCTATTCTTTTTGGTATCATGGCTGGAGTAGAAAGCTTGGAAGCCATCTTTAAGAGTTACAATGTCAAATTCTACGGACTACGCTTGCTGATTATTGGTAGTCTGTCCCTCTTTTCTAGCTATGCCATTTACATCGGTCGCTACGCCAATATTCGCTCTTGGGACATTTTCACGCGCCCCCTTGCCGTCCTCAATAATATGCTTGCGGCAATGTCTTGGGAAACCTTTCCCTTTGTCTTTGGCTTCACCCTCCTACAAATCATGGTGCTAGTCTTTGCAGTAGATGAATAAACTCAAAAGAAACAGGTCCGCTGTTTCTTTTTTCTATCCCAAGACTTAAGCCTATCTTAAAAAGTCTCTAACAATTTAATGACATACTCCTATTTTTTAAGACAATATGATATACTAGCTCTTATATTTTACTGAAAGAGGTCTACCATGTTTACAAAGAAAAATATTTTTATCCATCTTTTTTTCCTCATCATTGCAGTCGGACTAAAACGGTACGGTGTGACGGCACCTGACTTGACTTGGAATATGTTTTTAGCCTTGCTGGCGCTTGATTTTGCCATTCTCACTAACCACAGCAAGTCCAAAATCATAAAGATTGCTGCTGGGCTCCTCTGGCTCTTCTTCTACCCCAATACCTTCTATATGGTGACGGACATTGTTCACATGCATTTCGCCAACACAGTCCTGTGGCAACGGGAAAGCATGATTCTCTTCATGCTCTATGTACCGAGTATTTTCTATGGGGTCATGACTGGCGTGGAAAGTGTGCGGCTGATTTTCTCTGCCTTTTCTATCCAGTCCTACTGGTTCAGACTGTTTCTGATTGGCGGCCTTTCCCTGCTATCCAGCTTTGCCATTCACATCGGACGCTATGCAAGGCTCAATTCATGGGATATCTTTACCCGACCAAGCCTGGTTGTCAGTGAAATGATCGAAGTCGTTTCCTGGGCTGCCTTGCCTTTTATACTAGGCTTTACCTTTATACAAATCATGGTCTTGGTATTCTCCATTGACGAATAGCGAAAAAACGGAAACAGTTTTAGTCTGTTTCCGATTTTTTTATTCTATATGAAGTTGTTCAAATACAGCTTCCAAATCTGCTATCATTTCTTGATGAAAGTCCAAATAATAGGTTTTCTGGTCAGAGGCTGGTAATTTTTCAATGTCAGCTAGAATAGCTCGATAACGTTGAAGAATACTCTTGCCAGCTTCTATATCCTGCTCATTCATTTGCCCATGACCTGCCGCAATAGCATCCAAATCGTCATAGGCTAACAAGATAGTTTCAGTCCACTCACGCTTGTCTTTGTTGAGGGTGACAATCTTTTCAGTCAACCAGTCTTCATAGCTTTCCTCTTCTGTCAAGGACTGGCTCGCAGTAGCCTTAGGCTCTTGGTCAGCTCTACTTGAACGGAGATAGTTGCGATAAAACCAGATCGCAAATAGAATGACTGAAATGATATTGATTGGGAAGACAAAGCTAAGTACAAAGAGTACGGTCAGCCACAAGATTAACTTTATATTCCTAGCTTCCTTTTCAGCTCTGCTATTTCTCACTTCCCAATCATCCAGTATCGTTTGGGCTTGGGCAGTATAGGTTTCAACCAATTTTGCCAATCGTAGCTTTTTCTCTGGGTCGTCTTCCAGCTCCATAGCCAGATAGGCTTGGTTGGCACGGGCCTTGGCCGCTTCGTAGGTCTGGACAGTCGCCAAATATTCCGCATTGCTATTCATCTGATTCAGCAAGCGATCCGTCTGCCCTTTGATAAAAGTCCGATCTCTTGACGTTAATTTACGGTAAGGCATCATCCTGTCCCCTTTACATATACACTATCTATTCCAATTTTACTATAGGTCGCGCTATTTTACAATACCTCAAGAACATCATTTCCTTCTACCAAATAAAAGACTTAAAATGACGAAGCCACCTGCCAATGCAACAATAATCACTGGTGAAGCCCAGAGCAAAATCAAAAACCAAATCACGAGTTTATCCATCTAGCATACCTCCTATTTCCTACGAAAGAACGAGTAGGCGATTGCTATGGCGATAATGCCAACCAGATAACAAATGGCGAATGTAAAAAACAGAAACGCACCCATAAATATGCTCCTTTGATTTGGCTAATGGCTGTTATAGATTCAGTAACATAAACAGCTCATTTATTTTTTGATCAATCTCTTCCAATTCTACCACAAACCATTCATTTACTGAAATTTTTTTGCCAGTTGGAGAGATAGTTTCCAGTTGGACACGTTTATCGCTAAAGGTGTCATGTAGGTATTTTTCGAGCTTATTGGCAGAAACATTTTGAATGTCATAACTGGCTACTAGATGAACTGGCGCAAACAGATAGGTTGCTTCGTTTTGACTATTGGAAAGCCGTTTTTTGATGTCTGTCGCCACCCCAATCTTGTAGAGATTATCCAATTCTATAAATCTACTATCGTTTCCTGCGTATTTGACAATATAAATGTAGCCAGTCGTATGGTATGTGGGAGCCTCCTCACCGAGCATCAAAATACTGTCCAGAGGTTCTGTCACCAGTCTACCCGAACGTTTTTTATCGTACAGAGAAGAAATCAAACTCAAGAGCCAAACATGGTTCTCCGTCCCATTTTCATAAACGATATGCACTTTGTACTTACGATCAGTCGACTGGTTGACTTCGACATTTGTTTGAGGATCGTAAATTTTGGCAACATACAGCATGACACCATTATCAACATAGAAATTTCCCTGTTTGATGGGATTTTTTCGACTGATACGGTTTCCTTGACTGGCTTCTTCAATGGATTTTATGTGACGTCTACCGCTGGCAATATCCGCATGAACCTGAGTAAATAAGTTCCGATAGACCTCAAATCCCGTCTGAACACGTTTGCGACTACTGGACCTACTCGAAGCCCTGACGGTTCCCTGATAACGTTTGGTGCTAAATAAGGACTTATCTGTCTCAAAGTTTTCAAACAACTCATCATCATTTAAAATATCATCTAAGTTATCAATCATGTCCAACTCCTAGCAAATCCAGCTCATCATAAGCAATAACCAATGTCTTTCTCTCCTCATCCGAACGGATAGCTTTTAAGCGACTGAATAACTGCCGTTCCTTAATTTGAGTGCTTCTTTGTGGCTCTCGACCATGTTCCTTAACCCAGTGAATAATTTCCATAAATTTCTCAATCTCCGGGTGTAGTTTTTCTCCTTTAAGGACACGAATACCAGCCACAAGACTTTCAAAGGCTTCATCAGCAAAAATATCATCTAAGGTTGCAAAATTTTCAATCATTTATTATCCCTTTCACGACGGAGTTCGTCCAGTTTAGCTAAGGCAAAATAAAGTCTTTCTTCTTCTAAATCTGAAGCATTTCGCCTTGGTGAGCGTCCATGCTCAGCTTGGAATGCCTTGATTTGAGGATAGAGCATACGCAATTCATCCGTCGTAAAGTCTACTTTTTTAGCATCAAATACCCGTGCAATCAAGCTCAAGGTCCGACTATCCACATCTCTTGATAGCACCTCATAGGCACTTTGGAAAGGATTGACACTATCAATCAAATCAATACTCAAGTCATCAATGTTGATAAATTTATCCGCCATTTTTAAGAGTTTCTTATTCTCACTATCTTTCTTGGCATTGGATAAGGTCAAATCAGCTACCAAATGCTGACGAACTTCTTCAACCTCATTCTGTGTCAGGTCTGGATAACGGGTCGCAATCACCCTTGGAATCAACTGTTTATTGATGACCTTGCTCTCTGCACCCGCAGAAATTGCTGCCTGCACCACATCATCTTGCAAGACAGAAGCCTTTAAGTCAGTAATATCTTGCTCGATGATTTTTTGGGTGCGTTCCGTTGATGGCTTGGTCAGACCCTTGATAAAGATTTCAGCTCCCTTGGCTTTCTGAGCTTCACTTTCTTTTCGCTTAAACTTGAAAGATGGCGAGAGGACATTTTCCATCAATAAGCTGGCTGTGATGGCTTTCATGATATTGTTGACGGAGAATTGGACTTCCTCGTCTTCTGCATCAGGTTCTGCGATTAGATTAGTGAATTGGGCTCTGGTTTTATTTGAACTGTCCCGTGTGACCCGTCCGATAATCTGGACAATCTCTGTCAGCGAAGAACGGTAGCCGATGGTCAGGGCATATTCCGCAAACGGCCAGTCAAACCCTTCCTTGGCCATCCCTAGAGCAATAATCATATCTAGCTCATCTTCGCTGTCCATTTTTGCCAAATAAGTGCTGACCAAGTCACGACCATCTTCTGTCACCAAGTCCGCAATCTTCAGGATTTTACCTGTCTTAGAACGCAGATGAATAATCCCATGCTCATCTTTATGCAGGTAATCCCCTAGACAATCTAAAATCTCATCCACTTCTCCATACTTATCCTTTGAAGACTCGCCAGAATTGACATTTGGAATGTGAATGATGGTCTTCTTGTCAATGAACTCTGGCAATAAATCTGGAAAGGCATCCGTGTAGCGACCTCGATAAAACTTGTAGTTCATGACGAAGGATTTGAGGTATTGATAGCCCTCCAACTGTTCATAGTAGGTATAGGTCACACGCTCAAATCGTGCCTCATCTGCAGGATCCAAGATAGGTACACTATCTCCACGGAAATAAGAACCTGTCATGGCAAAGACATGGGCAGTTGATTTTTGCAAGACCTCCCGCAGGGCATTTCCCAAGACAGAATTATCATCCTGTGAGACATGATGAAACTCGTCAATAGCAAGCAGGCAACCATCAAAATCGCTTGCATCCAGTTGTTCAGAAGCAAAGCGGAGCGTAGCATGGGTGGCAATCAAAACATCATCCGATTCATCTGTAGACTTGATGAAGTTGATAAACTTTTCTACCTTGCTTTTGGCGGTGCCTGATGTGGTTAGGTTGTTCTCCTCTTTGACGATCCAATCCCAATAATAACCAAAGTCCGAAAGCTTGGTCGAACGGAAAGACTTGCCAATGGACTTTTCAGGCACGGCTATGATAGCCTTTTTCAAGCCTTGGCGTTTCAGCTTATCCAAGGCGACAAACATAAGTGCCCTAGACTTACCTGAGGCAGGCGGTGCCTTGACCAAGAGGTAGGGGCTATTTCTTTTTTCATAGACACGCGCCTGCATCTCACGCATGCCGAGTTCATTGGTATTGACGCTGGTTTTCTTCTGACCATAGGTCACTTCAAAAAGCTGGCTCATGACTGCTCCTTTTTATATGTTCTTGCTAAATATTTGAGAATAGAGTAGGTTTGGTCAAGTACAAAAATAACTTCATTTACCGATAATTCTGTCGGGACATCATGCTTAATATGTTCATTTTGAACTCTAGAATACTTCGCAATACTTTCCCAAACCATGTTCTCAATCTCATTTGGTACATTTCTTTCACTTAGCCAACGTCCTAAATCTGCCCTTTGATTTTCCAAAGACTTGCTGTTACCTAATAAAGATTTCAAAAACAACTCCACACATAATCTCGCATTATCAAGGCTCTCACGATATTGAAAGGACTGGTAGTGACTTTGGGATTTTTTCCATAGCTCCAAACATTCTGGAAAATCAGATAACAAACGTTCTATTTCTGTAGTCTGTTTCCGTTCTTCTACAGTTAAAGTCACAGCACCATAGGAATCAGCCAAGCGATATAAAGATTTTTGTACCACCTCTAGCTGTTTTAATCGTTCATCTTGTTCAGCTAAATAAGCAATTAAACCTGCTTGTTCAACACCATCAAAGCAGAAAAAGAGTCTCCGACAATAATCGGATTTACTTTCGAGATTCTTCTTCTGAAACAAGTCCTTTTCCAAATCGTATTTTATACAATAGTCCGAAAAATGACGCTTGATTTGCTGGGCGGTGAACACATCTCCAATCGCATAACTCAAAGATAGTAAAATATCATTGCTTAGTCTTGGCATTCTGTCATCTCCTTATATAACTTTATAAGATGATTTGTACGCTCTTCATCACTTGTAAATGGTGTTGACTTATAGGCTCTTTCAACAATTTCATCAATTTTAAGATGTGCTTCCTTCAATCGAGCATTCATCGGTTTGTTAGCTCCACCGTACAGTTGGGCCAAGGTTCCACCTTCTTCCTCTCGGACATCAAACATATCCAGAACTGCTTCCTCTAGCATTGCTTTACGTCTTTCTGATAATTCAGGTATTGGAAACGTATTATATACTAAATCTGCGGAATACCTAAATCGGCTATCTAATTTGCCACCAACTTCTCTTAGCCAGCAAAGATGCATTTTTGAGCCAAGAACCCCAACTAGCCAAATAGGAGCATCAAATAATACGCAATTTGAGTTTGTTGTGATAATGCCTGCTTCAAGATAATCTACCGGTAAATATTCCCTACTTTCAGATGAAGTTACAGGTAGAACGAGTGCTGGTAGCTCTTTATGTCTAATTTCTGAAAATCTCCATGGCTGACTCGCTAATTTTTTTGTCCCTGCTCTCTTCGACGTTTCTCTAAAATATTTTACCTGTTCAATTTTTCTAGCAATATCAGGAATCTTTATAGCTTCAGTCCAATTCGAATCATTAAGCCATATAACATATGAATAAGTGCCATTCATTAAATCCGTAGCATTGATAATTTTTTTCAAAAATCCAGATGCATTTGGAAATTCACTAATTAACTTTAAATATTGGTCCACAGTGAAAAATAAATTATCGCCCCCTAACTCAACACTACCTTTAACCATAGTGCCCGGCAGCTTACTAATTGGCTCCTTAATTTTTTGGATATTGAAGAATTCACCTCCCCTTAAATATGCATTAATCTTTGGAACCTCAATTAATGAGCCATTTTCATACAAATATTTCGATGAAGAGATTGGATTTTGTAACCCTACAATAGCAACTGTAACCCCTGCATTTCCTTTTGCACTATTTGACCATTTAAATGATGGATAGGCAAAGCTGATTTCAAGATTATTTAAAATGTGGGTAGAAAAGAAAGCTACTTGTTCTCCTTGGAAAATGGAGTTGGTTGTTACAAAAGATAAACTAGCATTTTTTCCCTTAATAAAGCGACTACCTTTTACAAACCACCCCAATATATAATCAATTTTCTTTGCAATTATTGGAAAAATGCTGTTCCGAAGATCTTCTTTTTGTTCTAAACTTTGTCCTTTTTTTCCGACTGCCCCAATATAAGGCGGATTACCTATCAGATAGATTTCATCGGTTGGGGTATGAGGAACGACTGTAGCCCAGTCAAGTCTAAGGGCATTTCCTTGAGTGATATTTCCAGCATCACGCAGAGGGAGAAAAGCAGATTGTAAATTGATCTCGTTTAGTGCTTCTAAATTCATTTGATATTCAGCAATCCACAGAGATAATCTAGCTACTTCATGTGCAAAATCATCTAATTCAATTCCATAAAACTGATTCAAGCTAATTTTCGACGTTTCGAAGAAATCAATTTTTCCATCTTGTCGTAGTTCTCGTAGTATTTTTAATAGTCTTATTTCCAAACGACGAAGCTCTTTATAGGTGATAATAAGGAAATTCCCTGAGCCACAGGCAGGGTCAAAGAATTTTATCTTGGATAGGCGTTCGTGAAGTGTGGACACTTCTTTCTCGTAAGCTACCCTATTCTCTCGCCTGGTTCTCTCGGTTATGTCCTTGTCTTCGTTCTCATTGATTTTATCTACGATAGCCTGAAAATTGGCAGTCAGTTCATCGAGAAAGAGCGGTTTGATGACCTTCATGATATTTTCAACAGAAGTATAGTGCATACCAGAGCTTGAACGGTGCTCGCTGCTAGCCACTGTCTGAATCATGGCCCCTAAAATATCCGGATTGATTTCATTCCAGTTGAGGAGCTCCCCTGCTTCCAAGATTAATTTTCTAGTTTTCTTATCAAAAACTAGATTGGTTGATGCATCTGTAAACAGTTTTCCATTGACATAAGGAAATTCCTGTAACCAGCTTTCTTGGCTAAAACGATTAGCAATATCTAAGCTAGCAAATATCTGATTAAAAAGAGTATTTAAATCACTGCCATCTTCTCGCGAGCGTGTTTTGATGGCATTTGTAAAGATACCCTTTTTCATGATTTCTGTATCTTCAGCAAATAACAGAAAGAGAAGTCGAATCAGAAACAGGTTAAACTCTTTTTCCTCTTGACTTCGGTCATCAAAATGATTGATTTTCTTTAATTCATCATACAAACGTGTGAACCGTTCCGCAGCCTTTATATCCGCAGGATTCTCCTTGGCATAATCTACCTTCTCGACGCCATTCCAAGCCAAGAAGAAATCAGCATAGGTCGGCAAATCCTTAAAAGGGATCTGTAAGGTATCGAATGTCTTAGTATCCTTGGCCGCAAAGTCCACAAAGTTGGTCACAATGATATAACGGGGTTGTGATTTTTTATCCTTGATTGCTTCTTCAATCTCAGCAACACCTGCCACAACCGACTTGTCAGTGGGAACAGTCTTGAAATAGAGCTTATTCTTGATTTCACCACTTTGTTCTTTACGGATACGGGTGATAGTCGCTTTTGGAATATCATAAAAAGACAAAAATTCATAGATAAAAGAAGCTTGGTCTAAACCAACTTCCAATAACTGCTGAATCTTGTCTTCGATTGTAATAATATCAAACTTTGCCATAATATCTCCTACTTTTTCCTAACACATTTGTATTAGTACAAAAGGAGCGTTTGATGAAAAAATAACCCACGTTATTATACTAAACACACCATTCAGTTTCCTAATCTTATTTTGTGATAGGACTGTTGTTATTAGGGTTTGACTGAAAGTCAAACCCATGGTATACGTAGTATATCATGGGTTTGACTGAAAGTCAAACCCATGGTATACGTAGTATATCATGGGTTTGACTGAAAGTCAAACCCATGGTATACGTAGTATATCATGGGTGCATTTTTATATTTGTTATTATCTGTTCACCCTCCTCACCATCTCCTCCATATCATAGTCAAAAAGCAGGTCATGGCAATCTGTAAAGAGCTGACGACGCTTGCCATCATCCACCACCGCGATATCCACTCCCCTATCGTCATAGCAATGATACAGAACCTTTTCCTTGCTAGATAGAAAGATAAGAGAGGCAGAAAGGTAGTGAAAACCACCATGGTCAGCCTTGATAATCTCCCACAACAGAGCTTCCAAATCTTGGTCAGCGACCGGGAAAAGATAGCGTTCAAAGACCAGCACTTCTCCCGTCCAGTCCTCCACTTCTATTAGCTCAGGCTCAGGACACTTGTTAAAGTTAAATTTCGATGTAAAATGCCAGAGGTAGCTGGCTATATCCCTTTCTTCCTCTTGAAGAAGAGAGAGAACCACATAGTCGTATCCTGAACTAGCCCGCTCCAAAAGCTCAACCGCACGCGCATAAGCTCGGTCCAGATAAACTTTCTTAGGAAGGGTTTCAGCCTCCTCTGCAGGACCAACTTCAAATTTCAAAGCGAGCGGGGTTGCATAGAAAAATGGACCTACCAATTGGTGTTCACCAAATTGAAAATCTCTTAGCCAATCCATTAGTTTCATAGATATTCTCCTTTTATACTTTTGTATCATTATATCACGCTTAACAAAATTCTGTCTAGTTTTCCATAGGAAAATATGATAGACTAGTACTAAACACAAACTAGGAGAAAAATATGAAAACAGCATTCATTTCAGAAAAAGCCAAATCACGCTTTAACCTCAATTTTATCCTATCGCCTATCGTGGGCATTATCTTGATGATTCTAGCGGAAATTATCGGCTATATAGTCATAATGACCTTATTTTTCAACTACATCTATGACCCATTTGTATCACTAAGTTTGGAATTATTTTCCTTTGCCTTTATCAGCCTCGCTGTTATCCTCTGGGCAAGATTTGTAGAAAAAAGTCCTTGGCTTGGGCTTGGGATGACAAAAAAAGGAGCCCTAAAAGACTTCCTACTGGGTTGGGGACTTGGAGCCGCTATGTTGACTGCCTGTGTTTTGCTCATGTGGGGATTTGGGGCTGTGCAATTTACTAGCTTTCACATTTCACCCGCCTTTCTGGGAGAATTTCTCATTCTGGTCTTGGCCTGGTCCGTTCAGGGAACGACCGAAGAATTACTCACTCGGGGCTGGATGTTTTCATCCCTTTCTGCCAAGCACAATATCCCTGTCGGTATCCTTATTTCCTCCCTCTTCTTCACCTTTCTCCACTTGGGAAATAATGCCATTTCCCTCATTCCTATCCTAGACCTGACCCTCTTTGCCATTCTGGCCTGTCTGGTCATGTTGAAAACAGGCAATCTCTGGGTGATTGGTGGTATCCATGCTGCATGGAATTGTTTCCAAGGAAATGTCTTCGCCTTTCCAGTGAGCGGTAACCAGGCTGGTCAAGCCTTTATTGCAGTAGAAACCTCTGGCCCAGACTGGTTGTCAGGCGGTGCTTTCGGTGTGGAAGGATCCGTTATCAGCCTCATCGTCCAAGGTCTTGTCATCGCTTGGTTGGTTTACGACCTCTACTTTAAAAATAAAAATACAGCTCAATAATGAAGAAAGACTGTCGGCTATTCACTAGCTGACAGTCTTTCTTTTAAATCCTGATAAAAAATAGCTCTGCTGATTTGATAATAAGGTCTGACATAAAAAGATAGAAGGTTGAGGGTCAGGCATTCACTGATAAACCAGACAAAAAATGCCAAGTCCAAACAGAAAGCTTTCCAATAAGCTCCCTTCATCAATAGCTGACTTTCTTGAAAAACAGCCCTAGGCTGATGGTAGCGGTCCTCTGTTAGTTGATCATATAAAACAAATACGGTCTGGGAGAAGCGATAATGGATAAAGAAATAGATTAAACAGCCCAGGACCAGAAGAATGAAGCCTGTCTGTAAGAATTGGCTTGGATGATAAAGTGCCAGCTCTGCCATTGCCCCAGGCGATAAAATCATCAAACTATGCAAAACCAAACCGGCGATGAGATGGCCAATACCTAGGACCAGCGGTAGCCCCGCTAGAAAATCAATCAAGTAATGGAAAATCAGGGTGATTAAGACTGGTTTTGTCCACTCCTTTCTGGGAAGGAACAGACTGCCCTTTACATTAAGCTTATCCACTTCTCCTTTGAGAAAGGACATGAGCTGAAGGCTTGCTAGACCAAGGAGAATGTGTGTGATAGCATTCAATATCGAGCTAGTGACCAGGGCCAGAGAGAGATGGGCTACCAAACGTTCTACAACCAGACTGCTATCCTGCCTAAGCAGAAGAAAGCCTCGCAGAGCAGCAAGTAAGCCCCCGACAAGATGACAAATAGACAATACCACTACAGGCGAAAAGGCGACCGTCATGCCCTGGGTTTCCTCACGGATTAGGGTAGCTTCTGCCATCTTCTCCTTCATCCACATCATCATCCCTCCTTTCAACTCCCTACTTGTTAACTCAACTATTCACTCTACTAAAGAAAAAGCTAAACTACCGACGATGACATAAACCGATTGCTTTCTGAGAAAAGACTTTTAAAGACAAGAGGATTTTTTGCCTTCAAGTCCTCATAAAACAAGACCCTACAGGTCCAATAATATGGATAAACATGGAAAGCTAGCAATCCCAAAGTCATGAAAATACCGATAAACCAGCCCAGGAAAGACAGGTCTAGCAAAAACAAACGCCATCTATTTCCTTTCATCAATTGCCAACTCTGTCTGAATAAGACCAAAGGTGAGGAGTAGGTTCCAATTTCCAGATGGTCATAGAGTAGAAATTCGACCAGACTAAAACTATAGCCAATAAAACTGGTCACTAAGCCACCTATGATGAGCAAGGCTAGCCCTAATTGCATACTACTAGAATGAAATAAGGCACCGATGTCTGGTAGTAGTCCAAAATAGATAGCTCCTAAAGCTCCCTCATCTAACAGCGCCCAAGTAATCAAGCTGGTTCCAATCAAAATCGGTAGACTGCACACAAAGAGCAAGGCTCTTCGAATGATAACCGTTAAAACCAGCGGGAAGATATTCTTCTCATCCAGTCGGTTAAAACAATCCATGAAAGTCAGACGGCAACCTTCTTTTCGAACAAGTCGTATGAGCTGAAAACAAGCGGTGATAATCAGGCATTCTATAGCCAGATTAAAAAATATGCTTGGTGGAGATAGGTGGATGTGAAAGCTACGAACACTTCCAAATTCCTCAACCGTTTTGTTAAAAATAGGGATACCAGCCCAGCCATAAGCAAACTTCAAGTAGGATGTAACCAGAGTAGAGAGGAAAGAAATCAAAATGGGGGGCATAAACAAGAAAATCATCCCATCTGTTGTACTTCTAATATCTCTTGCTTTCGCACGAATATCACTATTTAGCATAGATTACCCCTTTCGTTTAGCCTTCGGGTCTAAGACCAGCAAGGAAAAATCTCCTTGAGTTGATACCTACTATTGATAAACTAGCCTTTAATTATATATATTATACTATTTTGTACAAGAAATTTCTATAAATTCTATAAAAAAATTGCAAAAAATCCTAGTCTGAAAACTAGGATTTGATAAAATCAGATTGCCATCCTTTCTCTACTCGATGACATCAGTTCTGTTCTTCTATTCTGTATTCCAAACCATACTGGTCACGCGATAGGTAGCCATAATCTACCAAGTAGCGTCTTAAAATAGCATAATCATCATAGATCTCAGCTAGAAAGGCATTGACATCTTTTTCTGTAAATGTCGAGCCCTTCTTAGCCAATTCCTCCTGCAAGTAGGCAAACAAGACCTGCTTACTTTTTAATTTCTTCGGAATGACAAGCAACTTCCCATCTCGAAAAAATTTTTCGTGAATATCTTGAGTGTTCATACTTCCCTCCAAAAAATCCTAGCCCGCTGACTAGGATTTAGTAGTATAGTCTTTCAGTTTGCTTTTAGTACTAGCTCCAAAGGTTTGGGAAACCTTTGGAGGTCGGAAATAGAGCGAATAAAGTTCGCATCAAAAGCTGCAGATAGCTTGCACAGACTAACAGTCTGTGCAAGGCTGAAAATATTACTTGCGATAGCAAGTCACAGCTGTCGAGTACGGCAAAGCGAGTTCAAATAATCTGAAATTATTTGAAGTTGGAGATAAGGAAACGGAGTTTCCTCATACGTCGAAGTAATAAAAGATAAAATGAAAGACTAAAGTTTAACGAATTTCAGCACCAAGCGCTTCGAGCGACTTACTGATTTTCTCCATGTACTTAGCCACTTCCTCATCCGTCAGGCTGTCCGCAGGATTCTGGAAGGTCAGGTTGTAAGCCATAGACTTCTTACCAGCCTCAATATTGCTGCCCGCATAGACATCAAAGAGCGTCACCTTGGTCAAGCGTTTCACGCCAGCAGCCGCAATGGCATCCAGGACATCCTGATGTTTGACATCACTGCTCAAGAGCAAGGCAATATCACGGCTAACCGCTGGGAATTTAGAAATTTCGGTAAAAGGCTGAGCAGGCTGGAGAGCTTCCTCAATCGCATCCAGATTGATTTCAGCCACATAGGTTTCAGGAATGCCGTAGTCCTTAGCCGTTTGAGGGTGTACCTGACCGACAAAGCCGATAACCGCCCCATTCAAATGGATTTCAGCTGTCCGACCTGGGTGCAAGGCAGCAATCTCACTAGTCGCCACAAAGTCAACTGCCAACTTGTAATGACCAAAGATAGCTTCCAAGATGCCTTTGGCATGGAAGAAATCAACTGGTACAGCTGGTGTCTGGAAGTCCTTTTCAGCTACCAAACCAGTCAAGACAAGGGCAAACTTGTTGATTTCTTGTGGCAGGTCCTCTTTTGGATTGCCAGACTGTTCAAAGATTTTACCGATTTCGTAAAGAGCCAAGTTCTTGTTCTTACGAGCTACGTTGTAGGCCACTGTTTCCAACATACCCGACACCATGTTCTGACGGAGGGCAGAACGGTCAACGGTCATCGGCCACATGAGTTCGGTGACTGTGGTTGGACGAGCCGCAAACTCCACAGCCTTTTCAGGCGTTGTCAAAGCATAGGAAATGATTTCTGTCAGACCTGCACCTTCTGCCAGGCTACGAACTTGGCGACGGATATTCTGAGTCAGGGTTAACTCACCTGCTGTTCCGTCCTCTTTCGGAAGAGTGGTCGGCAGATTATTATAGCCATAGATACGAGCGATTTCCTCTACCAAGTCTGCTGGAATACGAATGTCCCAACGGCGACGCGGTACTGCTACTGTGAACTGACTTGCATCGCCAGTTGTTTCCATACCTAAACGACGGAAAATATCTGCGATTTGAGCATAGTCGAGGTTGGTCCCGAGCGAGCGGTTAACGTAATCAATGGTTGCTGTGACTGGGACGTCCGAAGTGTCCACGCTGCCCGCAGAAACGATACCAGACAAGACCTGACCGCCAGCCAGCTCTGCAATCATAGCAGCGGCTGTGTCCATAGCCTCCGTCAAAGTTGCCACGTTGATGCCTTTTTCAAAGCGAGAAGAGGACTCGGAGCGAAGATTGAGGCGACCTGATGTCTTGCGGATAGACTTGCCGTCAAAGAGGGCCGCTTCCAGCACGACGGTCTTAGAGCTGTTGTTGATTTCTGTATTGGCACCACCCATGACACCACCGAGGGCAACTGCCTTGTCCCCAACGGAAATGACGATGTCATCGGTAATCAAGTCACGCTCTTCACCGTCAAGGGTCACTAGGCTCTCACCCTCTTTTGCCTGACGAGCCACAATTTTCTTGCCGTCAAACTTGTCAAAGTCAAAGGCGTGCATTGGCTGACCGAAGTAGAGCAAGATGTAGTTGGTGATATCCACCACGTTGTTAAGCGAGCGAATACCTGCGTTCATGAGCAGATTTTGCAACCACTGTGGGCTTGGTGCGATAGTCACATTTTCAATGACACGGGCCGTGTAGGCAGTCACCTTGTCTGACTCAATAGCCACTTCAATCACATCGCTGGCCTTCTTGTCGCTTTCTTCCAAGACAACAGGCTTGAAGTTGACCTTGCTGTCATAGATAGCTGCCACTTCGTGAGCCACGCCACGCATAGAGAGAGCGTCGGCACGGTTTGGTGTGATGGACAGCTCGATAATCTCGTCGTCGAGGTCAAGGTATGCAAAGACTGGCTCACCCACGACTGCATCTTCTGGCAGGTGGTAGATACCGTCCGCATAGACCTTTGGCACCACAGAGTCGGACACACCGATTTCGCTCAATGAGCAGAGCATACCCAAAGACTCAACGCCGCGGATTTTGCCTTTCTTAATCTTGTAGTTTCCAGCGATACGAGCTCCTGGCAGAGCGACGATCACCTTGATGCCAGGCTTGACATTCGGAGCACCGCAAACGATTTGCGTGACTTCCTCACCCACATTGACCTGACAAATATTGAGGTGGGTATCTGGAATTGGCTCAGCAGACACAACCTGACCGACAACCAACTTAGAAAGGCCAGCACTCTTTTGCTCAACCCCTTCTACTTCAATTCCTGTTGTTGACATTTTTTCAGACAAGTCATGACTTGTCGCTTCAAAGTCAACCAGTTCTTTTAACCATTTATAACTTACTAACATATTATCCTTTCTGGTGCAAAGGCCGTTTTAGTAGCCAATCCACATCTATCTTATCACCGACCGCAAATTCATGCTGGCCAAATTTTTCAAATCCGTATTTGGAATAGAATTTCTGAGCCTTGTAATTATGTTCCCAAACTCCCAGCCAGACCCAATCACAGCTTGACTGCTCCGCTTTTTCCAAAGCAAACTCAAACAAGACCTTCCCAAGACCGCGACCTTGAAAAGCCTGCAAGAGATAGATACGCTGAATTTCAAAGGCATTGTCCAACTCCTGCTCCGTCTGGGCAGAACCTTGGTTGAGCTTAAGATAACCAGCCACCTGTTCATCAACCCTTAGAAAATAATGCTGGCAATTGGAGTCCGACAACTCACTAGTCAAGACCTCCAAGGAATAAGACTCCTCAAAGAATGCCTCCAGTTCCTTCGGGTCATTATCGTGAGCGAAGGTCTCTGCAAAAGTCTGCTTGGCCAACTCCTGCAAAACGGAAACCTCTTCCAAACGTATGGGATCAATCTGCATTTCATTGCCTCTCATTCTAACTGAGCTAGGAAAGTCGCGAATAGCGATTCCCACACCTTAAATAGTGCGAGATTACGACGTTCTAAGGTTGAAAACGACATTTTTTCAACCTTAGAACTAGTGAGACGATTAGACAGTTCGCCATAGCGACTGTCGTCTCATAAATAGGTGCTTCAGCACCATTTATGAGTATCGGATTAAAACTGCTCCGAGAATCGTACATCGCCTTGATAGAATCCGCGAATATCGTTGATACCGTAGCGGAGCATGGCAATACGTTCCTGACCAAGACCGAAGGCAAAGCCAGAGTACTTGGTTGAATCAATCCCACTCATTTCCAATACTTGTGGGTGGACCATGCCGGCACCGAGGATTTCAATCCAGCCTGTTTTCTTACATACGTTACATCCATCACCACCACATTTGAAGCAGGAAACATCCACCTCAACAGATGGCTCAGTGAATGGGAAGTAAGACGGACGGAGACGAATTTGACGCTCTTCACCAAACATTTTCTTGATAATCATTTCAAGCGTACCTTTGAGGTCACCCATGGATACATTTTCACCGACAACCAAGCCTTCAATCTGGTGGAACTGGTGGCTGTGGGTCGCATCGTCCGTATCACGACGGAAAACACGGCCTGGCGAAATCATCTTCAAGGCACCTTTTGAGAAATCATGCTGGTCCATGGTCCGTGCCTGAACAGGCGACGTATGGGTCCGCATAAGGATTTCTTCTGTGATATAGAAGGTATCCTGCATATCACGTGCTGGGTGGTCTTTTGGCAAATTCATGCGTTCAAAGTTGTAGTAATCTTTTTCCACTTCAAATCCGTCAACGATTTGGAAGCCCATGCCCAAGAAAATATCTTCGATTTCTTCAGAAGTCTGGGTCAAGACATGACGTTTCCCGACCTTGACCTGACGACCTGGCAAGGTCACATCAATGGTTTCTGAAGCTAGTTGCTGTTGAATTTTTGCGGCTGCAACCTTCTGAGCGGTTTCTTCAAAGGCAGCTGTCAGCACATCACGTACTTCATTGACCTGCTTACCAACGATTGGTTTCATGTCGTTAGATAGGTCTTTCAAGCCTTTCAACAAGTCAGTCAAGGACCCTTTTTTACCCAAAACTGCGACACGCAGGTCTTGTAGTTCTTTTTCGCCTTGGTGCTGGATTTCTTTTAACTTTTCAAGTGTAGTTTGGCTTAATTCAGCCAACTGTTGTTCAATGTTTGACATAATTCCTCCAATAAAAAAACGCATGACACCACTCGTATCGGAGCGTTGTCACGCGGTACCATCCGTTTTCATCTGCTAGGCAGACCTTAGTTCTAAGTCTTTGCGCGAGTGAATTCGACCAACTTTCACTGATTGAGCTTACAGTCACGGCTCAACTCCCTGGACAGTTTCCATAGGTGTACTAGTCTCACAGACTTCTATTCGATTAGTATTAGTTTACCAAAGTTTCTAGATTTTAGCAAGTTAAATACCGCCAAAGACTACTCAACTATATACTCAAAAATTGGCTTGTTACCAATTCGTGTTCCCCTCTGCACCTGAATTTGCGTTCCTTTTGGAAGAGTAGCTGCATAATCTAAATTAATATAGTCTT
Organism: Streptococcus suis; assembly: GCF_002960625.1. Classification (GTDB taxonomy): domain Bacteria; phylum Bacillota; class Bacilli; order Lactobacillales; family Streptococcaceae; genus Streptococcus; species Streptococcus suis_T. The sequence goes on from NZ_POJH01000010.1 coordinate 20,312, forward strand.
CTATAGTGGCATCTACATCAACTGTTTCAACAGCCAATTGAATTCCAAAGGAAAGTCCCTCTTCTTCAACTAACATCCGAAATAGCTCTTGCACTTCTTTCTTATCCTTTGATGCTACCGAATAAGTGCCGTCTTGATAATGTAAGTATTCTTTTAATGTTGAAAATCGTTGCACCAAGCTTGGTTTAGGGTGAGTGATATCTAGATTAGACTCTGAGATAGTGTAAATATACCAGTCATCTAAAGTAGCCTGAGCTTCTTCTTGTTTTTCCTTTGCCACTAGATTTTCTATCATTTCATCGACAGGATAGACTCCTGCTTCAAAACGGCTATTAACTAGCTCTGATCCAAACAAGTCCCACATTAACTCATCCGCAGATTCCGTACCTGTATTTGAATAAGTCAACCTCTTGCGTTGATTATCCTCTAAATCCCAGATTCGACCATCGGTGACATAGACATAGGTTTCAAAATGACCAGCTTCCGACCAGTAGGTACTCGCTGTTTCAACCCTAACAACTTCTATTCCTAAACGTCCTTCTAATGCCTCTCTAACATAGAGTTCCTCGTTCGTCCGAGCAGATTCTGGAACCATACAGGCAGTAAGTAAAAATGAAAAAACAAAGATTGTTGTAAATTGCAGTAACCATTTCTTATTCATTCACCATAATCTCCCCACTATGGTAGTTAATACTCAAGCCACTCTGTACATTTGGGACAAAGACATTGAACTCTAAGCTACCATCTGCTGCTTTGGCTTCTAGATGGCTTCCTACTGGAATCAAGTCATTGTTTTCTGCATAGATTAGGGTAACTCGGTAGCGGACACGCTTGTTCTTGTCCAAGGCTTTTCGGACCAAGGTTTCAAAGTAATTCTGACCTGTTGAGGTAGGATCATTGGCTTGATTAGACCAGGCTGTTTGAACCGCTATGTTTTTTGGATTGCTTGTTGAGGCATCGAATCCAGCTAGACCACCAATCAAAGCATAGCCAAGCAGATGTCCACGATCAACTGCATGATCATATTCCCCTGGCAAATCATGAATTTGGTGCCAGCCAGCAGGAGTCCATGATGTACGCCCATTACCAGTTGCTTCACGATCCTTATACTGACGTGTTGACTTAGCCAATAGGGCATTGGCTACGGTTGGAACCGTTTCTCCCTGCACAGTCTTAGTCTTATTATCCCCATAAGGTGCACTAGCGACCGAAGCATCTAAATCAGTCTTATTGCCGTTGATCAGAAAAGCTCCAGCTCCATTCCATTCAATGGAATTCCCAAGTTGTTTCCTTACTTTCTCCGTCAATACCGAACTAGCCAGCTCCTGGCTAGGTGTAAACTCGCTTGCTTGCGACTGATTGACATAATAAGAATAGTTTGCAGCATTGTCGTTGCTCGTATTATTTAAAAAGTAGCCACCACCAACTACAACAATAGTAGCTAACAAACTTAGTAGGCTCATAGCCTGTTTCTTTACATTTTTCTTCGCCATAAAATCCCCCATCAAAAAAGTAGGTTACCCTACTTTCCTGTAATTTTATTGATTAAATCCTGCCATTTTGCAGGGGATAGGACTGCAAATAAATTATCCCCATCACCAATGACACCATAGCCTACCATAAGTCCTAAAGCAAAAACCAGTAGGGCTAAAAGTGCTACGATAGCAACCAGAAGCAGATTTTTTCCAACATAGTTCAGATTTTCCTTAAACATTTTCACTTTCTCCACTTACACGTCTGATGTCAGCGCCAAGTCCTGCCAATTTCTCATGGAACCGATAATAACCTCGGTCCAAGTGGGACAATTTACCAACAATCGTTTCACCTTCAGCGACCAAACCAGCCAAAATCAAGGCTGCACTTGCCCGCAAATCCGTTGACATCACCTGGGCACCCTGCAAGGTCTGACCACCTGTAATGATAGCTGTATCACGCAAAATTTCCGAATGCAAGTCCATCCGACGCATCTCTTCTAGATGTTGGAAACGATTTTCAAATACTGTTTCAATCATGGTTGATTCCCCCTTAGCAACTGCCATAAGGGCTGTAAATTGAGCCTGCATATCCGTTGGGAAGCCTGGGTGTGGTAAGGTTTTTACTGTTACAGGTTTGAGCTTGTCCACTTGCGAACGAACTCGGATGCCTTCAGCTTCTTCCGTCACTTCAACTCCCATTTCCAACATCTTAGAGATAAGTGGACGGTTGTGTTCCCAAACGGCATCCTTGACTAAGACATCACCACCAGTCATGGCCGCAGCCACCATAAAGGTCCCTGCTTCGATGCGGTCTTGGACAACTTGGTGTTCTGCTCCATATAGTTGGTCCACACCAGTAATGGTAATGGTTTCTATTCCTGCTCCCTTGACATTTGCCCCCATTTTGTTAAGGAAAATAGCCAGGTCAACGATTTCTGGTTCCCGCGCAGCATTTTCCAAAACAGTCGTACCTTGGGCAAGGGTTGCAGCCATCATTAAGTTTTGAGTTGCCCCTACACTTGGGAAGTCCAGATAGATATGGGCGCCCTGCAACTTCTCAGCACTTGCCTCAATGTAGCCAGCACGTTGCTTAATCTTAGCACCGAGGGCTTGGAGCCCTTTCAAATGCAAATCAATAGGACGGCTACCGATGGTACAACCACCTGGCATAGAAACCTTGGCATAGCCATTCCGAGCCAAGATTGGACCAAGAATAACAATAGAAGCCCGCATCTGACTAACATATTTATATGGAGTTTCGTTACCCAGTCGACCAGTCGCATCAATGTCAATGGTCTTGGTTTCTTCATCAAATTTAACTCGAACCCCCAAACCACGAACCACATTGTTCATGGTATAAACATCAGAAAGAATTGGTACCTGAGTTAATTTGGTTTGTCCTTGACTTGCTAGGACAGTCGCTGCCAGCAAGGGCAGAACAGCATTCTTAGCCCCTTCAATTTCCACCTGACCCTTCAAGCCAGTTTTACTACCTTTTACAATAATTGTATCCATATACTACTCTTTTCTATTATTATCTATTAGCAAATGAACGCCCGACCACCAATAATTCTAAAAAGAAGTTGGAAACGAGATAGCCTAGAGCTATTGCTAGAAATAAAATTAGTAGGTTGATTTTCCGCTGATTATCACCTGTTACTTTTAGCCACCGTGACCAGTCAACTGTTGTCACCAATAGATGATGGGCCAGATAGATAAACAGTATGTGACTAAAAAACTGTAAGATTGAAATCATCATATTTCCATTATACCATGAAATGAAAAAATGAGATTGAACCAAGTCCAATCCCATCTCCTTTATTGTGTTAATGTTTACCAACTCGAATACGGTTAATGGCACGTTGGAGAGCAACTGTGGCACGTTTTTCCAAATCGGCATTGTGGGCATTATGAGCCTCTTCAAGCTCTCTTTCCGCACGCAACTTAGCCCGCTCTGCACGGCTAATATCGATATCCCGTTCACGCTCTGCCGAGTCAGAAATCACCGTAATCATATTCTTATTGATTTCAATGATACCACCGTTAACAGCAATCCAGTCCACGTGATTTTCATCATCTACACGACGGACCTTCATTTCATCGATTTCCAAAACGGCAATCAACTCTTCATGCCCAGGATAAATTCCCATCTCTCCTTCGACTGTCTTAACCAAAACAAAGGCTGCATGGTGGTCGTATTTCATTCCATCTGGTGTCACAATTTGAACAGTCATTTGTTCCATAAGCCACCTCTTAGAATCTCATTTTTGCAGCTTTTGCGACTACATCCTCAATCGAACCAACATTTCGGAAGGCATCTTCTGGCAGATGATCATGTTTACCATCCAAGATTTCCTTAAAGCCTTTTACCGTTTCAGCTACTGGCACATAGGAACCTGGCATACCTGTAAATTGCTCTGCAACGTTGAAGTTTTGAGACAGGAAGAATTGGATCCGACGGGCACGACCAACCAAGGTCTTCTCTTCATCAGACAATTCATCCATACCCAGGATGGCAATAATATCTTGCAATTCTTGGTAACGTTGAAGAACACGTTTTACTTCCATGGCTACTGCATAGTGCTCTTCACCAACGATTTGTGGAGAAAGGGCACGAGATGAGGACGCCAATGGATCCACCGCAGGGTAGATACCAAGCTGGGTCAACTTACGCTCCAAGTTGGTCGTAGAATCCAAGTGAGCGAAAGCTGTCGCTGGGGCAGGGTCAGTATAGTCATCCGCAGGCACGTAAATAGCCTGAATGGATGTAACCGAACCCTTCTTGGTTGAGGTAATCCGCTCCTGTAATTGACCCATCTCCGTCGCAAGTGTTGGTTGGTAACCAACGGCTGACGGCATACGCCCCAAGAGGGCAGATACTTCTGAACCAGCCTGCGTGAAACGGAAGATATTGTCGATGAAAAGAAGCACATCCTGACCTTCCACATCACGGAAGTATTCCGCAATGGTCAAACCAGTCAGAGCAACACGCATACGGGCACCTGGTGGCTCATTCATCTGACCAAATACCATGGCCGTTTTTTCAATAACACCTGATTCCTTCATTTCCCAATACAAGTCGTTCCCTTCACGAGTACGCTCACCAACACCGGTAAATACAGAAATACCACCGTGTTCTTGGGCAATGTTATGAATCAATTCTTGGATAAGAACGGTCTTACCAACACCGGCACCACCGAAGAGACCAACCTTACCACCTTTTAGATAAGGAGCCAAGAGGTCAATTACCTTGATACCTGTTTCCAAAATTTCGCTTGAAGTAGATAGTTCATCAAAAGCCGGTGCTTTCTTATGGATTGGCTCACGTTCAAAATCAGCTGGGAAAGGCTCATCAAGGTCAATGGTATCTCCCAAGACATTGAAGACACGCCCCAAGGTTTCCTTACCGACTGGAACAGAGATGGGACGACCTGTATCGAGAACTTCCATCCCACGTGTCAATCCATCCGTTGATTCCATGGCAATGGTCCGTACAACGCCATCACCAAGTTCCAAAGCAACTTCAAGCACAACTTTTTGCTTGGAATCATCATTTTTATATACAACGAGTGCGTTGTTAATCTCAGGAAGTTTATCTTCTGCTGCAAACGCAACGTCTACAACTGGTCCGACAACCTGAGTAATTTTGCCTGAACTCATTCTATTTCCTCTATTTCTATTACTCAAGGGCTGAGGCACCAGCTACAATCTCAGTAATTTCCTGAGTGATAGCTGCCTGACGAGCCCTATTGTATTGAATTGTCAAATCATTAATGACATTCTTAGCATTATCCGTTGCTGTCTGCATGGCCGTCATACCAGCCGCATTTTCAGCAGTTTTGGCATCCAAAATCGCTCCGTAAATGGTGGATTCTGCATATTGGGTCAACAATTGCTCCAGAATGACTTCACGGTTTGGCTCTAATTCAAAAGTAGATGTATAACCATCTGCTTCATTATGGTCCAAATCCTCAACAGGAAGCATCTGCTGGACACGCACCTGACTGGTCAAACTATTGACATGGTGGTTATAACAAACATACAACTCATCAAAGAGTTCATTCTTATACATTTCAACAGACTTAGAAATGATTTTTTGAACCTCTTCAAAGCTTGGGTTGTCCGCTAAACCTCGCAATTCAAAGACAGGATTGATACCACGAGCACGGAAGAAATCAGCTCCCATGCTACCAATGGCAATAATTTCATACTCCTCTTTTGAGTCATGGTCCTGTTCAATCATGCCCATCACAGCCTTCAAAATACTGGAATTATATGAACCTTTTAATCCACTGTCCGATGTGATGACAATATAACCAGATTTTTGAACTGGACGGCGAATCAGCATTGGATTGCTCGTATCTGATGCCATCAATTCTCCACGCAAGAGGTCCGTTGTAATCTGACGAACCTTGCTAGCGTAGATTTGAAAGGATTGCGCTAATTGCTCTGATTTGGCTAGTTTAGATGCCGAAACCATCTGCATGGCACCGGTGATTTGACTGGTTTTCTTAGTCGATGCAATTTTTGACTTGATTTCATTGAGAGAACCTGCCATCATTCACTCCTTTACTTAAAGACAGACTGGTCTTTGAAGGCTTGAATAGCAGCATTCAACTCATCTGTATCGGGAAGGTCTTTCGTCGTACGAATGACATCCAAAAGACTATCATAGTGCAAATCAAAATATGCGTATAGCTCTTCTTCAAATGCCAAAATGTCATCAATTGGCACTGAATCCAAGAAGCCATTTGTCAAAGCATATAAAATCAAGACCTGTTTTTCAACTGGAAGTGGCTTATGCAAGGGCTGTTTCAAAACTTCGACAGTACGACGACCACGGTTGAGTTTAGCCTGAGTAGCCGCATCCAAATCGGAACCAAATTGCGTAAAAGCTTCCAATTCACGATAAGATGCCAAGTCGATACGAAGGGTACCCGCAACCTTTTTCATAGCCTTGATTTGAGCCGAACCACCTACACGAGATACGGAAGAACCCGCATCAATGGCTGGACGGATACCAGAGTTGAACAAATCGTCCTTCAAGAAAATTTGTCCATCCGTGATTGAAATCACGTTAGTCGCTATATAGGCTGAAATATCACCTGCCTGGGTTTCGATAAATGGCAGAGCTGTAATCGATCCACCACCTAACTCATCTGAAACCTTGGCTGATCGCTCAAGCAAGCGGCTGTGCAAGTAGAATACATCACCTGGGTAGGCTTCACGACCTGGAGGACGACGAAGCAAGAGGGACAATTCACGATAGGCAACCGCCTGTTTTGACAAATCATCGTAGACAATCAAAACGTGCTTGCCTTCATACATGAACTCTTCTGCCATGGCAACGCCGGCATAAGGAGCCAAGAATAGCAATGGAGAAGGTTGAGAAGCAGATGCCGTCACGACGATTGTGTAATCCAAGGCACCATATTGGCGAAGGGTTTCAACCTGCGTACGAACTGTTGATTCTTTCTGACCAATGGCAACGTAGATACAAATCATATCCTTGCCTTTTTGGTTGAGAATAGCATCAATGGCTACAGATGTCTTCCCTGTCTGACGGTCACCGATGATCAATTCACGCTGACCTCGACCAATTGGAACCAAGGCATCAATAGCCTTCAGACCAGTTTGCAGCGGCTCATTTACTGATTTCCGTTGCATAACACCTGGCGCTGGGTACTCGATTGGACGGGTTTTAGTCGTACGAATGTCACCAAGACCATCCACTGGTTGCCCAAGTGGATTGATGACACGACCAATCAAGGCTGAGCCAACTGGCACTTCCATGATTTTACCAGTCCGACGAACAACAGAACCCTCACGGATATCTGTAAATTCACCAAGAATGATGATACCAACATCGTTGGTTTCTAAGTTTTGGGCCATACCAATGGTGCCATTTTCAAATACCAAAAGCTCTCCACTCATGGCATTGTCAAGACCTTGCGCACGGGCGATACCGTCACCAATGTAGGTTACGACACCAGTTTCTGTATAGTCAAAGTCAGGCTGAAAGCCTTCAATTTGTTGTTTTAGTAAAGCGCTAATTTCTTGTGCATTTATCAAAAGAACACCACTTTCTATTTTCTAAAGTTTTTTTCTAACATCCTTCAATTGTGTCCGAACACTTGCATCGATGACCTTGTGGTTAACACTCACAATGAAACCACCAAGTAGACTTTGGTCTAATTCTTCGATGATAGTTCGTACACGCAAGGAGAATCGTTCTTCCACTAACTGACGTAGTCGATCTTTTTGCACCTCAGTCAAGGGATAAACGGAAACCACATGGGCTTCAAATTCATTTTTAAATTTACTGATTTGTAAACGGACACGCTCTAGTGTTTCCAGTAGCAAGTCTGCATGCCCATCACGAATAATATCCTCAATCAAATCATTGATTTGCCAGAAACTTGATTGGCGAACGGTTCGTACGAATGCAGCTTTTTCCTCTCTTGATACCGTAGCAGACAACAAAAGACGATTAAGCTTGCTATCATGGATAATCGTAATCAATTCAGAAAGCTGGTCATACATTTCCCAAATTTCTGCATGATCACTGACTTTTTCAACAAATGATAGAGCGTATTTTTGCACAAGGGCATTTTCTCTAGCGTTCATCTACTTTTCTCCCAGCTTATCCAAATAACGATCAATCAAATTGCTGTGGGCTGCCTGGTCTAGGTCTTCTAAAATGATTTTACCTGCCAAATCAACAGCTAATTCAGCGACTTGAACACGCAAGTTTTCTTGGGCTTCACGCTTCTCAGCTTCGATTTCCATCTGCGCTTTTTGTTTCAAGCCTTGGATTTCAACTTCTGCCTGTTCAAGAAGTCGTTTTTTCTCTAGTTTCGCTCGCTCAATAGCGTCTTGAATGATTTTTTGTCCTTCAACACGACCTTGAACCAATTCCTGTTCCCGTTGTTGAACCAGGTTTGAAGCAGCAGTTAATTTTTCTTCTGCTGCATCAATATCATTGGCAATCTTATTGGCACGTTCTTCAAAAATACCTGTAATTCGGTCCCAAGCGAATACACGAATAAGGATAATCAATATCGCAAAAGAAGCCGTTACGAGAATAAAGTTTCCAAGAACAGTGCTAGATTGCATTGCTAAAATTGTTGCCATATTTTTCTTTCCCTTTCTTACTCACCATGACCGTGGATTTTTTTGTTCAAGTACATGGATACCAGCATGACAAATACATAGCCTTGCAAACATGAAATGAAGACAGAGAAGCCTGTCCAGACAATGTTTAGTGCAAATGCAACTGGATAAGCTACTGCACTTTGTTGCGATAGCTGTAAAAGAAGTGAAACCAAAACCTCACCTGCGTAAATATTACCGTACAAGCGCAAGGCAAGTGAAGCAAGGTTGGTAATTTCTTCTAAAATGTTCATCGGAGTCATTGCCAAAGGGGTCACAAAATCTTTCAGATATTGCTTAACCCCTCTACGGCGCATACCTTCGACATGACAAAAAACAGTTGCAATGGCTGCTAGTCCAAAATCGTAGGCCATGTTGGCTGTCGGAGATGTCCACAAATTATGACCTTCTGCTGTTTCCAACTTGGTCATCAAACCCAAGTTATTTGCTACCAAAAGAAAGGTGAAGACTGTGAAGAAGAACAAGGCGTACCTTCTAGCATCTTCATCTCCAAGATTTCCCTTAGTGAAATTGATGGTCAATTCGTACACGTACTCCAAAACATTCTGTTTTCCTTTTGGCTTCAGTTCCATTCGGCGACTAGCCCAAAAAACAAGTAAGAAAATAACGGAAATGGTTATGATAGAAACCAATACCATGGTCAGGTCAAAGGTTACGGGACCAAGGGTAAGGGTTGGACTTAAATGTTCTTCCAATGGAGGTTCCCCCCTTTTCTATTTCTCTATTTTCTACTATTTCAAGACAAACATCATAGCCAAGGTTACGAAGAACGTTCCCTCGATAAAGGCAACCCCCAAGAATACACCAGCCATTAACTTGCTTTGCATTTCTGGTTGACGTGCAGTCGAACTAAGGTAAGAAGCTACCAACAGTCCTTCACCAATACTTACACCAAGACAGGCCAAACCTAAAGCCAACGCGCCTAAATTCATAACGAATTCTCCTTTTAAAATTTAATACCATGTAAGGATACTCCTAAAACATCTATTTGTCAAGAAAATACCGCCTTTGAAAGCGTTTAATTCGCTATTGAAATAGAAAAAGAAAAGACCTGCTGTCTTTTCTTCCTATTTATATAGCAGAATCTATATGACTACTTTCTTCAATGAAACGTTTGGCCATATTTTCTCGATCGACCTGCTCCGTATCCAAGGTAATAGCCTCATCTGAAACCAAATCCGTATCCGCAAAAAATTCAATATGATTTTGAAGATTGTACAATTCAACTGGCGCATCTCCACCAAACTCTCCATCAAGATTGAGAAGAAGGCGGCTGTCGGAACTAAGGTTTTCGATAGATAAAGACCTTGTCTTGATATACTCAATTAAATCACTCTCGATATGCTTCCCACCATCTAAAACTTGACCAATTAACTGAAGGATTTCAAAGAGATTGCCTGTTTTTACCATTATCAGGGTAAAATTCCCATCATCCAACTTGGCATCTGGAACAATTTGCTCAAAACCACCAATAGAATTAGTTAAGGCGACAAATATCATGGAAATGGACCCTTCAAATACTCCCCCATCGTGCGTCACTCGTACAGGTGTAAATTGGACTTGTGGCAAAAGCTCCGCCCCCTTAACCACATAAGCCAAATAGCCAAACATGGTTTTGAGCTGACTTGGCACACTGTAGGTCAATTCTGTCAGAGTTCCTGCGGCAGCGATGTTAATGAAGTAATGTTCTTGATAAAGTCCATTTTTTTCATTCTTTGCCAAGCCAATATCCATCAAAATCGTCTGGTTTTTCCCAATCAGCTTGGCTGCTTCAATCGGGTTGCCACGAGGGACCTTGAGAGCACGCGCATAGTCATTGGTCGTTCCTGTTGGAATAATAGCCATCTTTGGTCTATTTTCAAGGGGAGCAATGCCGTTGACCACTTCATTGATGGTCCCATCTCCTCCTGCTGCGATGACTAGGTCAAAGCCCGCCTCCGCTGCTCTTTTCGCCTCATTCTTAGCAGAATCTTTTGCGGCCGTTGTCTGAAAAGCAGATGTTTCATAACCGAAACCTTCTAAAATTTCAAGTACGTCTGCCACATTTTTTTTCATGATTTCCTGACCTGAGGTAGGATTGTAAATCAATCTTGCTCGTTTGCGTTCTTCCATATCCTATTCCCTAAAGGCTTTCTAACCAAGCCTCATCTTTTATTTCAATTCCTAACTCTTGTGCCTTGGCCAATTTGCTTCCCGCGTCAGCTCCTGCGATGACTAAATTGGTCTTTTTGGAAACGGACCCTGCTACGTTGGCACCCAAAGCTTCTAGCTTAGCTTTGGCCTCGCCCCGCTTCATCCGTTCCAACTTACCAGTTAATACGACCGTAAGTCCAGACAAGGCAGCATTTTCATCCGCTACCTGTCCCAGATAAGCCAAGTTTACGGCATTTTCCTTAAGTTCAGCTAAAAGTTGCTGGGCACCTGAGCTGGCAAAGAAGCTGGTCAAGGACTTGGCTATTACCTGACCCAATCCTTCTAGGGAAGCAATTTCCTCCTGACTGGCTTGAGCTAGGGCTTCCAAGTCGCCAAAGTTTTCCAGCAAAATCTTGCTAGCCTTGCTACCGACATGGCGAATGCCCAATCCAAACAAGAGCCGTTCTGCTGAGTTGCTCTTAGAAGTTTGAATGGCTTGATAGAGCTTGTCAGCTGATTTTTCTTTGAAGCCTTCCAAGGTCAATAGGTCATCAACAGTTAATTTATAAATATCAGCAACATCGTGTACCAAGCCGGCTCCAAAGAGTTTTTCTACAATAGAAGATCCCAGACCTGCGATATTCATAGCATCACGGCTAGCAAAATGCTCCAACTTGCTCATCAACTGGCTTGGGCAAATGGGATTGATACAACGAAGGGCCACTTCATCTTCGTAATGCTGCAAGTCGCTCTGACAAGACGGACACTGGCTTGGAACAGGCATGACTTCTTGATCTTTTCGGTACTTGTCCACTACTTTCAGAACTGCTGGGATAATGTCCCCCGCCTTGTAGACAATGACCGTATCGCCAATACGAATGTCTTTTTCTGCAATGTAATCCACATTGTGCAGAGTGGCACGGCTAACAGTCGTGCCAGCTAACTGAACAGGGCTGAGGTTGGCTGTCGGCGTGACAACGCCTGTTCGGCCAACGGTCCAGTCAACTGATAGGATTTGCGCTTCTTTCTCCTCAGCTGGAAACTTGTAGGCCACTGCCCAACGAGGGGCCTTAACAGTAAATCCTAATTCCTCTTGGATAGCTAGGTCATTGACCTTAATCACGATACCGTCAATTTCATAGGGCAAATCTTCTCGCCGCTCTGCCATTTTTTCAATAAAAGCCCAAACATCGTCCATGCTGTCGGCCAACTGATAGCCGTGGTTGGTCACAAAGCCTAGACTATCCAGCTTTTCCAGTACTTGTGACTGGCTGGTCGCTTCAGACGGACTAGCCTCTTGGTAGAGGAAGGTAGCAAGACCACGCTGGGCCACAACTCCCGTATCCAGCTGGCGGAGGGTTCCTGCTGCTGCGTTTCGTGGATTGGCAAACTCTGCCTCACCTGCCTCCTGACGTTGTTGGTTGACGCGGTCAAAAGAGGCTTTGGGCATATAGCACTCGCCACGGACAGTAATATCAACTGCTTGAGGTAAGGTCAGGGGAATATCCGCCACACGCTTGAGGTTTTCCGTGATATTCTCACCGACACTGCCATCGCCACGGGTTGCTCCAACGACCAGGTTACCCGCTTCATAGGTAAGGGAAATGGACAGGCCGTCAATCTTGAGTTCGCAGATGTAGGTCGCCTGTGGAAATTCCTTACGAACACGTTGGTCAAAGGCATCCAATTCTTCACGTGAAAAGGCATCCTGCAAGCTAAAAAGAGGATAGACATGGGAGTATTTTTCAAAGCCGTCTAAAATCTTACCTCCCACACGATGGGTAGGACTATTTTGCAAAACCAATTCTGGATGGGCTGTTTCCAGTTCCACCAATTCTCGATAGAGTTTGTCGTATTCGGCATCAGACACGCTTGGTTTGTCTGTGCGATAGTATTCGTCGGCATATTTGTTAAGTAAGTCTACTAATTCTGATATTCTTTTTTCCATAAGACAATTATACCACGACTTAAGATGGCAACTGAAGATTTTAGTTTTGAATTAGGTTAGGAAATTTTAGATACATTTGAGCAAAAAAGGGTATAATAGATATATAAAATTTTGGGAGGTGCCTCATGGCTATTACATATAAACGACAAGACGATTTGGAAAAAATGCTGGAAGAATTTGCATCCTTTGACAAACTCGAAGAAGTTGAGTTTCCAGACCCAACAAACACTGAAAAAAATAAGCAGAAAGTTGACGATAAGTAAGGATGTTTGGATTTGAGCAACTGCCCTCTTCTGTTTTACAGGCGGGGGCTATTTTCCTGTCAATTATCATTGAAGCCCTGCCCTTTGTTCTGATAGGTGCAGTTATTTCTGGTTTCATTGAGGTCTTTATCACACCTGAAAAGGTGGTCAGATTTCTACCTAAGAATACCTTTTTAGCCATCCTCTTCGGGACCTTTCTGGGCTTTGTGTTTCCTTCTTGCGAATGTGGGATAGTCCCTATTGTGAATAGGCTCTTAGAAAAAAAGGTGCCTAGCTATACTGCTATTCCATTTCTAGTGACGGCTCCCCTTATCAATCCCATTGTCCTTTTTGCAACCTATACTGCGTTTGGAAATTCTTGGCTCCTTGCCACCTATCGTGTTCTAGGATCTATCTTGGTCGCACTCGTCCTTGGTCTGGTTCTTGGCTTTTTGGACAAAGAACCGATTAAAAACCAACAGACTACCTGCCAACCGACTCATGATTTTTCAGATAAAACCAACTGGCAAAAAGTCGGACTAGCTTTTATTCATGCCATTGATGAATTTTTCGATACAGGTCGATACTTGGTCTTTGGTTGCCTCTTTGCTAGTTTAGTACAGGTCTATGTTCCAACAGCTATCTTGACTTCGATTGCTCACAGCCCTCTATCAGCTATCTTGCTCATGATGGGACTTGCCTTTCTGCTCTCCCTTTGTTCTGAAGCAGATGCCTTTATCGGTGCATCTTTTCTATCCAGCTTTGGTCTAGCTCCCGTCATGGCCTTCCTTGTCATTGGACCAATGGTAGATGTCAAAAATCTGCTCATGATGAAGCGTTACTTCACAGGTAAATTTATTCTGAGCTTCGTTACTATTACTTTCCTGGTTATCCTTGGCTACTGCATCATTCTAGGAGGGCTTGTATGATTCGATTTTTAATTCTCGCAGCTTATTTTGAAATGACTATGTACCTCTATGTATCAGGCAAACTAGACCAGTATATCAATCTGCACTACACCTATCTAGCCTATCTGTCTATGATACTTTCCTTTATCCTAGCCATAGTTCAACTCTATGTCTGGGTAAAAAACATTGAAACACATAGTCATTTGACAAAAAAATCAGCCAAATTTGCTAGTATGTTTCTCCTAATCCTCCCGCTTACAGTTGCCTGGCTCTTTCCAACAGTTAGCTTAGATGCTACTTCTGTGGCGGCTAAAGGCTATCATTTCCCCCTAGCTGCTGAAAATGACACAGCTACTCAGGCTCAGGAGGGGACCAGCGTCCAATACCTCAAGCCTGATACATCCATCTATTTTACAAAGTCAATTTACCAATCTGAGATGCGCGCAATAGCAGACCACTATTTAGCTCAAGATGAAATAGAGGTGACAAGTGATAATTACATGGAGGTCATGGAGGCAATCTATGACTATCCCAATGAATTTGCCGGTAAAACAATTGAAATGGTCGGTTTCGTTTATAATGACCCAGACAAGACTGACCAGCAATTTCTCTTCCGTTTTGGTATTATTCATTGTATCGCCGATTCTGGTGTCTATGGTCTACTCTCTACAGGAGCTTCTCAGACTTTTCCTGACAACAGCTGGGTCAAGGCCAGTGGAAAAATTAAGATTGCTTACCATCATTCCTTAAAACAAAGCCTGCCGACACTGGAACTGGAGCAAATAGAAGAAATCCAGCAACCTGAAAATCCCTACGTTTATAGAGTATTTTAGAAAAATGAAGTCATAAAGTGAATTTTCTGACAATTTATGCTATAATGAGATTTATACTCAATAGAATAGGAAAGAATTTATGTCATCACATGTATTGTTTACCATTTTTGGTGCTAGTGGCGACTTAGCCAAACGCAAGCTATATCCATCACTTTTCCGTCTGTACAAGGCGGGACATATCAAAGAAAACTTTGCTGTTATTGGAACAGCTCGCAGACCCTGGACCAAGGAATTTTTTGAGCAAACTGTCATTGAATCACTAGGAGATTTGCCCGACACACCACGTCAGGCTCATGAATTTGCAAGTCATTTCTACTACCAAAGCCATGATGTCAACGATACGGAGCATTATGTAGCCCTTCGAAAATTACAAGATGACTTGTGTGAAAAGTACGATACCCAACACAACAAGGTCTTCTTCTTATCCATGGCACCTGAATTCTTCGGAACCATTGCCAAACACCTCAAGTCTGAGAAGATCGTTGACGGACAAGGTTTTGAGCGTTTGATTATCGAAAAACCTTTTGGAACAAGCCTTGCAACTGCAAGCAAACTCAATGATGAATTGGCTGCTGCCTTCGAGGAAGACCAAATCTACCGTATCGACCATTATCTTGGTAAGGAAATGGTGCAAAACATCTTCGCTGTCCGCTTTGCCAATATTATATTTGAACATATCTGGAACCGCGATTACATTGACAATGTCCAAATCACTTTCGCTGAGGCGATTGGGGTTGAGGACCGTGGTGGCTACTACGATAACTCTGGTGCTTTAAAAGATATGGTTCAAAACCATGCACTTCAAGTCCTTTCTCTCTTGGCAATGGATAAGCCAGCCAGCTTCAAAGAGGAAGATGTCCGTGCGGAGAAAATCAAGGTCTTCCAACACCTTCGTCAGCCTTCTGATGAGGACCTCAAACGCAACTTCATCCGTGGTCAATATGCAGCAGGTTCCATCGACGGAAAAGACTATGTTAGCTACTTGGATGAACCAAATATTGCCGAAGGTTCTCAGACAGAAACCTTTGCAGGAGGTGTCTTCTTCGTTGATACTGACCGTTTCCGTGATGTACCTTTCTTCTTCCGTACAGGTAAACGCCTGACAGAAAAGGGCACGCGCGTGACCATCACTTTCAAACACGCGGAAGATATTTTTGGACAACCTTCCGAGGCCAACGTATTGACCATCTTCATCCAACCAACAGAAGGCTTTATGCTCTCTATCAATGGTAAGGAAGTTGGTTCCCACTTCGCTCTTACTCCTGCCAAACTCAACTTCCGCCACAATGCAACGGCACTTGGTAATTCACCTGAAGCCTACGAGAAACTATTTTTCGATGTGCTAAATGGTGATTCTACCAACTTTAGCCATTGGGAAGAAGTTAAGGCAAGCTGGAGCTTGATTGACCGCATTGTTGATTTGTGGGCAAGCAACCAAGTCCCACTCCACACCTATCCAGCTGGAAGCATGGGACCACAAGCAGCCTTTGATTTGCTAGAAAGCTACGGTTGTAAGTGGGTATGGACTCCGGATGTCTGGTACCGTGAACGTGGCTTATTGAAATAAAATAGAAAAACTGGAGCAATCCAGTTTTTTTGGGAGATATTTATGACTGAATTAAAAACCATTCTCACCCAACTTGAAGCAGCCAGCCATGCTGGCACCCTCAAGCGTTATGAAAAAATTGGCGAAACCAAGCCCTATTACGGCGTTCCAATGGGAGCAATTTCTGGTATCGCCAAGGCCTATAAAAATCGACTGGACTTGTTTGCCCCACTCTGGCAAACAGGTATTTTAGAAGCTCAATACCTAGCTATTCAACTGGCTAAGACTAAGCCAGACCAGCTTCCCCAAGCTGACCTAGAAAACTGCCTCAATGAAGAGGTTTCTGTCAATGTCTTAGACAAGCTGGCTTCTATCATTCTCAGCAAACGCAAGGATAGCAAAGACTGGGAAGAATACTTACTCATCAAAGACCAAGCTATTTTTCAGCGACTTGGCTGGTTCCTCCGCGCCAAATACTTTGCGGGTAAAACGGCTTCAAATCAAGAAATTGAAGAAACTCTAGAACATATTCGCCTGCATTTACAAACCGTAGACCCACAGGTTCAATGGACCATGAACCAATGCTTGGTGGAGATTGCCGTTGCCTATCCTGACTATCTGGAGCAAGGTCTTGCAATCGGTCAGGAATTGGCAGTCTATGCGGATATGAAGGTGCCAAAAGGCTGTACTTCTGCCTATGCTCCCGACTGGATTGAGGCATTATTGAGGAGGAAATGAGATGCAACATAAAGGAACTCAGGTATTAGAAACAGAACGTCTGATTTTACGCCCTTTTCAAGCAACAGATGTTGAGTCCGTTTTCCAAAACTGGACTTCAGATGAAAAGGTCACCACTTATCTGACCTGGCCAACTCATCAGACACTCCAAGATACGGCAGACTATGTCCAGTTCTGTCTTCAATCCTATTCACAAGAAAAAGCATACAGGTGGGCTATTGAACTCAAAGAAAGTCAGCAACCCATTGGTGATATTTCCGTCGTCAATATGGATGAACGAGTACAGGCTGCTGAATTGGGCTGGGTGTTGGGCAGTCAATGGTGGGGACAGAACTATATGCCCGAAGCCCTTGAAGCAGTCACTCACTTTCTGCTGGAAGAAGTTGGTTGTTTACGGATTACGGCTGTCCACGATAGTGAAAATCGCCCTTCTGGTCGTGTCATGGAAAAAGTCGGCATGACCTATGAAGGTACCCTTCGACAAGCTGCTCGAAATAATCGTGGTATTGTGGACATCGCCATTTATTCACTACTGCATACAGATAGAAAAAGTCGCTAGTTCATTGAACTAACGACTTTTTTTCTATAGCAATCCTTCCAAGAGCCCACGCATGAACTCTTCAGACTTGAATTCTCCGATGTCATCGATTTTCTCACCAAAACCAATTAGTTTAACTGGAATATCTAGTTCCTGACGAATAGCAAGAACGACGCCACCCTTGGCTGTACCGTCTAGCTTGGTCAAAACAAGACCTGTCAATGGAGTAATTTTTGCAAATTCCTTGGCTTGACTAAGGGCGTTTTGTCCTGTCGAGGCATCTAGTGCTAAGAGGGTTTCATGCGGTGCATCAGGAAGTGTTCGTTTAATGATACGGCCAATTTTTTCCAGCTCTGCCATAAGGTTATCTTTATTCTGCAAACGACCTGCTGTGTCAATCATGAGAATGTCCACGCCTTCTGCCACGGCACGTTTGACCCCGTCAAAGACCACACTGGCTGGGTCTGACTTTTCAGGACCAGTCACTACTGGCACATCGACACGGCGACCCCACTCGACCAGCTGGGCTACCGCACCCGCACGGAAGGTGTCCGCTGCGACCAACATGACCTTTTTGCCAGCCTGCTTGTACTTGTAGGCCAACTTACCGATAGAGGTCGTCTTCCCAACACCGTTGACACCCACAAAGAGCATGACGGTCAAATCCTCTTGAAAATTGATTTGCTCGCTGAAATGGCCATCTTTTTCGTAAATATCCACCAATTTTTCGATGATAACCCGACGGAGTTCATCTGTCTTCTTGGCATTTTGTAGCTTGGCTTCATAGCGGAGCTCCTCTGTCAGCGTAGAGGCAACCTGCACACCTACGTCTGACAAAATCAGCATTTCTTCCAACTCTTCGAAAAATTCTTCATCAACCGAACGGAAATTGGCAAAGAATTCATTGAGCCTTGCCCCAAAGCCTGTACGCGTCTTTTTCAAGGTCCGCTGGTACTTATCCTGCTCGCTCTCCTGCTCTACTTGTACAACTTCCTCAACAGGCTCTTCCTTGACCTTGGTTTGAATAGCAGGGTCAAAGCCTTGTTCCTGCGCTTCCTTCACTCGAGCCGCAGCAGCTTCCTTGGCTGCATAATACTGAGCCATCATGTCTAGCGTCCGTTGTTTTTGAGCTTCTTGCTCGGCCGTCAAGTCAGTAGGTGCTGGACTGTCCTGTTCGTGACTAATTGGTTCTGTGTCAGATATTTCAGCGCCCTCGCCAGTAACCAACTGTTCTACTTCAATTTCCTCAACAACTTCTTCTCTAGGCTCTTCTTGAGCCTTTTGTCCAAACAATCGATCGAATAATCCCATACTAGCCCTCGTTCAATACATAGTGTTCAACTGCCCAGGCAATGCCATCTTCATCATTGGTCTTAGGCAAGACTACCTTGGCGGCAGCTTTTATCTCATCTGTGGCATTAGCCATAGCAACACCCAGGCCAGCCCATTCAATCATAGAAAGGTCATTGCCTTCATCGCCACAGGCCATGACTTCTGACTGGTCAATTCCTAGATGTCCAATCAACTTGGCCAAACCATTTGCCTTGTGGACACCCTTAGGGCTCCACTCTAGCAAGATATCACGCGATTTGAAAATCTCAAAACGCTCGTGCAGTTCCGCAGGAATTTTTGGAATTTGTGCATCCAGAAAAGCCGCATCTACTGCTGATACTGCCTTATTATACACAAAGTCTTCCGGCAATTCTTCATCTGTCACCTTAATTCTATTCAAAAGCGGGTTGGCAGTTAAATAGAGGGACTCATGGGTAGCTGGTAGCGAATAGACATCCCCACCATAGACTGCATCAAGTGGCAAATCTAGCTCATTGGTCACCTGACGAATGGCACGAACCTCCTCGACAGTAAAGCCAACCTTATCCAAAATCCGACCTGTATTTTCCTGAACCAGACCACCATTAAAGGTAATGGAGTACTGCCCCTCACCAAGCAAATCCAATTCCTCTAAGAAGGTTCCGATAGCTTGCAAGGGACGGCCTGTCGTCAGAACTACATAAACTCCACGCTCACGCGCTGCCTGCAAGGCTTTCTTATTTGCCTCTGAAATCCGTTTATCTGATGTCAGCAGCGTTCCGTCCAAATCTAGTGCAATCAACTTAATTGCCATTTACTAATTCCTCCATGTAGGCCAATACGGCCTCTTCGTTACAATGTCCAATCACCAAATCCGCTTGCGACTTGACCTCATCAATCGCATTTGCCGTTGCAACAGAAAATGCTGCCAGTTTCATCATTTCAAGATCGTTTTGGTTGTCCCCAAAGGCAATCAAATCCTTTCCAGACAAGCCAAGGTGCTTACATAAATGAGAAAGACCAATTCCCTTATGCACACCTGACAAGATAATATCAATCGATGTAAAACCAGTAGTCACTGCCGTCAGTTGTTGAAAATGGTGGTTTATCCAGTCCTGTGCTTCAGCACGAATTGCCTCATCAATATAAAGATTTAATTTAATGATGTCCTCAGAAATATCCTCAAAGCTTGGAAGCAAGACAATGTCTTGGTAATAGTCAGATAGGACTTGATATAGCTCATCTTCCACCGTATCCAGCATATAGCAGGCCTTCAAACCAGATAGGGTAATATGTTGGGATTGAACATAGCCACTCTTAACCAGTTCATCCACTAAAGATAAATAGGTTTTTGGCTGAATGGGGTCATCCATATAAATCATTTGATTTCTATAAAGAACGACCGCCCCATTTTCTGCAACCAGGGCAATATCATCTAAGAAATCCTCGAACAAAAGCTTTAAACCGGGCAGAGAGCGACCGCTTGCCGCTACAAACAGATAGCCTTTGGCTTTAAATTGCTCAAGTAAGCGGCGGAAACGCTCCTTGTCAAAATGATGGTCCTCTCGTAGAAAGGTTCCATCCATGTCCGTAGCAATTATTTTATGATACATCATACCACTTCCCCTCATTTCTTCCATTATACCATAGTTCCATCTAATTTCGAACCTTTCCTACAAAGTTCCTTTGCTTCACCAATCATTTTCTGCAAATGAAAAACCAGTGCTGTTTCACTGGCTTCTGTTATGAATTAACCCTTGACCGCAAAGTAATGACCGCTTGGGCTTGCAAAGTTAAAGTTAGGGAATGGTTCTGCATTGACAGGACTGCAAGTATCCGTCAAACCTGCAATACGTGCTTGAAGCCCATCAATGTCATCCGTTTCAAACAGGATACTTGGCTTCATATCAATCACTTCTGGTGATACCTGACGAATGAACTCATTTGCATAAACTGTTATGGTCGTCGTTGCCTCTGGATGCGGCTTCATGTCAAATGTTTCATACCCCATCATCTCAGCTTCATTGAAAATGGTAAAACCAGCAGCTGTCCAGAACTCCTTCTCAGCACCAACATCATCCACATAAAACATCAAGCCAAATTCTTTAGTAAACATCATTTCTCCTTCAATTTAGCAGGCAACCTTTGCCTTACTTACTTTGTTCTACCTTAGCAGCATTCTCTATGCTCGGTAGAACAGGTATTTCTGATAATTCCTTTTTCAAACTTTTGATTTCGCTCTTCAAAGATAAGTGCTTGGTCAGGCCAAGTAGGTACTGAATTGCCATACCCAGCAAGAGTGAGCCAATCATGACCAAAATCAAGGGCATTCTAAATTGTCCCAATAGATAATTGACAACAACCTCTTGACGATTGGCCAAAGAAAGAACCACCGTCAAAATAATGACAATCACTAACCCAATAAGCAATAATTTTCTTTTCATTCCAACTCCTTCTCTTTCTATGACAGTCTAGCATAAGAAGGCAAACATAGCAAGGGAGAGGGCTTATTTAAAAATACCACTCTGGACAAATTGATTGCCGGCGTTTCTCATCGCTAACCTAAAAAGGTCCAAAAAATGAATAAAAGGAAAGACCGTCTGCCGACGGTCCCTATTTCCGACCTAAAACAACCCGTCAGGGTTGGGGACAAAGAAAAAGCCTCGAAAGACTTTTTCTTTTCCTATTTCCAACCTAAAAAGGTCCCCCGGACCTTTTTAGCCACCCAGATATGCTTTTTTAACTTCTTCTGAGGCGAGGAGTTCTTTTCCTGTTCCTGAGAGGACGACTTTTCCTGTTTCTAGGACGTAGCCGCGGTCTGCGATGGCAAGGGCTTTGTTGGCGTTTTGTTCAATCAAGAGAACGGTTGTTCCTTGTTTTTGGATATCTTGGATGATATCAAAAATTTCTTGAATGAAGATTGGCGCCAAGCCCATTGATGGCTCATCTAGGAGCAAGAGTTTTGGTTGGCTCATCAATGCACGTCCCATGGCAAGCATCTGCTGCTCACCACCTGAAAGTGTGGCAGCATCTTGGTTCTTCCGCTCTTCTAAACGCGGAAAACGCGCAAAGATTTTTTTCAAGTTAGCTTGGTTTTCTTCACGGTTATTGCGAAGGAAGGCACCCATTTCCAAGTTTTCCATAACAGTCAAGCCTGCGAAAACATGACGACCTTCTGGAACTTGTGACAAGCCATCCGCTACGATTTTACGGGCAGGAACTTTTTGAATTTCATTTCCAAGGAAAGAAATCGTTCCAGCTGATGGACGGACAAGTCCCGAAATGGTACGAAGGATAGAGGTTTTACCAGCACCATTGGCACCAATTAAGGTTACAACTTCTCCCTCGTTGACCTCGAAACTGACATCTTTTACAGCCTCGATAACGCCATAGTTGACGGAAAGATTTTTAACTTCTAACATTGCCATTATGCTTCACCTCCAAGGTAGGCTTCAATTACACGCTTGTTATTGCGAATTTCTTCAGGAGTACCGTGGGCAATCAGACGACCGTATTCCAATACATAGATACGCTCCGTCACTTCCATAACCAAGCTCATATCGTGTTCAATCAAGATAATGGTGATACCAAATTCTTCCTTAATTTTACGGATGAGTTGGGTCAATTCTGCCGTTTCTTGCGGGTTCATACCAGCCGCTGGCTCATCCAAGAAAAGAATTTTCGGATCGGTCGCAAGGGCGCGAACGATTTCCAAACGACGTTGTTGACCGTAAGGAAGGTTCTTGGCCAGCGTATCCGCATCGCCATCCAAATCGAAAATTTTCAAGAGGTCAATCGCCTTGTTTTTCAACTCTTCTTCATTTTTGTAGAAGGCAGGCAAACGAAGAAAACTTGCCAAGACTTCTGCTTTACCATGATTACCAAGACCAATCAAGACATTTTCCAAAACTGTCATGTTTTTAAACAAACGGATGTTTTGGAAGGTACGACCAAGTCCAAGAGATGCTATTTTAGAAGGAGCCTTACCATTCAAAATAGTACCAGCAAGGGAGATTGTTCCCTCACTTGGCTCATAAACACCTGTCAAAAGGTTGAAAAGGGTTGTCTTACCAGCACCGTTAGGACCGATAAGACCGACCAATTCACCCTCATGAAGTTCCATGGTCACATCACCAACGGCAGTCAAACCACCGAAGTTTTTGGTTAAATTTTTTACTTCTAGCAATGCCATTACTTAACCTCCTTCTTCTTGAGCAGAGCTGCCACGCTAAATTCCTTAGTTCCCAACAAACCACCTGGACGGAAAATCATCAAGAGGATAAGGGCCAATGAGTAGATAATCATGGCAATGTCTGAGTAGCTCTTGAGAAATACGTTCAAGATACCAAGTACAATCGCTGCTACAAAGGTACCTGTGATAGAGCCCAAACCACCCAATACGATGATGATCAAAACGTTAACAGATGTCATGAAAGCGAAGTCTTTAGGAACGATGGTACCTACATAACCTGCATGAAGACCACCTGCAATAGCCGCTGTCATAGCACCGAATACAAAGGCAGATACCTTGACAAAGGTAGGATTAACACCAACTGATTCTGCCGCGATTTCGTCTTCACGAACAGAAATAGTTGCACGTCCCATAGGACTACGCAAGAAGTTTACCGTTACAAGAGTTGTGATAATCACAAAAATGTAAACCAAAGGCCAGCTAGTAAAGAGAGGAATAGACATGATACCAGCCGCACCGTTTGTTACAGTACCACCATTGATAATCAAAATACGGATAATCTCAGCAACACCAAGGGTCGCAATGGCAAGGTAGTCACCTTTCAAACGAAGGGTTGGCAGACCAACCAAGAGGGCAACAGCGCCCGCAAGCAACATACCAACAAGCAAGGCGATGGCGAAGCCACCATAAGTTGGCATCATCTTACCAAGAATACCCACTGCGTAAGCACCAATGGCCATGAAACCAGCATGACCTAGAGAAAACTGACCTGAGAAACCAACAATGAGGTTTAGACCCACAGCCAAGATAATTTGAATTCCGATTTGTTGTACAATCTGAATATAGTAGAAGTTAAGAATACCAGCTGCAACTAAGCCTTGAATAAGACCAAAACCAGCCAATAAGATAGCCAACCAGATTGCATTCACTTTAAGATTTTGCTTCATGGTTACACCTTCTCTTTCACGTTCTTACCAAGGATACCACTTGGACGAACCAAGAGGATGACAATCAATACTGTATACACAATTGCATCGCGGAAGGTATCCAAACCAATCACATAGGTAAATGTTTCAATAATACCGATAACGAAACCACCCAGAGCAGCACCAGGAATAATACCGATACCACCAAGTACCGCTGCTACGAAGGCCTTCAAACCAGGAGTCATACCCATCAAAGGCTCGATTTGGTTGTAGTAAAGACCAAGGAGAACACCTGCAGCACCAGCAAGTGCTGAACCCAGCGCAAATGTAAAGCTAATAGTACGGTTTACGTTAATCCCCATCAATTGCGCCGCATCGCTATCCACTGAAACAGCACGCATGGCTTTACCCATCTTGGTACGTTTTACAATCAATTGCAGAGCAACCATCAAGGTCAAGGCTACTCCTAGGATAATCAACTGGATATTGGTCACTGAAACTGGACCAAGATTGAAGGTCACGGCCTCCATAGCTTGTGGAAAGGCTTTTACATCAGCTGAAAATAATTTAATCATTCCATATTCTAAGAAGAAGGAAACACCGATGGCTGTAATCAAGGCCGCAATACGGGTTGAATTTCTCAATGGACGATAGGCCAAGAATTCAATGACCACACCAAGAGTAGCTGTTCCAACCATTGCCAAGACTAAGGCAACAAAGAAACGGAGGCTACCATCTGCAATAAAGGTTAAATTATTCAATAGGAAGTAACCCATAAAGGCTCCCATCATGTAGAGGTCCCCGTGGGCAAAGTTAATCAGTCTGATAATTCCGTACACCATGGTATAACCAAGGGCCAAAAGGGCATATACAGAACCAAGAATCAAACCGTTGACAAGTTGTTGAAGCATAGGTTCACCAATCTTTCTAAATATTTTTCAAGCTCAATAAGCATTGTTACATTATACAAAATTTTCTGAAAATAGGCAAGTTTTATTATATTTTTTAATCTTTTAAAAATAGGCTAGTCAATTCAAGGGAAAAAGAGGGAAATTCCCTCTTTAACTTGCTTATTATTCTGCTGAAATTGTATCAACTGATGTCTGCTCTCCATCTGTCAAACCAACAATGTAAACTGATTTCACAACATTGTGCTCTGCATCAACTGACATAGTACCTGTTACACCTTCGAAATCTTTCAAAGCTGCAAGGTTGTCTTTAAGAGCTTTTGAATCTGCTGCGCCTTCTGCTGCTTTTGCTGTCATATAAACTGCATCATAAGCAAGGGCTGCAAACATATTTGGCTCTTCGTTGTATTCTTTCTTATAAGCTTCGCTGAAAGCTTTCGCTTTATC
The DNA here is from genome assembly GCF_002960625.1 of Streptococcus suis. Lineage (GTDB taxonomy): Bacteria > Bacillota > Bacilli > Lactobacillales > Streptococcaceae > Streptococcus > Streptococcus suis_T. Next base: position 45,630 of record NZ_POJH01000010.1, read on the forward strand.
ACTAGCTGATGTTACATAACCTGAAAGGTAGTAAACGTTTGTTGCTGCTGAAGCAGTTGCCAATTCAGTGAACTGTGGTGAGTCGAAACCATCTGAACCAAGGACTGGTTGGGTGATACCTAGACCACGTGCTTGTTTAACGATTGTACCAGTTTCATTGTAGTAACCTGGCATAACAATAGCATCAAACTCAGCATCTTTCAATTTAGTCAAAGCTGCTTGGAAATCTTTATCGCCTGAAGCAAATGTGATTTCAGAAACGATTTCACCTGCGTAAGCTTTCTTGAAGGCTTCTGCTACACCCTTACCATAGTCAGAAGAGTTATCATAGTAAAGAACAACTTTCTTAGCTGACATGTTTTCTGTCGCATACTTAGCCATTACTTGACCTTGGTATCCATCTGTAAAGGTTGCACGGAAGAAGTAGTCTTGTACTTCACCTTTGTCATTTACAACCAAGTTTGTTTGTGTACCAGAAGGTGTAATCATTGGAACACCTGCTGACGTCAAAGCAGGAATAGAAGCTGCTGCTGCACCAGATGTTGCAGGACCAATCACAATGTTAGCTCCTTCACTTGCCAAACTAGTTGCAACAGTTGCCGCTTCTGCAGTTTCAGATTTGTTATCTTTAGTGATGACTTCAATCTGCTTACCACCGATACCACCAGCTGCATTGATTTCTTTAACGGCAAGGTTAGCACCTTTTTCTTCATTCTGACCATATGATGATACAGCGCCAGATAATTCCAAGTTATAACCAATCTTGAAAGTATCACCGATAGCAGCACCTTGTGCTGAGCTATTTGTTGATGAAACGGTACCACAGGCAGCAAGTAGGGCTGCTGAGGCAAAGGTAGCAAGTGCTACTGCAAATTTTCTTGTTTTCATGAAAACTCCTTAAATCTTTCTTAAATTTTGCGATGTATCTAATATACTGAATTATCAGAAAATTGTCAACAAAAAAAGAAAAATTTTAAAAAAAATATTTTTCCACAAAAAAGCGAGTAGACCCAACCTTGACTACTCACTTATTTCACCATTAAATAATTGGTTCCTCTTCCCGCCACAAGCTACCAACGAAATTTTGATCTAGCTCCTTAATATAGGAAGGAAGAACCTTCTTAACAAATTTTTCCTTTTTTAATTTTTGGATGATAAGCTCAGACTGATCCTTATCCATATAAATCAGGACATAACGCAATTTCTTTGAATGATAATGAATATCTCCGTACTGATTTAGTTTTCTAGCATCTCGATTGTAATGCAAATACACAGTCAGGCAGGTCCGTTCTCTCTTCTCAAACATGATTTCTCCTCTAAAACTTCTCTTGTTTTATTATACCTTTTTCAGAGGAAAATGAAAAGGTCAAACTTAGCGGAATGAAAAAAGGAGGCTCAAACGCCTCCTCATCAACTTATTTGGCTTTGGTATTGTCCATAATTTGGTCAATGAAGCCGTATGCAAGAGTTTCTTCTGCAGTCATCCAATAATCACGCTCTGCATCCTTGTGGATTTGCTTCACAGTCTTACCAGAATTGTCAGCCAAGATTTTTTCTAGCTTATTACGTGTTTTTAATAGGTGTTCTGCAGCGATGGCCATGTCTGTTTGTTGAGTACCACCACCAGTTCCACCCATTGGCTGGTGAATCATGTATTCTGCATTTGGCAACATGAACCGTTTGCCTTTGGCACCGCTTGAGGCAATAATGGTTCCCATGCTGGCTGCTGTTCCCATAACGATGGTTTGCACATCAGCCTTGATAAAGTTCATGGTGTCCACAATAGCAAGACCTGCTGACACAGAACCACCTGGCGTATTGACATAGAGATAGATATCCTTCGTTGGATCTTGGGCATCAAGGAAAAGCAACTGGGCAATGATAGAGTTTGCCATATTGTCCTCAACTGGTCCTGTCAACATGATAATGCGATCTTTTAGCAAACGTGAGTAAATATCATACGAACGTTCCCCACGGCTAGTTTGTTCAATAACTACTGGAATCATACGAATCCTCCTTTATTTCAATAACAAGTATGAACCCATTATATAGAATTAGTCAAAATTGGTCAAATAAAAACCACGATTTTCACAGTTGAAAAAAGAAACCAGCTAAGCTGATTTCTCCATTCGATTATTTTGTACCGAACAAGCGGTCACCAGCATCTCCAAGACCTGGAACGATATAGCCTTTTTCGTTGAGTTTTTCATCCAAGGCAGCAGTGTAGATGTCAATATCTGGATGAGCTTCTTGAAGAGCTTTCACACCTTCTGGAGCTGAAACAAGAGCAACAAATTTGATATTTGAAGCACCACGTTTTTTCAAAGAATCCACTGCAAGGATCGCCGAACCACCTGTGGCAAGCATTGGGTCAACGACAAAAATATGACGTTGGTCAATGTCTTCTGGCAATTTTACAAGGTACTCAACTGGTTGAAGGGTTTCTTCATCGCGGTACATACCAATGTGACCAACCTTAGCAGCGGGTACAAGGCTAAGTAGACCGTCAACCATACCCACACCTGCACGAAGAATGGGCACAATAGCCAATTTTTTACCTGCAATTTGCTTTTGAACCGTTTTGGTAATCGGTGTTTCAATTTCCACATCTTCCAGTGGCAAGTCACGCAAGACTTCGTAACCCATAAGCATGGCGATTTCATTTACCAACTCACGAAAATCCTTTGTAGAAGTCGATGTGCGACGAAGGATAGACAACTTGTGCTGAATGAGCGGGTGGGAAATGACTTGGAATTTACCCATGATGATAAAACCTCTCTTTTTTGTTTTTTCTATTTTACCAAAAAATCATGAAAAAAGCATGGGAAAAGAAAAGGAATTTATTTTTTGAGAACGATTGCCTCATACGGTCTCAATAATTGTCCAGCCAAAGATGCAGCCTCTTCGTAATTATGCATAAACAGAGAATATCCCTCGCTCGATACTTCGAAGGCTTGCTCATCACTGGTGAAATTCACCAGAATGATGAAATCATCCTGTTCATCATATTTACGGTAGGCCATTACTGAGCTATTACCTGTCTCTATCACTTCATAGTTTCCTTCAGACATACAAGGATACTCTTTCCGAAGGGCAATCAATTTTTGATAGGTATAGAAAAGCGATTGTTTGTCTGCAAGTACTTTTTCAACGTTGATGTCTTTGACAGTATCTCCCAAAGCCAGCCAGGCTTGACCTGTACTGAAACCTGCTCCTTCTGCTCCTGTCCATTGCATTGGACGGCGAGCATTATCACGACCTTTGGCATTTATAGAAGTAATCAATTCCTCTTTGGTGAAGCCATTTTCAATCCGTTCCGCATACATGCGACGTGTTTCAATATCATCCGCTTGGCTAATATCCGTAATCGGTGTATTAATCATACCAATTTCCTCACCTTGGTAGATATAAGGTGTCCCTGACATAAAGTGAAGATAAATAGCCAACATTTTACCACTTAGTTCACGAAATGCAGGTCGATCATCCCCGAAGCGAGAAATGGCACGAGGTAAATCGTGGTTATTCCAGAAAAGTGAGTTCCAACCTTTACCAACCAGTTCAGTCTGCCATTTGGATAGAACCTTATGCAAACGAGCTGGATCAAGCGGTGCCAAATCCCACTTTTCTTTCCCTTCCTGCTGATCAAGTCCTACATGTTCAAATTGGAAAATCATCGAAAATTCTTTTCGGTCAGGATGCGAATATAACTGAGCATTTTCTGGATTAGCACTCCAGGTTTCCCCAACAGTCACTAAATCGTAAGCACCGAAGGTTTTCTCATTTAATTCCTGAATAAGAGGATGGAGAGTCGGTCCATCGGCTGTAATTAATTTTTCAGGTTCTTTTCCAATCAAATCAATCACATCTAGCCTGAAACCACCGACACCTTTTTCAATCCAAAAATTGATCATGTCCCAGATTTCTTGTTTCAGAGCAGGATTTTTCCAGTTCAGATCTGGTTGCTTAACAGAGAATTGGTGGAGATAGTATTTGTTCAGATGTGGAACGTATTCCCACGCAGAGCCTGAGAAGGTCGAGCGTAATCCATTCGGTTCATCAGCCCAAACATAATAGTCATAATAGGGATTATCTGGTCCTTTGAGGGCTTCTTGAAACCAAAAATGTTCATCCGAGGTATGATTGAGCACCAAATCCATGATAATTTTGATATTGCGTTTATGGCCTTCTGCAATCAACTCTTCCATATCTTCCATGGTCCCAAATTCTGGAGCAATTCCTTGGTAGTCACTGATGTCGTAACCATTGTCATCCATGGGGGACTGATAAACAGGACTGAGCCAAATAGCATCAATTCCAAGCTCGTGAAGATAATCTAATCGGCTGATAATCCCTCGAATATCCCCTACTCCATCTCCATTTGAATCTTGAAAACTACGAGGATAAATTTGGTAAATGACGGACTTCTTCCACCAATCTGTTTTTTGTATTTCTGACATTTGATTAATCCTTTCCGCACAATCTTATTGAAGCAAGAAAAAGGGGGATCCCCTCTTTCTATATAATCATATTATAACTCAATTGTGGTCATTTTGCCCTCTTCTATTTCAACAATTTCAAAGGATTCTTCTTTTAGGTTTGCTGTTAGGCGGGCAGATACCCCTGCATCTTGATTATCCCAGAAAATTTCCATACTTGTTTCATCCAACATCTTAACAGAGAACTCTCCGTCGAAAGCTGGACTTGTATTGCGGAATTTAAGGAGTTTGAACAAGGATTGTACCACAGGACGTTGCACTTCCTGCTCAATTTCATCCAAATCATAGTAATGGCGATTGATATTGCGGCCTTCCTTACTTGATTCTAAAAGTTCAATATCATTTTCGCCTGCTAGCAAACCAACATAATAAATTTGTGGAATACCTGGTGCAAAACATTGGAGAACACGCGCTAATAGGTAAGCTTGATCGTTATTACCAAGGGCAGAATAATAAGTACAGTTAATCTGATAAATATCCAAATTATTGTAAGCTTCAGTGCTATAAATTTTCTTCACATTGGCACCTTGTGCATACAAGGCTTCACGCGTTTCCTCTGTCTCCTCATCCGTCAGCAAATCCTTAACATCCACAACACCGATTCCATCATGTGTATCAAGAGTTGTAAATTGCTTGCGAGGGCAAATCTCCATCCAGTGAACCAGACGATTGACATGACCTGAATACAAAGCGTGGAGAACCAGCATTGGCAAGGCAAAGTCATAAACATAATAATCCTGTTCCGCAATTTTTTGCTGAATGGTGTAGTGTTCATGAATTTCTGGTAAGATTTCTACATCTTTTGGTGCCAATAACTGACGTGGAAAATGGAGCATTTCCCAAATATCAGGCTCCACAAAGAAACAGTTGGTTCCTATTTTTTTATTGGCATAAGCAAAGGCGTCCAAACGAATGATGGAAGCACCATGTTCTGCCAACTGTTCCAAATTTTCTTGGATGAAACGACGTGTTGTCTCTGTAGTCACATCCAAGTCAATCTGCTGCTCATCAAAGGTACACCATACCTTCTCTTCACTACCATCAGCAAATGTGGCAATTCGATATGGAGCACGAGGTTTACGCTTATAGATCAAATCAACATCTTCTTGCGTTGGCTCACCATTTGGCCAAAAGTTTTTATAGCGAATAAACAAATCTGCATAAGCTGATTCATCTTTCTTTTCAAGGAAATCAAGGAAGTAAGGAGATTTTGCTGAGATATGATTGATCATAAAATCAAACATCAGATAGTAGTCCTTACTCAATGCTTCAATATCTGACCAATCTCCAAATGCAGGGTCCACCTTTTTATAATCCATTGGTGCAAACCCACGGTCACCTGATGATGGGAAGAATGGTAGAATGTGAATACCTCCCACAACATCCTTTAAAGGCCCCTCAAGAACTTTTTTCAAATCCTTGAGATTCTTGCCCAAACTGTCTGAGTAAGTAATCAACATAGCTTGGTTTTTAATTTTCATAGATATTCTCCTTTGTAAGCCTTTTCTTTTTCATTTTTTAGAAAAGGTTGAACAAGTCAACCTTTTTAATTATTTGACAGAACCACTTGTCATACCTGAAATAATATGTTTCTGGAAGACAAGGTATACCAGTAAGATTGGGATAATCCCCACCACATAGGATGCAAATGATGGGCCATAGTCACTAAAATACATACCTTGGTAATTGTATTGGAAAAGTGGCAAGGTCCACATGCTTTGATCACGATTCAAAACCAAGAGCGGTAAGAGAAAATCGTTCCAGACCCAGAGGGCATTGATAATCAAAACAGTTGCATGCATGGGTTTCATGAGCGGGAAAATGATTTTCCAGTACATAGTAAATTTATCACAGCCATCAATAGCTGCCGCCTCATCCATTTCTTCAGGAACAATGGTCTTAATATAACCGACGTAGAGGAAGAGGGCCTGAGGAACTGCATAAGTCAAATATAGAATAATCAAACCGACAATATTGTTCAAACCAAGGCTTGACATTAATTTGGTCATTGGGAGCATAATCACTTGGAAAGGTACAAAAATCCCAATAATCAAGAAAAAGTAGATAAAGTTAAACACTGTCTGACGTTTCATTTGACGGGCTACAGCGAAAGCTGCCATTGGAATAACAAGTAGAATCAAGCCAACAGCTACAATCGTAATCAAGGCAGAATTGCCAAAATATTGTACAATCCCATCATTAAACAAGCGTTCGTAGTTATTTAAGGTGAAATTTTCAGGAAGACCAAAGAAGTTGCTCGTGATTTCCTTGGTTGGTTTGAACGAACTTATAATCGTCACAAGTAGCGGAATAAACATGAAGAGAATACCGCTGAAGAGCACGAGATAAACCCACCAATTTTTCTGTTTTTGAGTATTCATGTCTGTCCTCCTAAATTTCAAATTTCTTCGAAATTCTCATCTGAATCAATGAGATGACAATAATGAAGATGAAGAGTACTACAGCCAAAGCATTGGCATAAGAGAATTTATTGTCTACAAAGGCATAGTTGTAAACGAGTAAACCCAAGGATTCTGTTTTGCCATCTGGGCCACCACTTGTCAGTGCAAAGATAAGGTCAAATGCTGTCAAACCTGACTTCATTGCCAAGATGAAAACCATACTGATAGATGGTAACAAGAATGGAAGTTCAATATTGAAGAATTGTTGAGAGCGTGTTGCACCATCGATTGCAGCTGCTTCTTTCACATCTTCTGGAATACTTTGTAAACCAGACAAGAAGATGATGACTGGCATCGCTAGCCCTTGCCAGAGAGCCACAAAAAGTACAGCTGGAATAACAGTATTTTCTTGTACCAATAAGTTTTCCATCAACCAATCGATATGAAGGATTTCTCCAATTTGTGTGAAACCATAGTTGAACAATTGGACAAAAATCAAGCCTAAAGTAACGGTTGAAAGAACTGCTGGGAAGAAATACCAGGTTCTAAAGAAACCAACAGCTTTAATCTTACGATTAAGGAGACTAGCCAACCAAATCCCTATAACAATTTCTCCAATGACCAAACCAATGGTGAAGATAATGGTAAAAGTCATAGACGTATAAAAATCAGGATTCTTCAAGATATCTAGATAGTTTTGAATGCCAATCAAGCTGAAATCTGATGTCAATCCATTCCAATCCGTCAGACTATAATAGATTCCCGTTAATAAGGGATTGAAGAAAAAGATTAACTGTAGACCAATTGGTATGGCAACAAATAGATAGGGCCAATATTTGGCAATAAAACCTTTTTGATTCATCATGATACTCCTTTTTTCTAAAATATAGTTGCTTAGGGTCAGTTTGAATGGAGTAGTTAGGGGATTTTCAAACCAACCCTAAGCAACTATAAAGAAGAGCTAGGCTAATCTAGCCCTCCTTATAGTTTTCTTGTCTTATTTTTTCATCGGATCAAAGAAAGCATTCAATTTCTTCACAAGTTCGCCTGAATTTGGATTTTTCACTGCTTCAACTGTGATATTCCAAAACTCTTCTTCTGATTCCCATTCAGATTGCAACCAAACTACATGTTTGTCAGTGAAAGCATATTGTGTAACTCCAGCTGTTTCTTCAAACTTACCTTCTGTATCTACACCTTCAACTGAAGTTGGTGAGCCATCTACATCATAGTATTTTTGCATCACTTCTGGACGAGAGAGGTATTCTAGGAATTTTTTAGACTCTTCTGGGTGCTCTGTATCTGATGAAATAGATAGAGCAAGGTCAGCTGCACCAATGGTATAGTCGCCACCTTCTTTATCACCAGGGAATGTAAACATACCATATTCAAATTCTGGTTCTTGTTGGTTTACAGCTGTAGCTGCCCATGTACCTTGTGGAAGCATGAGAGCATCGCCTGCTGCAAAGGCTGCCACCGCATCTGCATAGAGCGCGCCTGTTGCCCCTTTTTGTCCATTGTCTGTCAACAGTTGTAAGCGTTCTAGAACTGCTTTTGTAGTCGCATCATCTTGAATTGCGCCTTTGGCACTACGGATTAGAATATCTTCTGCGCCATCAAATCCACCTGCAACAGTTACCCATGCCAACTGATGGTAACCGTTCAAGGACCAAGCATCGTTCAATGAAAGGGCAAATGGTGCTGCACTGCCATCAGCCTTGATTTTGTCTACCAAAGCCACAAATTCTGCATAGGTAGTTGGAACTTCAAGACCCAATTCTTTGAACTTATCCTTATTATAGTAAATACCATAGGCATTTGCTGTCAAAGGAAGGGTGTAATTTTTTTCATTAACAAGATAAGGCGTTACAGCACCATCTTTTAGATGACTGAGACCTGCATCATCACCAATTTCTAGGAAACGTCCATCCGCTGCATATGCTTTGAAGTCCGCATTTTGTGGATAAATGTTAATCACATCTGGCGCTTCATTATTGGCCATACGGGTTTTCAAAACAGTTCCTGCATCTGGTACATTTGAAAATTTAACATCTATCGTAGGATTTTCTTTTTCGAAATCATCAATAATTTCCTGAAGAGTAGCCTGCATTTCAGGTTTTTGTGAGAAATATTCTATTTCTACCTTATCACTACCACCACTTGCGTTCCCACAAGCTACCAAGAAGCTGGCAAAGGCACAAACTGACGCACATTTTAAAAATGTTTTCATTTTCATATATAAAATCCTCCTAGATTTTGTTAAAAATATATTGTACACTAAAATAATCTTTTTGAACATGGGGCATGGTGAGTCCGATGTTCATTAATTCATCCCCGTAGAACGTTTCCCCTAATTGAGGGCATTCATACAAGGCGGCTGGATCTAGTCCTTTTAATTGAACCTGCAAAAGCGGCGCTTCTGATTGAGCCAGTATCTTAACAAATGTAAATACTGCTTGACTTTTATCTTTGTTCACATAGTTTGTAGCCCATGTATTGCTTGTTTTTTTCAAGCGATAAAGCAAGCCTTCTTGAATTGTTGAACGGATAGACTTGTATGTTTGAACTTGCTGACGAATCTCCTCTAGTTCTTCCTGATCAAGCTTTGTCACATCCAACTCATATCCAAAAGCTCCTCCCATCATGGCCACATTCCCACGTGTGGCAAGCGGGGTAATTCGACCGACTTGGTGGTTTGGAACAGCCGACACGTGTGCTCCCATAGAAGAGGCAGGTAAAATCAAACTCGTTCCTTCTTGGATAGAAAGTCGACCAATCGCATCTGTATTATCACTAGCCCAAGCCTGTGGCATATAGTAGAGCAACCCGAGATCATTTCGACCACCGCCACCAGCACAGGATTCAAATAAGATGTCTGGAAAACGCTTGGTTATAGTATCCAGCACTTGATAGAGGCCTAAGATATAGCGATGATGAAATTCAAATCGTTGATGATTTGCATAGGCTGGAGACATACTGGTGATATTGCGGTTCATATCCCATTTTACATAACGAATTGGAGCTGACTCCAATATACTTGAAACCGAAGCAATAATATAATCACAAACTTCTGACTTAGTTAAATCCAAAACCAGTTGCTCACGACTGTAAATTGGTTGTCTTCCGTCAATTTGAATGGCCCAGTCTGGATGTTCCCTATACAGATCACTATCAATTGAAATCATTTCCGGTTCAAACCACAGACCAAATTCCATACCAAGTTGGTTGATTCTATCTGCCAGACCATTTAAGCCATTTGGCAATTTCTCCAAATTGACTTTCCAATCGCCTAATGAACTCTCATCATTATTCCGTTTGCCAAACCAGCCATCATCCAGTACAAAAAGCTCAACTCCTACTTGGCTAGCCGTTTTAGCCAGTTCTACAATCTTATCTTCAGTAAAGTCAAAATAAGTTCCTTCCCAGTTGTTAATGAGAATTGGGCGTTCTTGACGACTAAACTTCGGAGTAACAATATGATTTTTTATGAACTCATGACTGTCTTGTGTCATACCAGTTAAGCCTTTATCAGTGAATGATAAGAGAACTTCAGGTGTTTGGAAACTAGAATGATTGCTTAACTCCCAACTAAATTGTTCATCATTTAACCCCATGCCCCAACGACATGTCTCTAGTGGTGTCACCTCTACAAATCCAGTGAAATTTCCACTATAAACCAATTGAGCAACATAGACACGACCACTATCTTCGGTTGTTGCTGGATCCGCCAACGCTAAGAATGGTGTTTTTGAATGACTTGAGGCTCCACGAATAGTTCCAATAGAAAATTTTCCTTTGGTTAATGGTGTTTGCGTCCACTCCTTTTCATAACCGTAACGACCAGCTAAGCTATGGACTGTAAAATCTTTATGTGGAAAATCGAGGGTAAAAGACAAAGCCTTTTCGATTTTTGTAGCATACCGACCAGTTTGAATGTTCGCAGAACGGCTGAGGTAATTCGCATTATCAAACACACAGTATTGAAGGGTAACTGTGATGTCTGTTAGCTGATCGTAGAGATCAATTTCCAGACTCTCCACCTCTTCCTCACTGCCAAAACTTGACGGCAAACCTTCTAATGTTGGTTTCCCTTTTTGAATGCGGTGTCCCTTGTACTTTAAATCCAAAGCCACACCAAATTCATTTCGCAAGTCAATTGCAGCTGTGCGGAAATCACCTAATCCATTACTAGAGTATTCCTGTTGTAAGGTATCCATAGAGAATGTCCTGTTGCCAGAAATCGGACTGGGTGAAAAAGAACGATCTAGATATGTGATTTTGTTTCCCGGACTAAAATGTTTAACCTTTTTTCCGAAATATCTATGAACCACATCCCCTGTTTCCAAGATTTGAATAATGTATGAAAACTCTCTCGTTTGTAGGTGGAACAAGCGATTTTCTTCTAAATATTGAATCATGTTCACGCCTCCTATCTCTTTTACATGTTTTATTCTACAAAATGTAAGCGCTTAAATAAATGGTTTTTTGTTATTAGGATATGGTATAATGTTTCCTAACAGGAGACGGAAACGAACATGAACATTTTGAATATCTATAATGAATTAGACAGTCATCATTTTGATTTGAATGTTGATCACTATGGTGCCGAACAGTGCGACAAGAACTACTCCTTTGGACCGACCATTCGAAATAACTATGTCCTTCATTTTATTACGAATGGTAAAGGGAAGATTATAATCAATGGTGAAACAACTGAATTAGCAGCAGGGGATATTTTTATACTTCCAAAAAATCAATCTATTTTTTATCAAGCAGATGGATTAGATCCATGGATTTATACTTGGGTGGGTTTCAGTGGTTCTAGAGCTGAGACGATCCTTTCTCAGACGCGACTACTAGAAAACTATTATTTACATTCACATCTTGAGTCAGATATATTAAAAAAAATGATTGATATCAATCAAACAGAAGTACAATCATTACCAATGATTACTGAGCTTATTCTCATCGGTCATTTGAATCAATTACTTGCAGCCCTAGTACAAGAGTTTCCAAACGAGTCATTGAAAGAATCCTCTACTCTCGCCAAGAATTACGTCCATCATGCTATTAAAATCATTCACTCTCAGTACAATAGCCCAATAAAAGTTTCTGAGATTGCTCAGCAACTTGCCTTAAGTCGTAGCTACCTATACAAAATATTCAAACAAGAAACTGGATATTCTATCAAAGATTACATTGTTCAAGTCAAGATGAACCACGCATGTCAACTACTTGCTAATCCCGAACTCAGTATTACGGAAATCGCGAATTCGGTTGGATATTTTGATCCACTTGCCTTCAGCAATGCATTTAAAAACCAATATCATATGAGTCCAAGCGACTATAGAAAAAATATTTTAAAAACAAACTTATCGATTGATAGCAGAATGACCTTGAAGAAATAGAGTTTCCAATCGAAGGTTACATATTCGTAAACAGTCTATCAGTAACTAACACAATTTTTCTATTTCAACTACCAAGTCAATTTACGACTTTTATGATTCTGTCTTGAAGAAAAATTCTGGATATTATAGAGCCCTTTTGAATAGTTAAAAATACTTAATGAAAGTTACTAATACTCTTTGAAAATCAACACCACCACTGTCATGAACCTCTATGAAGGAAGACAATAAACCTTTTTCACCCTGCCAACTCACAATAGGAAGGTTCATAGTTAGAAAATAGCAATTCCATACCCCTATTGTTTGCATATAAAAATGTCTAAAATACAATTGTATTTTAGACCTTTAAATTATTGTTAAAAATAATTCCTAAAACATTCCGCCAGCATTCAAGATTGTAAGGATGATTACCCAAACAATAATAGCGAATACCGAAACAACTGTTGACAAGAGTGATGCGTTTGAAGCAAATACACTTTCTTTCTCATAGTTGATTGCATAAGCAACTGCTACTGTCGCTGGAGGTGTTGCCAACATAACTGTGACTGCAAAGATTGCTTCGTAACCAAGGTTGAAGCCTACTGCTCCACCCACAAGGTTAAGAACAAGCATAACACCAAGGAAAAGAAGAGGGATGATTGCCATTTTCACTACTGAGTAAACCCATACATCTTTATCTTTCACAGCATCTTTCAATGAGATAGAAGCAAGGGTCATACCGATAGCCAACCATGCCAATGGTGATGACAAGTTACCAAGGTACTGCAAACCAGTGAAAATCCATGGGAATACTAGGTCAACACGGTAGAAAGCAACTTGACCAGGTGCTGCTGCTACAAATTCACCGTTTTTAATAACAGCTGGGATAGTTACATCAACTTTTGGTGCGTATGGTTGAAGAATCCACAAGGCAAAACCAATAAAGGTAGCCAAAACGATTGGGTTCAAGATGATATCTTTCACATTGCCTTTATCAAATTTCTTACCACTCATAACCACCAAGGCATAAGAGTAGAGGAATACACGGTAGGCAATGTTGAACAAGTTAGCATACAGTGTTGCTGATGGCAAGATTGCATTGATGATTGGCAGACCGAAGAAAGTAGTTGAACCGAAAATCATCAAGATACGGAGAGTATCTTTTTTATCTCCCTTGTATTTTGCAAAGATAACAAATGATACAGCAATCAACAATGCATAAGCGATGAAACCAAATACAAAGGCACTCAAACCTTCTTTAAATGTTTTCTCGTTGATGTTGACCATGAAAGCGTTGAAGGCCAAGGCTGGTAAGGTAAGGTTCAAGAGAATAGCACTCAAAACTTTTGAAGCATTTTCTGGAACGATGTTCTTCTTGCGAGCATAGTAACCCATCAAGATAATAAAGATAGTTGAGAATACCGCTCCAAGAAGAGCTTTATCCCCTAAAATTTTCAAAAATAAATCCATTTTTTTAATCTCCCTACATTAAAAAATATATTATAAAACTGAGTTAGTCAAGGTACCCTTGGTCAAGATTTCATTCAAGTTGTCATAACTTGTTTCAATCATGTTTGACAAGGCCTCATCCGTATTGGAACCAATGTGTGGTGTCAACAAGACTTTTGGATAGAGTGAAACCATCTCCTGAACAGCTGGATCTGGAATATCTTCGAAGGATGCAAATTCCTTGAAGAAGAATTTCGATTCCTCTGCCAATACATCCCCTGCAAATCCATCAAGCTTGCCAGATTTAATGGCATCAACGATAGCTTGGTTGTCTTGCAACTCACCACGAGCAGTATTGATGAGAATAGCTCCGTCCATCATCTTATTGATGAAGGCTGCATCAACCATCTTATCATTTTGCCCTGGGAAGTAGGGTACGTGCAAGCTGACAATATCACAGGTCGCAAGCAATTCATCTAATTCCAAGAAAGTGACAACTTCTTTTGCTGCATCTGACTGGTAAACATCATAGCCATAGACAGTTGCACCCATTCCCTTAAAGTAACGAGCTTCTGTCAGACCGATTTTACCCGTTCCAATGACACCGACTTTACAGTTTCGCAACTCCTTACTAAACATGGTTGGCGTCACTCGGAAATCTAGACGACTGGTACGGTCCACTGTGTAGGTCACATGACGAAGCAAGCTCATGGCCAAGGTAACTGCAAGCTCTGCAATCGCATTTGGAGAATAAAAGGGAACATAGGCAACTGCAATCCCCAATTCTCTAGCTACATCTAAATCAATATGATTGTAACCGACTGTACGAGTAAAGACGTACTTGATACCCCACTCAGCAAACTGGCGTAGGTTTTTACCATCTGCCTTACAGTTTGCACGCAAAATCAGGGCATCACTGCCTTTAGCCGTTTCAATATTCTCATCAGTCAAAAGCGCTTCTACCAAATTTAACTCGTAACCATACTTGTTTAATTTGTGGAAAAACTCAACTTCATTTGGACGAACACCATAACATGTAACTTTAAATGACATAGTATATCTCCTTTCTACATTTTATACCATATAAGTATAACGATTTCATGACGGATTTGTCAACTCTATTTTGAACATTTCTTCACAAAGATATCTTTGCCACTATGACTGAAAGTTCTATAATGAAGTTAGCCACCTTACCTTAATCAAAATCATACTAGGCGACGCAGATACTGATAGAACTAAAGTTCATCACATCAAGTCAACAACGTCTGATGTTGATTTCCAAAGAGTATCAGTTCATATCCTATCATGCAAAGAACGGTAGCTTGTTCCTTTTCCAACCTCAACAATTTTCCAAATAATGGGGATGGCAATAGCGATAAAAAGCTGATATGTTTAGCATCTATCTGTCACATATTTTTCACAAGTAAAAAGGCCGAAAATTCTTTCAACCTTTCTCATACTATTTTATTTTCCAAAAACGGCAACAATCCGTTCACAAGCTTCTTTGACAGTTGCAAATGGACTGGCGGCATTGAACCGGGCATGGTATTTCCCTTCCTTACCAAAGGTCAGTCCATCATTGAGAACTACTTGTGCTTCTTCTAGCAAGCGACGGTGAACTTCTTGGTGGTCAAGCCCATAGGCAGAGAAATCCAGCCATAGGAGGTAGGTGCCTTGGGGTTTCATCACTCTTATCTGACTATGTTCTGTCAAATAATCAGCGACAAATTGGACATTGGTTTCCAAAACCTCTTTTAATTGTGCCAACCATTCATGCCCTTGGGTCAAGACCGTTTCTGTTGCAATCAAGCCCACCGTAGCAATTTCGTGGTGGTTGTTCATCAGCTGGCGCTGGTAAAATTTCTTACGCAGGGCTGGATTTTCAATGATGACAAAACTGTTTTTAGTTCCTGCAATATTGAAGGTTTTGGTTGCGGATGCTAAAATTACCGTAAAGTCCTTGAAGGCTGGATCAAGGGTGTTAAAGCTGTGGTGTTTGTTACCAAAGAGGGTCAAGTCTTGATGAATTTCATCCGAAACAAGAATAACCCCATGTTTGTAGCAGATTTGTCCAATCTTTCTCAACTCCTCTTCTGTCCAAACTCGACCGCCTGGGTTGTGGGGACTACAGAAGAGATAGAGTTTTACCTGATTTTCAACAATGTCACGTTCTAATTGTTCAAAATCAATTTCAAACTGACCATTTCTTTCTACAAGAGAGTTGGTCACTAGCTGACGCTTGTTAAGGCGAACAGTATTGCTAAAGGGTGGATAAACGGGAGTATTGATCAAGATACTATCGTTCTCCTGAGTATAGGCTTGAATGACGATGGAAAAGGCCGGAACCACTCCCTCAATCAACAAGATGTCTTCCTTGCCAATGGCATAACCATGCTGGGTCTTTTCCCAGTCAATAATGGCTTGATAGAGGCTATCTCTAAAATAGGGATAGCCAAATACCTCTTCTTCGGCATATTGCTTCAAGGCTTGACGCACTTCTGGTAGTGGTTGAAAATCCATATCTGCTACCCACATCTGCAAGAGATTGGGATTGTCCTGATTGGTCAACCATTTTTTAGCTAATTGACCGACACGATCTGGTCTGTTTGTAAAATCATACTGAGTCATATCTTATCCCTCCAAGGCTACTTTTAAATCTGCAATCAAGTCTTCCGCATCCTCAATGCCAATGGACAAACGAAGAAGATCATCTGTCAGTCCGTAAGAATGACGGGTTTCAGCTGGAATATCTGCGTGGGTCTGGGTAGCTGGATAGGTAATCAAGCTTTCCACTCCTCCCAAACTTTCTGCAAAGGTAAAGACTTGCAAGGTATTGAGAATATGAGGAATGCGGCTTTCATCCAGAACTTTCACAGATATCATGCCCCCCTTGCCTGTATAATAAACCTGCTTGACTGCTGGGCTATTTTCCAAATACGCTACAATTTTCTGTGCATTTTGTGTTGCTCGTTCCATGCGCAGCGAGAGGGTTTTCAGACCACGCATGAGCAGGTAGGCATCTAGTGGTGAGAGGGTGGGACCTGTTGTATTTTGGTCATAGAAGAGCTTGTCATAGAGTACATGGTCATTGGTCATGAGTACGCCTGCTAGGACATCATTATGCCCTGACAGGTACTTGGTCGCCGAGTGTAAGACAACATCGGCACCAAGCATGAGGGGATTTTGATAAATAGGGCTATAAAAGGTGTTATCGACAATTACCTTGGCACCTTTGGCATGGGCGACAGCCGAAACCTTAGCAATATCAAACTCAACCATGAGGGGATTGGTAGGCGTTTCCAGGAATACATAGTCTGTCTGATCCGTGATGGCAGACAACAAGTCCTCTTCTGTGTTAGCATAGGTGAAACTAAAGCGGCCCAACTGCTCCTGCTCGTTGAACCAGCGGAAGGAACCACCGTAGAGGTCACGCGCCGCAACCACCTTACTGCCAACTGGAAAACCATTAAAAAGCAAGACCAAAGCAGCCATACCCGAGCTGGTCACTAGGGCATAGTCAGCCTTTTCAATGGCAGCTAAGGTTTTCTCCAAGCTAGCTCTGGTAGGATTTTTGGTCCGTGTGTAGTCGAAGCCTGTTGATTGACCAAATTCTGGGTGTTGATAGGTGGTTGAAAGGTGGATAGGGGAAATCAAGGCCCCTGTTTTCTCATCATTGTTAATCCCTGTTCGGGCTAATAGGGTATCAATCTTATAATCTGTCATATCCATTTCTCCAATCTAAGTCACTATCTAGTCTAGCATGAAATGAACGATTTTGTGTGAAAAACATCAAAAAATGCTTATAGGAAAATAGGGAGCCTTGTTATAGTTTATCTTTATAACAAGACCTACTTTTTGTTTGCATATAAATACTTGAAAATCTGCAGGTGAGTTGATATAATAAAAGAAAGAGAGGTGATTGTCATGAAATTCCAGTTTAACAAGCATTTTTATCGGTACAGTGCCTTCTATTCTATGATTTTTTGGACTTGTTTTTTTCTTTCAGACATTTTGATAGACCCTTCCCAAACTCCTGCATGGTATAGCCTACTAGCCTGTCTGATTATTTTTATCAATGCCATTCGGGTATTCTTCTTCAAGGAAGAAAAGGAACTCACTCGCATGGGCTACATCTTCTATATCGGATTGATTGTGGTGATTATCTATCTGAAATTCATTTTGGGTAAGTAGAAGGAGTTTACTATGTCTAAGAAATTCAACAAAGAATTCTATCGGACCTGGGAATTTTATTTGTCTATTACCTGTATCCTACAAGTGATTTCTGCTACTATACATGGACCATTTTGGTTTATCCATTTTCTCAAGCTTGGGATAGGGCTTTATGCCGGCTATATTGCCTTCCTCAAACCTCGTAGCTGGATTAAAAAAACATGGCAAATTTATCTGACGATTAGTTTTATTGTCGCTTGGACAAGCATTTACTTTTTTGTATTGTGAGGATTTTCAATGTTTAAGGAATTTAATAAAGAATATTATCGAAGTTTGAACTTTTATTTGATGATATTGTTGTTACTAGGTAGCATAGGAGAATGGTTGGACAAGGGACCTACCCTCTGGCTTGGGCTCTTGCTTTTTGCTTTCGTCGGTACAGCCCGTAGTGCCTTTTGGTCAAAAGAATGGACCTTGAAGGCAAATTGGCAAATCTATCTCTGTATCGTTTTTTTGCTGGTCGGGGCTTGGATTGAATTTTTTAGTTAATGTTTGAGAGCGAGGTCTTCGCTCTTTTTCTTATAAATGGACAGAGATTTTCTGCTAAAGATGGTATAATAAAACCATGCAAAAAATTGAGTTATTAGACGGAGAGCGGATTGACCAGCTCTTCTCAACAGATGTTCAGATTATTCAAAATCGAGAGGTTTTTAGCTACTCCATCGACAGTGTCCTCCTTTCGCGTTTTCCAAAAATGCCTGCTCAGAAGGGACTGATTGTTGACCTTTGTAGTGGAAATGGAGCGGTGGGCCTCTTTGCCTCCACACGTACCAAGGCGCCTATCATTCAGGTTGAATTGCAGGAACGGCTTGCCGACATGAACCGCCGCTCCATCGCCCTCAATGGTCTGGAGGAACAAGTCTCGGTCATCAATGACGACTTGGCAAACCTGCCACAGTATGATTTGCGGTCCAAGGTTGATTTGATGCTCTGCAATCCTCCCTACTTCAAGGTGGACGAGGG
The DNA here is from genome assembly GCF_002960625.1 of Streptococcus suis. Lineage (GTDB taxonomy): Bacteria > Bacillota > Bacilli > Lactobacillales > Streptococcaceae > Streptococcus > Streptococcus suis_T. The sequence goes on from NZ_POJH01000010.1 coordinate 64,554, forward strand.
TTCAAACCTCAATGAAAGCGAGCATTATCTTCTGGCCAGACACGAAATCGCGACCAACCTAGACAGCATTTGCCAGGTGGCTCAACAGGTGCTCAAGTCCAATGGTCGCTTGGCCATGGTCCACAGACCCGACCGATTTTTAGATATTTTGGACAAGTTGAGAACCTACAAGCTGGCTCCCAAACGCATCCAGTTTGTCTATCCCAAGGCCAACAAGGAGGCCAATATGTTGCTGATTGAGGCTATCAAGGACGGCTCGGTAGATGGGCTACACATACTGCCACCTCTGGTTGTCCATGAGGAAAATGGCGACTATACTCCGGCTATTCGTGAGATTTATTATGGAAAATAAGGCCTACTTGTATGTTTTGGAATGTGCCGACGGAAGTCTATATACTGGTTATACGACTGATGTGGAGAAGCGGCTTGCTACCCATAATCGTGGGAAAGGGGCCAAATACACCCGCGCACGCTTGCCTGTCAGCCTAGTCTACCAAGAAGCCTTTGCCAGCAAACAGGAAGCCATGTCTGCCGAGGCTTTATTTAAGAAACGCAGTCGGCAGGGTAAATTAGATTATATTGCAGAATGCAGAAAAAATGTTACAAAATAAGAAACAAATCCACCGCCTTCGCATTATTTGGCATATTTTGAGAGTGACTGGTTTTGCCACTTTTCTCACTTCCTTTTTCAGTTTTATCTTTCTAGCAGCTAGATTTCTGCTCTGGTTGGAGCCTGACTTTACTAGCTATGGGGATAGTCTTTGGTACAGCTTTGTCACAGCGACGACGGTTGGTTATGGAGATTTGCTGGTCACTACTGCTTTTGGACGGATTATCAGCATTATCTTAGCCATTTACGGCATACTCTTTCTAGGAAGTCTGTCAGGGCTGGTGGTCAGCTACTACACCGAGGTCAGCAAGCATTATTCTTTAGCGGTTGAACATGATAAGCAAAAAACTGGCTCTTAAGAACCAGTTTTTTTGCTACTTATTTCAACTTCTCCAAGAAGGCCGTCAGCTCTGCCTGTGCTTCTGGTGTGCTACCGACTAGCTGACCAAGCATGCTTTCAAGTTGGGCTGTGGTTGCTGCGATTTCCTTATCGGTCTGGGCCAGCTTGTCCGCAAGCTCTGTTAGTGGAACAACTGGCTCTTCCTCAAAGGTATCGACATAGCGAGGGATGTTGAGGTTGTAGTCGTTTTCCACGATCTCCTCAAAGCTGGCTAAGTGGGCAAACTTGTCCACATCTTGCCGGTCTTGATAAGCTTTCAAAATCTTGGCGATATGGTCATCGGTCATGATATTTTGGTTTTTGCCCTTGTCAAATTCTTTAGATGCATCGATAAAGAGAACATCTTTGCTGGTGCGGTTTTTCTTGAGAATGATGACTGTGGTTGGAATGGAGGTATTATAAAAGATGTTGGCTGGCAGTCCAATCACGGTGTCAATGGCTCCTTCTTCTAGGAGATGCTGACGAATTTTCTGCTCTGCATTTCCCCTAAAGAGAACCCCGTGAGGGAGAACAATGGCCATGACGCCTGAATGCTTGAGGTGGTAGAAACCATGAAGAAGGAAGGCGAAGTCAGCCTTGGACTTGGGTGCCAGAACACCATAGCTGGAGAAACGAGCGTCTTGCAGGAAACCAGCGTCCCCACTCCACTTCTGAGAATAAGGTGGGTTCATGAGCACCCCGTCAAAATCTGTCGGCTCAGTCGTTGGCCAGTCCGCATCAAGGGTATCCCCGACATGAAGTTTTTGGTTTTCGATGGCAACCCCGTGGAGCATCATGTTCATGCGGGCCAGGTTGTAGGTCGAGGTGTTAATCTCCTGACCGAAGTAGGAAACGGTCGAAGACTCTTTACTGTAACGTTTGGCGTTAAGAAGGAGGGAGCCTGACCCCATGGTTGGGTCATAGAGGGTCATGCCCTTTTGATGTTCCCGTCCAAGAAAGACAATCTGGGTCATGAGGTGGGAAACGGCTTGAGGCGTATAGAACTCCCCTGCTTTCTTACCTGAGTCGCTGGCAAACTGACCAATCAAGTATTCATAGGCATCTCCCAAAACATCTCCATCATGGTTGCTGAGGTTGAGTTCATGAAGTTCTTTGATCAGGGCTGAAATGACCTGATTCTGCTTTTGTGGTGTTGGTCCCAGCTTTTTAGAGTAGAGGTCGATGTCTTCAAAAAGGTTTTCAAAAATCTCGTTGGACTGCTCAATGTCACGGAAGCCCTGTGCCAAATCTTCCAACTGGAAGTTGCTGGTGTGGACTTTTGCTACCAAGGCCGTAAAGGTCAGACCAGGCTCGATAAAGTAACCCAGCTCATCATCAAGGACATCTAGTAAATCTTCCTTAACATCCGGATCCGCAAAATTTTCTTCATAGAGCCTTTGAGCCTGTGACAAACTATCAAAGGATTCATCAAGGTTGTCACACACTGCCAAAAGCAACTTATCTGATAGGTATTTATAGAAAATCAAGCCCAAAAGGTAGGACTTGTATTCGTTAGCGTCCATCTTGCCACGGAGAATATCCGCCGCATTCCAAAGGGACTGGTAAAGAGATTGTGAGTTGTTTGAATTGTTCATGTCTGTGATTCTTTCTAAAGATATGGTATAATAGATAAGTAGAGAAATATGACGGTGGTTCCAACTTTCTAACTGGAGGTGGTGCTTATGGAAATAAGTCCGAAATCTTACAGAAAGGCTAGCCTATACTTGATGGTAAGTAAACTTACTCATCAAGTAACGACAAATCCTATTCGATTTGTCTAAGGCTCGCACTAGCTCGATTTTTGAAAAATATCGTTTCAAAAATCTCACGTCGGAGGTACCTGCTCAAATTAGCATTAGTTGAACCAGTCTAATCTAATAATTCTTTATATCAAATAAAAAACAAAAAATAAAATCGTCAATATTTTGGGACACTGACGATTTTATTTTAATATAAAACAAACATTGTGAACCACCGAAATGGCTCTACTAGGAGTTGGATTGCCGTCCAACTCTTTTTCTATGCTTATTTTAACAAAATATCGTCAGTTAATCAAGATTTTTACATGATGACTTAGGGGAGTGAAACATCTGATGAAAACAAAAAATAATCCGTCCCCACTTTCGGCAAGTTGAACGGATTATTTCTGTAAATATGAGCCACCGTCTTAAACGGTTCTACTGAGAGTTGGATTGCCGTCCAACTCTTTTTCTATGCTCATTCTATCAGAATATCAACCGTTCGTCAAGAAATATAATGGGAATTAGGAGGGCGAACCTGTCTCCCAGACAGTTTGAATTATGCAAATAATTTACGGAGTAGAGTCTTTTTCATCTCTTTCAAGCTAGTCAGCTTGCCCTCCACCTGAGTAATCTCTTGGTCAAGAGTTTGGAAGAAAGTGCCGATAGTTTCCTGTTCGGAGAGGGTGGGGAGGGAGATTGTAAAATCTTCAATCACTGGTTTTCTAAGTGAGTCGACAGTCGCTTTAACTGTATACTTTAAAGCATGCTTTTTAAAATTCCATCTCATTATTTGTAAAATAAAAAGTGCATTACAATACTTAAAGTCTGAAATCTTATAAACTCTCTGATGATAGTCGAATTTCCCTTCTACATAATGAAATATCTCCCCCAATCTTCCTTCACCTGGAATAAGAATCGCTTCACCATCATAAGAATAAGTATTGATTTTTAAAACTTCTTCGGATCTTATAAAAAATGGATACTCACCATTTTCGACCGCATCTTGCACATCCCTACTGCCTGTTTTTATGTCAGCAACCTCCCCCAACTTCACTTCTTTCCAATCGTCTTCAAAGCCTTGGAAGCGGAGGGCTGGTTTGGTCTGTCCCTTGGCTGGAAAGAGGAGTTTGAGATAGGTCTTCTTCTGCTCCTTGAGCGTGTCCAACTTACGCTGATGAAGGGTGATGTGTTGGTCCAGAGTGGAGAAGAAAGTGCCGATGACTTCTTGTTCATTCTCATTTGGGATTGAGATTTCAAGTTCCATCATTTTTGTTTTTGAAATATTATACCTAGAAATTCCTTGTGCTAAAAATGATATTTTCCTTCTCATTCCAGATGAACGAAGTAGATAAGCAAGGTAATACGGATTAACTTTCTTAACTGGTCTAAAGCCAAAACAAAAGCTATTCAAATAAGTATTTTCAGTATTTTCCAGCCATACTGATGACATCCCAACTTCTTCAGGAGTTTCGGAAGAAGTTGTAAATAGGACATCTCCATAACGAACAGTATTCTGACTTTCATCAATCTCTACTGCTTCGACCATTTCTGGTAAACTAATAGGATTTGAAAAAACATTCATATAAGTAACAAATCTTCCGTCACCGTGTCCAAAATCATCCTTAGTTTTTCCAGATAAGCCTGTATAAGTATTTCCAATTTCTCCAAGTGGACGCAGTTCCCAAGCGTCAGTGTAGCCTTGAAAACGATAGGCTGGGATATTATTGTTTGTTTTCATTTAATCTCCTTTTTATGTTCAATATGAAGAGCGTGCTTCACCTAGCGAATCATGAATCGCAAATAAATCATTACACACTTTACATAGCAACAAAATCCATTCTTCTAATAACTGTGTATCCACACTAATATCTTTTGTCATATACTCATATCTTTTTGAATCTCGATTTACTGGATAACGTGTACTTTGAAAATCAATATTTACATTATTTGTAAATTCTACAAAGCGTTCAATCAATTTCAGCCTATCGTTAACCCAACTTTTTTTAGTATCTTTCGAAGTGCTTTTTTGATAGCAGCTTCTAATTTTTCCAACTAACACTGTCAACTTATGACCTGTTTCGATTTGACTACGGACTATCATCCAATCTTCGCTTGTATATTGGTGAAAACCACTATAAATTGATTTAAGAGACAATTCCAAGGCAATAAATACATTATGCAAAATACATAATACTTCACAATCACCATCTTCTCCATTATCTTTTATGTGTGATAAATGTAAGATAGCTGTATCAAAAAATCCATTTGCCATGCTCACAAAGGTCATATCAACACTTGGTCTAGTTACTCTAGCAAGTAATGTATTTGTGACCTCCTTTTCAGAGAATGGATTTTCCAGCTTTAAACAAACATCAACCTCTCTACTTAGTCTACGTGCGTATTCCATAATAATCACCTCATTTTTACTTTCTTAAAGGAAAGTAATTAATCTGCTCAAGTCGATAACATACTAGATAAACTTGAGATGCATATTTCCATCATTATCATCTCTCAAAATATGCTATACTTACCTCCCCCTCAATGGTAGGATTTCTTCCGCAATCATATTCATATAGTCCTCTTTGAGGGCTTTTTTGTATTTAAGCTTGTTGAGGGCTTGGTCGCCCTTGTTTTCCTTGTAGCTTGGATAATCGTAGGTATCAACAAGGGCTTTTTCTCCGATTTGCTTGTCCTTGCCGACTCGGTAGTTGTCCACGATAAACTGGAGTTCATCTTCGCCAACACACCAATCTCGTGCGGTGGATACGACTTGCTCACGGATGGTTAGATCAATCATCTCGTCTAGCTTGTGGGCGATGGATTGGCCCTTGTAATCTTGAGTATTGGTCTGAGCTTCCTGCCAGATTTTGGAGATGAGTTGGGAGAGTTTGGGATTGGTCTTGTCTAAGTCGGCGATGTAGTTGTCCACCATCTTCTTCTCCTTATCAGGAATGACTTGATTTTTACTGTCAATCAAGTTCTGGATGAGAGAGATGATATAGTGGTAATTGATTTCATCCGTACGGACAGACTCCAGCTCGTATTCAATATCAAAAGGCGTATCTTCTATGCCTTCATCTTCCTTCCGCCGTCTGCGGAGTTCTTCGATGACATTTTGGTATTGTCCAGAAAAATTCTCAATGTCCTCCAGACTAAGCCCGATTTCCTTGAGAATGTCCTCTTGCTCGTAGTCGGCATAGACCTGTACGGAGGCAAAGAGCTTGTCAAATTCCTGAAAGGCCTTGGCAAAGCGTTTCAACTCGGCATCACTGCTGGCATCTAGGTCTGGCACCATTTCAGGATTTGGGGCAATGGCCAGCAACTGCTGAACCTTTTCCTTGAACTTGGCTTTTTCTTCCAACCAAGTCGGAGCCAGCACCGCAAACTCACCACCATTTGAATACAGACTGAGGGCTTCGTCAACCCTTTCCTTGAAACGTTCTGGGGTCTGGAAGGTGACGATTTGTCCAAACTTCTTGCCCTCGTCAAAGAGACGGTTGGTCCGTGAAAAGGCTTGGATGATGTGCTGGGGTTTCATAGGCTGCCTGTCCATAAAGATAGTTGACAAGCAAGGAGCATCAAAGCCTGTCAAGAGGCGATCCACCACGATGACCAAGTCCAACTGCTCCTCACGGAAGGCATACTTGTCTTTTTTCCGAGCCAAGCGTTCGTTTAGGTCAGTATTATAGGAACCAAGGGTCGCCAGTGTGAAATGCGTACCAAACATGGCATTGTAATCCTCCAAGCTCTTGCTCATGTAGTCTTGGTTGGCAAAAGAAGATTCGTCGTTCTCAGTCACTGAGTATGTGATGGCAACTTTTGGAAAATCAGGCAAGACTTTTTTGACTGATTCCGAAATCGTCAGGCTCTTCTGTCCTGCCTTGACTTCTTGTATCAGGTCATAGTAGGCTTGGGCACGGGCGATGGACTTGACAGTCAGTAGGCCCTCGTAGGTTTTCCCTACACCGTTTTGGAAACCGAGCTTGCGTTTGGATTTATTTAAAATAGCATCCAACACCGTCAGCATGTGCCGTTCATCGTCGTAAAACTCGTCTTCGATTTCATCCTCAGCCCAGCCAGGCATGGTGGTCTGGTATTCCACTTGGAAACCAAGAACAGCTCGGTCATGGATGGCTTCTTTGACCGTGTATTCATGGAGACATGGCCCATACTGTTCTTCTGTCGTCTGGGCTAAATCACCTTTTTGTTCTCGCTTGTTCTCCTTGAAAATAGGAGTACCTGTAAAGCCATACCAAAGCGAGTTGACAAAGAACTGTTCCAAAATCCGCTGGCGTTCTGGCGTGACAGCCCGGTGGCATTCGTCCACAACAAAGGCTAGATTTAGGTTCTTAACACGTTGGTGGAATTTCTCATGAAACCCCTCTTCAAATTGACGCAGGAGGGTATTGAGTTTTTGAATAGTGGTGACCACGACACGGCGGTCTTCTGAAGCCAGATTTTTCAACAAGTGCTGGGTATCGTCCGTCTGGTCAATATCTATCATGTCATTTTCCGCGTAGGATAGAAAGGCAGCGGTGGTCTGCTGGTCAAGGTCTGTCCTATCTATGACAAAAATGGTCTTCTCAATAGATGGAATTTGCAGGAGATTGCGAGCCACCTTGTAGGATGTCAGGGTCTTACCAGAACCAGTCGTGTGCCAGATATAGCCCGACTGGCGTAGACGGCTAGCTTCTCTGATGGCTTCGATGGCATGGATCTGATAGGGACGAAGCAGGATAAGGGCTTTTTTGTCGTCGTCAATCACACTATATTGCATGACCAATTGGTGAGCCATGGGAATGGAAAGGACCTCTCTGGCAAAGTCAAAGAGATGGGGCTGGGCTTGATTGTGCTTATCCACCCACTTGGTCAAGAAGCGGTCGTTGAGTTTGGATTCTTTGGCAGCGGCGATGTAGCGGGTTTCCGTGATATTTGACACCACAAACATCTGCAGGCTTGAAAAGATACCCTTAAACTGACCTTCTTGCTCGTATTTGCGTATCTGACGGAAGGCATCCATATAGGGATGGGAACGGCTCTTGAGCTCGATCTGTATCATGGGAAGGCCATTTATCAAGAGGGTCACATCACCTCGTCTTTGTCTGGCAGCATCACCACCTGTCACAACTTGGTTGACAACCTCATAGCTGGACTTGCCCCCTGCGACATTGTGCCGCCAGATGACCTCTAGTCGGATGGTTCCCAGACTAGCATCTTCTCGTTGGACTTGGACCTTAGCAATGCCATTCTCACCTGCCAGCCACTTGGCAGCTTCGTAGAAATTGACAAAGTTGAGTTGGTTCTTGATTTGGTGCTTTTCTTGGTCTGTCAGAGGATGGTCAGCCAGGTGGCGGAGGTTATTAGCCTCTAGCTTGGCGAAAAAGTTTGCCCAGAGCAGTTCTTCGGTATTGAGCTCAGGACGGTAGACCCACTGACTCTCTCCGCTGGTCAAATGACGAATGAGTTCATCTTCTATCTGTAGCTCATTTGAAGGCTTCTTGGTCTGATAAAGAGCCTGAGGGTCAACCAATTCCCGCTGACCAGGCAACAAGCGTAAACTAACTTGAAAATCTTTTAAGTCATCTTCATTCACTTTTTGTAGCAAGTTCAGAAGATGTTTGCGGAAACCGATTAACTGACCGTTGGCATCTGCCAATTTCTGCTCTGCTTGGGCATAGTGGCCAGGCTTACGCTTGATGTCCAGATAGCCTTTGACAATATCGGTCAGGCGGGCTTGTTCCACTTGGTAAACAGCCTCCAACTCCAAGGCATTGTCCTGTCTTTCTAGTTTTTCCAGCAAGCCTGTTTGGTATTCCTCTATGGCTCTCATTTCTTCCAAGAGCTCTGGTGCATAGACTGGTATGTCTAGCATAAGTTGTTTCCAAGTCATCTAGACACCAGCCTTTCGACAACGCAAAAAGCCTGCCAAGACTGGCAGGTTTTGTTTACTATGAAATTGAAAAAAAGTTTTAAATCGCTTTGATATATATATGCAAATCTATTTAGAAGTTTCATATCTCTCTCCTAAAAAATACAAAGATTATGTAGGTTTATTTTATCATATTTTAAGCTAGAGTGGAATAGAAAAACAATTGATTTAGTGAGCATGCATTCCCATCCCTCATCTGTGCTTTTTTCATCATTCCATGATACACTAATAGATAAGACGATTTTAGAAAGAAAGATATATGATTACAAAAGAATTCGACACCATTACCGCTATTTCTACCCCTCTCGGTGAGGGAGCTATTGGGATTGTCCGCCTATCTGGGACGGACGCTTTTGCCATTGCCAGCAAGGTTTTCAAGGGCAAGGACCTAGCAACTGTACCCAGTCACAGCCTCAACTACGGTCATATCATTGATCCTGCGACGGGTCAAGTGCTGGACGAGGTTATGATTGGAGCCATGCGTTCTCCAAAGACCTTCACACGCGAAGATGTCATTGAGGTTAACACCCACGGAGGCATCGCCGTTACCAACGAAATCCTCCAGCTCCTGATTCGCCAAGGGGCTCGAATGGCTGAGCCGGGCGAATTTACCAAGCGCGCCTTTCTCAACGGTCGTGTAGATTTGACCCAGGCCGAGGCTGTCATGGATGTTATCCGTGCCAAGACTGATAAAGCCATGCATAATGCCGTCCGCCAGCTTGACGGCTCCCTCTCCCAGCTCATCAACGACACGCGCCAGGAAATTCTCAACACGCTGGCTCAGGTCGAGGTCAACATCGACTACCCTGAGTACGACGACGTTGAGGAGGCGACGACAGAGCTGGTCCGCGAGAAAACCCTACAGTTCCAAGCGCTTTTGGAAAATCTCCTCCGCACTGCCCGCCGTGGAAAAATCCTGCGTGAAGGCATCGCAACCGCTATTATCGGTCGTCCCAATGTCGGAAAATCCAGCCTGCTCAATAACCTCCTCCGCGAGGAAAAAGCCATCGTTACAGACATCGCAGGAACAACCCGTGACGTTATCGAAGAATACGTCAACATCAAAGGCGTCCCTCTCAAGCTGATTGATACAGCAGGTATCCGCGAAACAGACGACATCGTTGAAAAAATTGGTGTGGAACGGTCTAAAAAAGCCCTTGAGGAGGCCGACCTCATCCTGCTGGTCCTCAACGCATCTGAGCCCCTGACCGAGCAAGACCGCAATCTCCTAGCCATTTCAGATATGGCCAACCGTATCGTCCTGCTCAACAAGACCGACCTGGAAGAGCAGATTGAAGCGGACCAACTGCCTGAAGATGTCATCCGCATTTCCGTCTTGAAAAACCAGAATATCGACCAAATCGAAGAAAAAATCAACCAGCTCTTCTTTGAAAATGCTGGTCTGGTCGAGCAAGATGCCACCTACCTCTCCAATTCTCGCCACATTTCCCTGATTGAACAAGCCGTTCAAAGCCTACAAGCTGTTAATGACGGACTGGAAATGGGCATGCCTGTTGACTTGTTACAGGTTGACCTGACACGTTGTTGGCAGATTTTGGGAGAAATAACAGGCGATGCTGCTCCAGACGAACTCATTACCCAACTCTTTAGCCAATTCTGTCTTGGAAAATAATATCAACTATCATGCAAGGAAATTTGCATGTTTTTTGTTATATTAACACATAAACAATTGATTTTGTTTACTATTTAGGATATACTAAAAATAGAGAGGAGGTCTTCCCATGAAAAAAATCATCATCTGTATTACACTTCTGTCCTGTCTAGTTTTTCCCTTTATCGGCTGGAAACTCTATGCCTACCAGCACAACAAAATAAGCTTAACTGAGAATGCGGATTTCTACTTGATTTATCCTGGTAAGGTCGAAGCCTTTCAGCTAAATGGGCAAGAGCCTCAACTCCTTCATACACAGAAAATGAATTCAGAAGGCTATTTTGGCTCTGGTGAAAATTATGTCATAGACAATCAGTATCTAGTCTTTGCCAACAATCAGCAAAAATTCATTAACGACAATCTGATATCCATTGATTTCAATACTGGCACTGTCTTGCGAAAGCCAAGTCAGTATAGTAGCTATATCAGTGGAACAGATGGACAAGACTTTTATACAGCAGGACCCTTTCATACTTTGGCACAATTTGATAAGCAATTTGAAGCCATTCAAACGCTTGTCCTCAATGACGACTTCATACCAAATGCTCCAGTCATGGTAGACCAAACATCAGTCTATTTAACTGGCTTTGTGAAAGATTTTACCCAAGAAGGACCCGAAGAAAATGTCTTGATTGTATTTGATAAGAACGATTTTTCGAAACAAGAAGTTTTCAAATACGACAATACCATAGCAACTGGAGAAGGACTTTTGGTCAATGGAACCATCTATCTCCCAAATTTAGGGAAAAAAACAAGTGAGTATGAGGACATTGAACAGTCATCCGAACTCCTAACCTTCGACACAAGGTCCAAAACATTTTCATCCATCAAGCTGGAACACCCTTCACCAAGCACGCTCCATGCTCTCAAAGACGAAAACCTTCTTCTCATCGAGCATCAAAATGGCATGTTTAGCCCACTTTCCTTTACTATTTACAATACCCAAACTGGCGAGCAATCCTACCATACTTTGAAGGACTTAAATCCTCGTCCTCATTACATCGACCACATTCGTCAAATTGAGGACAAGCGCTTAATGATTATTTTGGCAAATCAACTCCTAATCTATGATACAGAGGCTAAGAGCATTATCAGCCAGACCACTCTTTCAGAAGACTACGTTTCTGGAGTTTGGATCAATCCATAAAATAAAGAACTCGGTTCAGGGAGCCGAGTTCTTTATTCTTTATCCTGTAAATCCACACTTGGCACTGTTGTCGCCGCATCGTTGCTAGCTTGGAACAGGTCGACTTTTTCATAGCCAAATAAGTTGGCATAGAGGGAAGTCGGGAACCGTTTGATTTTTTTATTATAGGCCGTTGCCACCGCATTATAATCCTTACGTGCAACCAAAATCCGATTTTCAGTCCCCTCTAGCTCGGTAATGAGGTCAGATACCTGTTGATTGGCTGTTAATTGCGGATAATTTTCCGTCACCATCAGCAAACGTGAAACTGCCGAATCCAGCTGACTTTGTGCCTGATTGTAGTCGCTGGTTCCCACCTGGCTGGAGCCAATTTTCGCACGCGCATCCGCTATGGCAGTGAAAATCTCTTCCTCATGCTCCATGGCTCCCTTGACTGCTGCCACGACATTCGGTATCAGGTCATAGCGCCGTTGGAGTTGGGTGTCCACATTGGCTTGAGCATTTTCCACTTCCGCATGGCTATCGACCAGTCCATTGTATTGACCGACTGCTCCCATTCCTAAAAATAGCAGAGCGAAAACCGGGATTAGTATAGCTAACCATTTCTTTTTCATAGACTTTCCTTTCTTTTCTTACCAACCAGATGAGGCTCCGCCACCGCCACCACCGCCGCCAGACCAACCACCTCCACCATAGGATGATGAAGAATGGGAAGAATGATTGTTGTGGTAATGATGGTGGTCGTCTACCAGCATCCAAAGCAGATTGCCCGGACCTCCGCCACCTCGGCTGGATTTATCAATAATCATAAAGATAATGACAACGAGAATAACAATCATAAACCATACAAAGCTGTCACTTTCTGCACTGGTCCTTTCTTCCATTGCAGCCAGCTGTTCTTGACCCAGACTAGTCCCGTAGAAGCGATCTCCGATGGATTGGACAATATAGGTCACTCCTCCATCATAATCTTCCTGACGGAAAAACTCCCTAGAACTTTCCAGAATATCCTTGGCTTCCACATCTGTCAACACCGTTGCAGCATTGTCGGAGGTTTCTATCCGAAATTCCCTGTCGGCTATGGCAATCACCAAGAGAATACCATTGTCCGTCCCTGCAAAGCCGACCTGCCAGTCACGAAAGGTTGCGTTGGCTAGACTTTCAATATCAGTAGAAAGACTTTCCGTCACATAGACCCCAACCTGTAACTGCTGTTCACTTGCTGCCCAGGTCTGATTGAGCTGGTCAATGTTGGCAATGGTTTCACTAGAAAGAAGTTGGGTTTCATCAACCACCGTCGTATCAATTGGACGGGCTGGAATTCCCTCAGCTCCTACCAGACTAGGCTGACCTAGGCTGAAGAGTAAAAGCAAGAACCCTAATAAATAGAACAGATATTTTTTCATACGGCACCTCCTCTGAAGGTAGAAACAACATCTTTATATTATTGTATCATTTTTACTTTATTTTTCAAGGGATTGCTGAATTATTTTTGATAAATTGCTACTCTTGATTGGCTTCTTGCTCTATGAAAAACCAACTTTCTTAAACATGGTCACATCTTCTTCTAAGGCTCGGAAACCGCATTTTTTGTAGAAAAAATATGCCGGAAGGTTGCGTTCGGTTTGCAGAAGAATATGAACAATTTTTCTATCAGCTAACTGCTTCTCTATGTCCGCTAGAAAACTAGCACCATGTCCTTGCCCTTGGTAATCATAGGAAATGCAGAACTCTTCAATTCGATACTCTGTTCCTTCATACCAATAGCGGATGTAGCCAAGTGATAGACCTAGCAATTTTCCCTGGTCAAACAAGCCAAAACAGAGTGCTCTTGGATGTGCCAGTAAATCGCCTATGTAGCGGTTCAGTTGCTCCTCGTCAGACCAATCGTCGTTCCAGGGTTCTTGGCTGAAAACAGACAAGAAGAGCTGTTTGACCATTTCCAAATCTGCAACGGTGAGTTCTTTCAGTTTCATTCTTTCTCCTAAAAAAGACGGGTATCCCCGTCTTCATGTATTACTTAATGAGTTCGTAGATAGCTTCTGCATAGATGGCAGCTGCACGGTAAAGTTGCTCGACTTCGATAAATTCGTTGGCTTGGTGCATGGTGTTGACATCACCTGGGAACATGGCTCCGTAGGCAACGCCACGTTTGAGCAAGCGTCCAAATGTTCCGCCACCGATCACTTGTTCGTGACCTTTCAAGCCTGTGTGTTTCTCATAGACAGACAAGAGGGTTGCGACCATTGGGTCGTCGATTGGGCAATAGTGTGGAGTATGACCATGCTCAGACAGGCTGACAGCTTCCACACCCAGTTTTTCCAAACCAGCCTTGATGGTTTCAGGGTTGGTATTTTTTGGATAACGGAAGTTGAGGGCAATGGTATTGTCTGATGAAGTTTCGTCAAATTTGAAGACACCAGCGTTCATAGAAAGTGCCCCCATCTGCTCGTCGTAGATGGCTACGCCGAGTTTTTTGGCATCATGGTCTTCCAGAAGGACTTGTCCAGCTAAGTCAAGATAGGCTTTGGCTGCTCCATCAAAGGCGAATTGGCTGAGGAATTTTGCCAAATAGGTTGCTCCGTTGACACCTTCTTCTGGGGTTGAACCGTGGGCTGATTTTCCGATGACGGTGACTTGAACTTGACCGTTTTCAAGGCTTTCCGCGTCAGCTTTTAGGCCGTAAGCGGCTGTGAAGTCTGCCAACTTGCTGTCCAGGTCTGCTAGGTCGCCAGAGATAATAGCTGTCGCAGATTCAGGCACCATGTTCTCACGCAAACCGCCTGTGAAGGAATGCAGTTTAGTAGCTCCGCTATTTTCCCCCGCAAAATGCAAGTAAGCTGTGATATTGCCCTTTTCACCGTTGATAATCGGGAACTCGGCATCTGGAGAAAATCCGAAATCTGGCAAGGGAAGGCCGACGTGCTCGAAGTAGTAATCCATGTCCGCCCAGCCTGACTCTTCGTCGGTACCGACGATGAAGCGGACTTTTTTAGAGGTCGGAAGGCCCAACTCCTTGATGATTTTCAAGCCGTAGTAGCAAGCCATGGTCGGTCCCTTGTCATCAGAGGATCCGCGGGCAAAGAGCTTGCCGTCGATGATTTGCGGCTCGTATGGGTCAGTGTTCCAACCGCTTCCTGCTGGCACCACGTCCAAGTGACCGAAGATACCGAGGACTTCTTCGCCCTCACCGAATTCAAAGTGACCTGCGTAGTTGTCAACGTTTTTCGTCGGATAGCCGTCGCGCTGAGCAATTTCCAGGAACTTGTCCAAGGCATGCACTGGTCCGGGTCCAAATGGATGCTGGGCATCGGCCTGGCTGTCGTCACGCTCAGAATTGATGCGGAGGAGGTCAAAGAGGTCCGCTAGAAACTCGTCCTTGCGTTTGTCAAACTCTGCTCTAAAATCTACTGTCATATGTTCTCCTTTTCAGTATCGTCATTTGGTTTATCTTTTATTACTTCGATGACTGAAAAGCTCCAGTGGAGGTTTTCAGCCTACCACCTGTCATTAAAAGAGTGGTAGTTTGAAACATCGTTTCCTTATTTCCAACTTCAAACACTCCACTGGAGTGTTTGAACTCACCTTGCCTGATTTTGTAAAAGTGACTTGCTTTGCAAGTATTATCTCCCACCTTGCACAGTCCATTGACTGTGCAAGCAATCTGGGAGACTGTTTCAAGTCAATGCCTAGAAACAAGAAAGCATTGAGTTATGCCTGCGGCTGTTGACACAAACTTCGTTTGTCCCATCTCCGACCTTCAAAGGTTCCCCGAACCTTTGAAGCTAGTAATAAAAGTAAACCAAAAGACTGTATCAAAGTAAGTCTATTTTATCATATTTTTTCTGACTTATCTCGTAAAAAATGACCTGTCAAATAGAAAGGTCACTCAAATTTATTCAAACTCCAACTGGGCCTTGTCGGTGAAATAGGTTTTGTAGGCTGAGTAGGAGGCAATGACAGAGGCTAGACTGGTTGCAGACAGCAACATGAACATGACCATAATCTGATAACGAATAGCATGGACTGGGTCAACTCCAGCAAATATTAGCCCTGACATCATGCCAGGCAGGCTGACCAAACCGACTGTCTTGGCTGAGTCAATGGTAGGCTGCATACCTGTTTTGATAGCTTCTCGTAAGATATCCTGTGAAGCCAGTTTGACAGTTGCTCCCAAACTTAATTTTTCCAAGACTTGTTGGCGGTTGTCTGTGAAGGACTTATACATAGCCCGATAGGACAGACCGATTGCCGTCATGGCATTACTAGCCAGCATCCCTGAAATGGGAATTACCTGGGAGGGAATAAACTGGATAGCACCTGATAAGACCAAGATTGTTAAGGTCAGTCCTGTCGCAACCAATAGGGCAAGAAAAGGATGAAGCAAGGATTTCTTACCATTGGGATTGCGCTTGTTGGCTTGGACACTGGCATTGTAGAGAATAATCAAGACCATGGCCAAACTGAGAAAGACAGTTGAAGCTTGGAAGATAAACTTGAGCACATAGCCAACAAAAATCAACTGAAGGACAGTTCTGACAACGGCCATGAAAATATCCTTTGTCAAGCCCAGTTTTTCCTTCTGACTGATGCCCATGGCCACCAAGACCAGTCCAAAAATAAGAGCTAGTGATAGGTTATCTACAGTAACATTCATACTTGGACCCGACCTCCTTCTATTTTCAAAATCTTTTGGGCTGCCTCAATCTCTGATTGGTCATGAGTGACTTCAATTAAGGTATTTCCAGCTGCATGGTAATCTGCTAGAAGCTTGTTGACAATGGCCTTGGTTTCGGCATCCAAACCTGCGCTGATTTCGTCCAAGAGTAAGACCTTGGGTTCAAAGAGTAGATTGCGGATGAGGGCAACTCGCTGCTTTTCTCCTCCTGATAGTTCTGTGATTTTCTTGGTCAAAAATGCTGGCGCTAGATTGACCCTTTCTAAAGCTTTGAGGGCTTTGCTTTGGTCAAATGCAATCTGACGAATAGTAAATGGAAAGCGGAGATTGTCTAGAACGGTCTGCCCAAAGAGAACTGGCTGTTGAAAACAATAGGAAACTTCTCTCCTGTAAGTCGGCATATCCAGCTCTGCTATGTCCCGACCCTGAAAGAAAATGGTCCCACTTGTCGTGGATGTCAAACCTGCTAAGAGCCTAAGGATGGAGCTTTTTCCACTGCCCGAAGGTCCAACCAAGGTTAGCCGCTCTCCTTCTAAAACAGTGAAGCTAATATCATTTAAAATCGACTTATCCCTATCAGATAAGCCGACAGATTGAAGTTGGAAAAGGTTCATCTTAATGTCCGTGCTCTTCTGCTTCTTCTGCAGCAATGGCAATGGCTTGTGTTTCATGAACTGTCCCGTGAGCGTGATGGGCAGGTCCATAAATAGAGTAGATTTTAAGGTCTTCTTGGCCAATGTTGATCACATTGTGGTAGGCACCGTTTGGAATCAAAATCGCATCTTCTGGTCCAACTTCAGTATCAAGTGTAATCTTGTCTTCGGACTCTCCCATAATAACACGACCGTGACCTTGCTCAATGCGGAGGAATTGGTCGTTTTCGTTGTGTACTTCCGCTCCGATGTCGCCGCCAACTGGGATGGACATCAGTGTAACTTGCAAGAGTTCCCCAGTCCAAAGGGCTGTGCGGTAGTTGGTATTTTCAAGCGTAGCTGTTTCAATATTGGTTACAAATGGTACTTTTCCGTAATCTTTAGTTGTCATAGTTGTTTACCTCTAAATGATAACTATTCTAAACTTTCTTTAGAACAATTCTAATTATACTCTTTTTGAACTACTTGTCAAGCTTTTTTAGAAACATTATAATTTTCAGACAATACTTAGCCAATAGCTAAGAAAAAGCCACCTTTCGGCAGCTTGCTTCTTATGTCAATTCATTAAAATCCCAAACATCGTCCACCCAGCCTTGATAGAAATCAGGCTCGTGGCAGACCATGAGGATAGAGCCCTTGTAGGCCTGAAGGGCACGTTTGAGTTCATCCTTGGCATCCACATCCAAGTGGTTAGTCGGCTCGTCCAGAACCAAGACATTGTTTTCACGGTTCATGAGCAAGCAGAAACGAACTTTGGCCTGCTCACCACCTGAAAGGACTTGGATCTGGCTTTCGATATGTTTGGAAGTCAGACCGCAACGAGCCAAGGCTGCCCGAACTTCCGCCTGGTTAAGGGCTGGGAAGGCATCCCAAACGGCTTCAAGAGGGGTCTGACGATTGCCTCCGGCTACTTCTTGTTCGAAATAACCTAGTTCTAGATGCTCACCGCGCTCCACAGAGCCACCAAGCGGTGGAATGATCCCCAGCAAACTTTTAAGAAGAGTAGATTTACCGATACCGTTGGCACCGACAATGGCAATCTTCTGGTTGCGTTCAAAGGTCAGATTGAGCGGTTTACGTGTCAAGACACGGTCGTAACCGATCTCCAAATCAGTCGTTTGGAAGATAAAGCGACTTGGAGTTCGAGCCATTTTGAAATCAAAGGATGGCTTTGG
Organism: Streptococcus suis; assembly: GCF_002960625.1. Taxonomy (GTDB): domain Bacteria; phylum Bacillota; class Bacilli; order Lactobacillales; family Streptococcaceae; genus Streptococcus; species Streptococcus suis_T. The sequence continues at coordinate 82,539 of NZ_POJH01000010.1, forward strand.
TTTCTCAGCTTGGAGTTCAATAATCTCCATCTTATCCAACTTCTTCTGGCGGGACATGGCCATGTTTCGTGTCGCAACGCGGGCCTTGTTACGGTTAACGAAGTCTTGCAAGTCTGCGATTTCCTTCTGCTGGCGTTCATAGGCTGCCTCTAACTGAGCTCGCTTCATGGCGTGAACTTCTTGGAACTGGTAATAATCCCCTGTGTAACGGGTTAAGAGTTGATTTTCCACATGGTAGACAATGTTAATCACATCATTCAAGAAAGGAATATCGTGGGAAATCAAGACAAAGGCATTTTCATAGTTCTGCAAGTAACGTTTGAGCCAGTCAATGTGTTCGGCATCCAGGTAGTTGGTCGGCTCATCCAGAAGCAGGATATCAGGTTTTTCCAAGAGCAATTTTGCCAAAAGAACTTTAGTACGTTGACCACCTGATAACTCCGTCACATCCTTGTCCATGCCATAGTCCATGACACCTAGAGCACGCGCCACTTCGTCAATCTTGGCATCCAGCGTATAGAAATCACGGCTTTCCAAACGATCCTGCAGCTCACCAACCTCTTCCATGAGGGCATCCATATCGGCTCCCTCTTCTGCCATGGACATGTAAATGTCATTGATACGAGCTTCTGTCTTGAAAAGTTCATCGAATGCTGTCCGCAAGACATCACGGACTGATTGACCCTTTTCTAGTTTAGCATGCTGATCTAAATAACCTGCCGTTACATAGCGGGACCATTCTACCTTGCCTTCATCTGGCTGCAATTGACCTGTCACGATGGACATGAAGGTTGATTTCCCCTCGCCATTGGCACCAACAAGACCAATATGCTCCCCCTTCAACAAACGGAAGGAAACATTCTCAAAAATGGCACGGTCGCCAAAACCATGACTTAAATTCTTTACTTCTAAAATACTCATATTTTCCTCATAACATCAAAGAACTGGAGCAAGCAACTCCAGTTTTTTATTTTTATTTTCACTGTCTTGAGAGTAACTACTAGCCACCTACTCAATCTTGTGGATCCAGACAATGAAATCAGCTAAACGAATGATTGATTTCTGTTTAAATTCCAATTTCCGCACGGACTACATCGGCAATGGTGTCCACATAGTAATCGACTTCAGCATCCGTTGGTGCTTCTGCCATAACACGCAAGAGTGGCTCGGTACCACTTGGACGGACCAAGATACGCCCGTTTCCAGCCATTTCTGCTTCCATTTTTTCAATGATAGCTGCAATAGCAGGCACTTCCATGGCCTTGTCCTTCATGCTGTTTTCCACACGGATATTGACCAATTTTTGTGGGTAAATGGATACTTCTGCTGCCAATTCAGAAAGTGTTTTACCAGTTTCTTTCATGATTTTGGTCAATTGCACAGCGGTCAACTGACCATCACCTGTAGTGTTATAATCCATGAGAATGACGTGTCCAGACTGCTCACCGCCGACATTATAGCCACCTTTGCGCATTTCTTCGACAACATAACGGTCGCCGACTGCGGTCACAGCTTTTTCAATCCCCTCACGGTCCAAAGCCTTATGGAAACCAAGGTTAGACATAACCGTTGTGACAATAGTGTTTTTAGCAAGAAGTCCCTTGTCTGCTAAGTACTTACCTACGATATACATGATACGGTCACCGTCAACCAAGTCACCATTTTCATCGACAGCAATCAAGCGGTCACTGTCACCATCAAAGGCCAGACCGATTTGGCTTCCTGTTTCCTTGACCAATTCTTGCAACTGCTCAGGATGGGTTGAACCAACTCCCTCGTTGATATTCAAGCCGTCTGGATTTTCAGCCATAACTGTCAAATCAGCTCCCAAATCCGCAAAAATTTGACGAGCAGAGGTTGAGGCTGCACCATTAGCAGTATCCAAGGCCACTTTCATGCCTTCCAACTGAGTACCAGTCGATACTAGGAAGGACTCGTACTTGCGCAAGCCTTCTGGATAATCGACCACATCCCCCAAACCTTGTGCAGATGGACGTGGTAGCGTATCTTCTTCAGCATCCAAGAGAGCTTCAATCTCTGCCTCCAAGGCATCGTCCAACTTAAAGCCGTCGCCCGCAAAGAACTTTATACCGTTATCTTGAGCAGGGTTATGACTGGCTGAAATCATAACACCAGCGCTAGCTTTTTCTGTTTTCACCAAGTGAGCTACACCTGGTGTTGCAAGGACACCTAGTTTATAGACGTGAATTCCAGCTGATAAAAGTCCAGCAACCAAGGCAGCTTCCAACATTTGTCCCGAAATACGTGTATCACGCGCCACAAAGACACGAGGTACATCCGTTTCATGTTGACTAAGCACATAACCACCAAAACGACCCAGTTTGAAGGCCAATTCTGGCGTCAATTCTACGTTTGCTTCTCCGCGGACACCGTCCGTACCAAAATATTTACCCATTTTAAAATTTACCTCTTATTTCGTTTTTGTTATGGTGATTTGTAGGTTGGCTTCTGTTTGTGATAAAACAACTGGCAAGACATTGCCATCACCATCTACTGCCTGCAACTTCGCTGTTCCACTATAATTAGCAGATAAATTGCTGACATCTACTGCGATTGCCTCGATGTGATCAATCTTAGCCATGGTTTCTTCATCCGTTGTTACTTTTACAGTATCGACATTGACAGAAACCTTAGAAAGACTATAACCTTCTGCCAACTGGTTACTATAAACCTTAGCTTCAACAGGTAGAGCCTTACTGACACGCTTACCTATTTTTACAGAAATAGCATCTGGTGCTAGGGTCGCTGTTACCCCTGCTGGTAGGTTGGCCAATTGGAGTTTTACAATATTGGTGCCTGCCTTCATCTCCTTCAAATCTGCGACAACTTGAAAAGTTCGCGTAGATTCATCGGATTCCCGTTGCAAAAGCACTCGATTGGATCCTCTCAACTCAACAGTCACTGTTGATGAGAAACCTGAAATAAAGTACTCACTGGTATTGTATTCAATATCTATCGGCACATTATTTAAGGTATGAACATAGGTTTCTGACTCCGTATTCTGAGCGGCTGTTTCCGAATTTTTATAGTTGGTAGTAGTCGCATAGAAAAAAAGCAAAAGCGCTAAGAATAATGAGAGAAGTAAGTGACCTACAGCTTTAAATTTTTCTTGCATGTTTGCCCCCTCTCAATCGCTTCAAAAATGTGTTTTTCTCCTGATTGTCAGAACCGAAAATAGTCCATAGTTCAGCCTCAAATTCCTCCAAGCTCAAATCATGCTTGAAATTACCATTATGAGCAATGGAAATACTACCCGTTTCCTCTGAAACTATGAAAACAAAGGCATCTGAAACCTCTGACAAACCAATCGCAGCCCGGTGCCTAGTGCCAAATTCTTTTGAAATACCTGCACTTTCAGACAGGGGTAGGTAGGCACAGGAAACCGCCACCTTATCATCCTTGATAATAACTGCTCCATCATGCAAGGGGGTATTAGGAATGAATATATTTATCAATAATTCACGCGAAATATCTGCGTTCAGCGAAATACCCGTTGCCCTATATTCTTGCAAGGTTTGAGCCTGCTCCACTGCCACAAGTGCTCCAATTTTACGCGGTGACATATAGGCTGCAGATTTTACAAGGGCATCAATGAGCTTTTCTTCCTTACTGAGCGTATTAGCTGAAAAAATATGGGTCGTCCGTCCTAACTTTTCAAGCATGGCTCGCAGTTCTGGAGCAAAAATAACAACTGCTGCGATAACTCCATAGGTGATGACCTGATTGATCAACCAGGCAATGGTCTGCAAACCAAATAAACTAGCAAGAAGTTGTGCAATGATAAAGAGAAATACCCCACGGATGAGGGTCATAATCTTCGTACCAGCAATAGCCTTACTAAAATTATAAATCAAATAAACAACGATGCTGATGTCAATCAAGTGTAGGATAGCTACCCAAGGACTAGCAATCAGACTTGACCAATACCCAGCATCCAGTAACTGGCTTAAGTTTAACATAGGTTTCTCATACTTCCTAACTCGTACATGGTAACGTTTCTATTATATCACATTTTTTCTTTCTTTTTTTAGAAAAGGATGAAGATAGGATTAAATTTATTACAAATAGTCATCAGAAATGTATCAGTATTTCTACATACTCCGTTCTAGAAAATCCCTGACCTTTATGATAAAATAGTCCCATGAAAATAAATACTTTATTAGGGATTGCCGCAGGGAAGACCAGCCAGTTTGTCCTCAACAAACTGGGCCGAGGAACTACCTTGCCTGGTAAAATTGCCCTCACATTCGATAAACATATTTTAGATAGTTTGGCTAAGGATTATGAAGTCGTTGTTGTGACAGGTACCAACGGTAAGACTTTAACAACTGCACTGACAGTCGGTATTCTCCAAGAAGCCTTTGGCGAAATCACGACCAATACCAGCGGTGCCAATATGATTACAGGGATTACGGCAACCTTTTTATCTGCCAAGAAAAACAAAAACGGCAAGAAGATTGCCGTCTTGGAAATCGACGAAGCCAGCCTTGCCCGCGTGACCGACTTTATCAAGCCTAGCTTAATCGTCTTTACCAATATCTTCCGTGACCAGATGGATCGCTACGGTGAGATTTACACCACCTACCAGATGATTTTGGACGGGGCTGCAAAAGCTCCGCAGGCAACCATTTTGGCCAACGGTGACAGCCCGCTTTTCAACTCGACAAACGTTATCAATCCAGTGAAATACTACGGTTTTGCGACAGAGGAGCATCAGCCACGTCTGGCCCACTACAATACCGAGGGGGTTCTCTGCCCGCATTGCCACCAGATTATCCAGTACAAGCTCAATACCTACGCCAACTTGGGCAGCTACATCTGTAACAACTGTGGCTTTAGCCGACCTGAGTTGGACTACAAGTTGACCGAACTAAAAGAAATCACCAATACTTCTTCTACCTTTGCCATTGACGGTCAGGATTACAAAATCAACATCGGAGGCCTCTACAACATATACAATGCCCTAGCAGCTGTCAGCGTGGCAGAATTTTTCGGCGTATCTCCTGAGAAAATCAAGGCAGGATTTGACAAGTCTAAGGCAGTCTTCGGTCGCCAAGAAACCTTTAAATTGGGCGATAAAGATTGTACTCTGGTCTTGATTAAAAATCCTGTCGGTGCAACCCAGGCTATTGAAATGATGAAACTGGCTCCTTACGATTTTAGCCTGTCTGTCCTTCTCAATGCCAACTACGCTGATGGAATTGATACCAGCTGGATTTGGGACGCCGACTTTGAACAAATCACTCAAATGGACATTCCACAAGTCTTTGCAGGCGGTGTTCGCTCTTCTGAAATTGCCCGTCGCCTCCGTGTGACTGGCTATCCAGAGGACCAGATTACTGAAACACCAAAACTGGAAGACATCATGACCTTGATCGAGCAGTCCAGCAGTCAGCATGCCTATATCCTCGCAACCTATACGGCTATGCTGGAATTCCGCGACCTGCTGGCTCAATGCCAAGCCGTTGGAAAGGAGATGAAATAATGGTCTATACGTCATTAAAAAGTCCTGAAAAAGACTACACTTATGATCTCCACATCGCCCACCTCTACGGTGATTTGATGAACACCTACGGCGACAACGGCAATATCCTCATGCTCAAGTATGTGGCTGAAAAGCTGGGGGCTCGTGTTCAGGTGGACATCGTTTCGCTGACAGATGAGTTTGACAAGGATTTCTACGACATCGCCTTTTTCGGTGGTGGTCAGGACTATGAGCAGTCTATTTTAGCCAAGGATTTACCGATAAAAAAAGACAGCCTAGCAGACTTTATCGAAAACGATGGCGTCATGCTGGCTATCTGCGGTGGCTTCCAGTTGCTCGGTCAATATTATATTGAAGCAGGCGGCCGCAAGATTGACGGACTGGGTATCATGGGCCACTACACCCTCAACCAGACCAACAACCGTTACATCGGTGACATCAAAATTCACAATGATGAATTCAACGAAACCTACTATGGTTTTGAAAACCACCAAGGCCGTACCTTCCTAGCTGACAACCAAAAACCGCTGGGCAAGGTTGTCTATGGCAATGGCAACAACAAGGAAGACGGTGGCGAAGGCCTGCACTACAAAAACACCTTCGGCAGCTACTTCCACGGACCAATCCTGTCCCGCAATGCCAACCTAGCCTACCGCCTAGTCACAACTGCACTCCGTAAAAAATACGGACAAGACATCCAACTTGCCAGCTACGCTGACATCCTCAGCAAAGAAGTCGCTGAAGAATACGGCGATGTGAAAAGCAAGGCAGAATTTGATAAATAAAGCAAAACCGCTTCTGATATTCAGAGGCGGTTTTGTTATTTTCTATTAACTTATATTCCCTTTAGTAACGTGTAACTTTCCAAATTTAAAAAAGCGACTCATAGAATTATTTCCTCCCGTTAAATAATAGATAACTATTAAAAATAGACAATACTTGCTCATAAGTAACGGTACTTAAATTGTTTACTTTGGCGTGTTTCAC
>NZ_POJH01000011.1 GCF_002960625.1 Streptococcus suis
TGTTTTTCATTATTAGTTACCAACTTGTCCCATAGTAAGTTCTAGCTTATTTTTTTGTCTCAGTCTAATTTCCAGTTTTGGCGTTAGACTAGAACTTACTTTGAGAATTTAGGGTGCCGATTTTTGCCGAATTTATCTACTATTTTGCTTGAAAATAGGCAGGTATTCTGATATACTAATAGAGTTGCTATGCAACAAATACTCATCTCGGACCAATTGTGGTCTTGTTGCCGAAAGGTTGGGCTGCAAGTCGAAGTTCGGGAGAGGAGAAAAAACAAAAAGGAGAAATACTCATGGCAGTAATTTCAATGAAACAACTTCTTGAGGCTGGTGTACACTTTGGTCACCAAACTCGTCGCTGGAATCCTAAGATGGCTAAGTACATCTTCACAGAGCGTAACGGTATCCACGTTATCGACTTGCAACAAACTGTAAAATTGGCTGACCAAGCTTACGAATTCATCCGTGATGCTGCAGCAAACGACGCAGTTATCTTGTTCGTAGGTACTAAAAAACAAGCTGCTGAAGCTGTTAAAGACGAAGCTATCCGCGCTGGTCAATACTTCATCAACCACCGTTGGTTGGGTGGAACTCTTACAAACTGGGGTACAATCCAAAAACGTATCGCTCGTTTGAAAGAAATCAACCGCATGGAAGAAGATGGAACTTTCGAAGTGCTTCCTAAGAAAGAAGTAGCATTGTTGAACAAACAACGTGCTCGTCTTGAAAAATTCTTGGGCGGTATCGCTGACATGCCACGCATTCCAGACGTAATGTTCGTCGTTGACCCACACAAAGAGCAAATCGCTGTTAAAGAAGCTAAGAAATTGGGTATCCCAGTTGTAGCCATGGTTGACACAAACACAGATCCAGATGACATCGATGTTATCATCCCGGCTAACGATGACGCTATCCGCGCTGTTAAATTGATCACAGCTAAAATGGCTGACGCTATCATCGAAGGTAACCAAGGTGAAGACAGCGTAGCAGCAGTTGAAGCTGAATTGGCAGCTGAGCCAGCATCTACAGAATCAATTGAAGAATTGGTTGAAGTTGTAGAAGGTAAATAATAAGTAATGAAGACGTTAAGAAAAGCATTAGATTTATCTAAATTATAGCTTTTTAGTCCGAGTACATTCTACATATTATCGAACAACAAAAAACAATCCTAGAGGGGCAGGGCTGAGCCCGCTCCTCTATTTTATAAATACAAACAAGGAGAATAGACATGGCAGAAATTACAGCAGCTCTCGTTAAAGAATTGCGTGAAAAATCAGGTGCTGGCGTTATGGACGCGAAAAAAGCATTGGTTGAAACTGAAGGTGATATCGAAAAAGCGATTGAATTGCTTCGCGAAAAAGGTATGGCTAAGGCGGCTAAGAAAGCTGACCGTGTAGCAGCTGAAGGTTTGACAGGTGTTTACGTTGATGGTAACGTAGCAGCAGTTGTTGAAGTGAATGCTGAAACTGACTTTGTTGCGAAAAACGCTCAATTCGTTGAATTGGTAAACACTACTGCTAAAGTAATTGCAGAAGGTAAACCAGCTGACAACGAAGCAGCTCTTAAATTGGCTATGCCTTCAGGTGAAACTCTTGAAGAAGCATACGTAAACGCAACTGCAACTATCGGTGAGAAAATCTCATTCCGTCGCTTTGCTTTGGTTGAAAAAACAGATGCTCAAGCATTTGGTGCTTACCAACACAACGGTGGTCGTATCGGTGTTATCTCAGTTATCGATGGTGGTGACGAAACTCTTGCGAAACAAATCTCAATGCACATCGCTGCGATGAAACCAACTGTTCTTTCTTACACTGAGTTGGATGAGCAATTCGTTAAAGATGAGTTGGCACAAATCAACCACAAAATCGAACAAGACAACGAAAGCCGTGCAATGGTTGACAAACCAGCATTGCCATTGTTGAAATACGGTTCAAAAGCTCAATTGACTGACGAAGTGATTGCAGCAGCTGAAGAAGCTATCAAAGCAGAATTGGCAGCAGAAGGCAAACCAGAAAAAATCTGGGACAAAATCATCCCAGGTAAAATGGACCGCTTCATGCTTGACAACACTCAAGTTGACCAAGCTTACACACTTCTTGCTCAAGTGTACATCATGGACGACAGCAAAACAGTTGAAGCTTACTTGAACTCAGTAAACGCTTCAGTTGTAGAATTTGCTCGTTTCGAAGTAGGTGAAGGTATCGAGAAAGCTTCAAACGACTTTGAAGCAGAAGTTGCAGCGACGATGGCAGCAGCTCTTGGTAAATAATTTGTAGTCTTCATTTTATCTTTTATTACTTCGTTAACTCGCCTTGCCGTACTTCAGTACAGCCTACGGCTCGTTGCCTCGTACTAAAAGCAAACTGAAAAACTACTCGATAATTCAAGAACTTCCGAAAGGGAGTTCTTTTCATATTGAGAGCTGTACTTCACGAATGTGACTTACTTTACAAGCTGTACGGCTCTTTTTGAGGCGAACTTGGTTCGCACTATCTCCAGCCTTCAAAGGTTCCCCAAACCATTTGAAGCGAGTACTAAAAGCAAACTGAAAGCTTACTCGACAATTCAAGAACTTCCGAAAGGGGGAATTTTTTGTAAAATCGGTCTTAGGGCGGATGTCTGAACAGGTCGAGTGAGTTATACTATTATCAATCCTAAATATTTTTCATAATCTCCTTAAAAAGCACCGGCCATGTGGTCGGTGCTTTTTGTTAGATTTCTAAAATATAAGTATCCCAGCTAGGCTTGTTTGGTTGTCGGAATTGGTCAGCTAAATGCATGGCGATAGGATCGCAGTCATCAGCCTCAAAGCTAATTTGTTCATACTGTTCAAATAGTTGGCAAATAACTGCTTGGATGAAGGAACCAAAGCTTTGTTCATCTTTTCCGCATACGTAGGCAATTTCATCGGTATCTATGAAGGCACAATTTTTTGAGTCTGTATAAACCAAATCAGGTAAGCCCTTTTCAAATTCTTCTTGACTGGCAGTCCAAGGATTGATGTCTTGGTGGACTGTTTGATAGTGGTCAAAGACTTGCTGACAGGCTATTTGATAAGGTGCGGTGCCTTTGCGGACTATGTTTAGGTTGGTGGTGTCTGCTTGACCAAGGTAGTCTTGTTTGGTCACTTCGAACTCATAACATTTCCGCTTGCAGACAAAGCCAGCTGCGGTAAGGAAATGGATTCTTTCCTGCTCTGCAGAAGAGAGCATAACTTGAAGAGTTTTTCCGCCTAAGTAAGTTTGTAAGGACTGGAAGAGCTGCTCTGCTATGGTCCAATCGTAATCGACCAAAGCCAGTCGCAGATAGCTATTGGTCTGGTGGTAGGGATTTTGGTAGCTGCGAATCTTACCGAGTGGTCTTCCTTGATAAGAGATGTGGAAGGTGTTGGCTTGGTAGGAAATGTCCAGCATTAGTCTTGAATAAAGACCGCAATCTCTTCTTCGGTCATGCTGGAGTCGCAGCGGACTTGGACTCCAGTCGATTTAGCGACCAAGAGACCTGGTACGGTAGGAACTTGGTAGTGGTCGCGAAGGGCCTGGAGTTGAGGGCTGACTTGGCTAGAGTCGAGGAAGTGAATGGTCACTTGCTTGTCTTGGGCTACCTTGTGGAGTTTTGGCGCAAAGCGGTTGCAGTAAGGACAGGTTGCTCGTCCGATGAAGAGAACAGCCCCCTCTTTGGCAGTTAGCAGGCTCTGTGCCTGCTCCACAGTCACATTTGTAAAATCTTGAATGTAATCTTGAAAGTTCATGGTATAAGATATAAAGGGCCTTAAGTGGACACAGATAAAATAGAAAATAAAACGACGATGCAAACGTCTTGTTTTCCTTTTTGGCCAAGTCCCTAGCCCGTATTCAGCTCAACTAAGTACGGAAGCCCTAGTCCTTTCTCCTTTTTCTTTCTATTATAGAAAATTTGAGGAGAGATTTCAAAATTCTGCTACGGATAAGGCTGGGCTTTTTCTTTCAATATTTGTCAAATTAGGGTATAATGGTCAAAGATAGTCAAAGAAAGAGGCGATACTATGGCGATGAAAAATACATCAGATTATATCGAAGAGCATATCAAAGCCATCTTGGACCAGGTCAATGTGGCAGAGTTGCGCCGCAGCGAATTGGCCAGCCGGTTTGAAGTGGTTCCCAGCCAGATAAACTATGTCATTAAAACCCGTTTTACAGCCAGTCGAGGTTATATTGTAGAAAGCAAACGAGGTGGCGGTGGTTACATCCGCATTGGTCGGATTACCTTTTCAGACAAGCATGAACTGGTTCATGATTTACTAAACAATATGGGCGAACAACTGTCTGCGACGGTCTATGCAGATATTCTGCAGTTGTTGTTTGATGAAGGATTGATGACAGAAAGAGAGGGAAATCTCTTTTTGGCAACTGGTTCGGATGAGGTCTTGGGCAGGGATGCAGATAGTATTCGCGCTCGGATGATGCGTCAGGTTTTGCGGCGCTTAGATAGGAAAGAGGAATAAATTCATGAAAATTTCAACTGGTTTACAAAGGGTGTTTGAAGATGCCCAGTTGGTCGCCCAACGCTATGCCTGTGACTATTTAGAAACCTGGCATATTCTCCTGGCCTTTGTCATCAATCACGATACGGTTGCAGGGGCCGTCTTGGCAGAATATCCTGCTTCTATTTCAGAGTATGAGCATGCGACCTTTGTCGTGACGGAGAAGGTCTATCGTGAAGACTTGGAGAGTTTTCGTATCTTACCGTCTTCTAAACGTTTGGATGAAACAGCTAGTTTGGCAAAAAAGATTGCGGAAGTGGTCAAGGCCAAGGAGTTGGGAACGGAACATCTTTTCCTAGCCATGTTGCTGAACAGACGTTCGACTGCCAGTCTGATTTTGGACAAGGTCGGTTTTCATTTTGAGGACTCAGATGATAAGATTCGTTTTATTGATTTACGAAAAACCTTGGAAACACGTGCAGGCTTTACAAAGGAAGATTTGAAATCTATTCGCAGTATCTTGAAGGGTGGAAAAGCCAAGCCAGCCAATGCGGGACAGATGATGGGGATGCCTCCTGGTCCCCAAACAGGTGGATTGGAGGACTATACCCGTGATTTGACTGCACTAGCCCGAGAAGGAAAGATGGAACCTGTTATTGACCGGGATGCTGAAATTTCACGTATGATTCAAATCTTGTCCCGAAAAACAAAAAATAATCCTGTCCTAGTCGGTGATGCGGGTGTCGGAAAAACGGCTCTTGCTTTGGGCTTGGCTCAACGTGTCGCTTCAGGTGATGTGCCTGTTAGTCTATCTAAGATGCGGGTACTAGAACTTGATTTGATGAATGTGATTGCGGGCACTCGTTTCCGTGGTGACTTCGAAGAGCGGATGAACAATATCATCAATGACATCGAAGAAGATGGTCAGGTCATTCTCTTTATTGATGAACTGCATACCATTATGGGTTCAGGCTCTGGTATTGATTCGACCTTGGATGCGGCCAATATCCTCAAGCCGGCCCTGGCTCGCGGAACTCTTCGGACAGTTGGGGCGACGACTCAAGATGAGTACCAAAAGCATATCGAAAAAGATGCGGCCTTGGTACGTCGTTTTGCCAAAGTGATGATTGAAGAGCCGACTGTGGAAGATAGCATTGCCATTTTGTCTGGTCTAAAAGGGACTTTTGAGAAATACCATAGGGTCCGTATTGGAGATAGGGCTGTAGAGGTTGCTGTAACCTACGCTAAGCGGTATTTGACCAGTAAAAACCTGCCAGATTCAGCAATAGACTTGCTAGATGAAGCCAGTGCAACCGTGCAAAATCGTGCCAAGGGACAGGGAGAATTAGCAGAAGCTGGTTTGACCAGTCTGGATAAGGCTTTGATGGCTGGTAAGTATAAGACAGTTAGCAAGTTACTGCGTCAAGCAAAAGAAGCAGCTAAATCCAGTCAAAACTATGACTTGGAAGTGACGGAAGAAGATGTCTTAGAAACCCTCAGTCGTCTGTCTGGTATCCCTGTGACCAAGCTTAGCCAGTCAGATGCCAAGAAGTATTTGAATTTGGAAGCCGAATTACACCAGCGTGTCATTGGCCAGGAAGAAGCCATTTCTGCAGTCAGCAGGGCCATCCGTCGTAATCAGTCAGGTATTCGAACAGGTCGCAGACCGATTGGTTCATTCATGTTCTTGGGACCGACGGGTGTCGGTAAGACGGAGTTGGCTAAAGCCTTGGCAGAGGTTCTCTTTGATGATGAATCTGCTCTTATCCGTTTTGATATGTCCGAGTATATGGAGAAATTCGCAGCCATCCGTCTAAATGGTGCCCCTCCGGGCTATGTGGGCTATGAAGAAGGGGGCGAATTGACGGAAAAAGTCCGCAACAAACCTTACTCTGTTCTCCTCTTTGACGAGGTTGAAAAAGCCCATCCAGATATTTTCAATGTGCTCTTGCAGGTCTTGGATGATGGTGTCTTGACGGACAGTAAGGGACGTAAGGTTGATTTCTCAAATACCATTATTATCATGACATCCAACCTTGGAGCGACAGCTCTTCGGGATGATAAGACAGTTGGTTTTGGGGCTCTTGATTTGTCTAAGGACCACAAGGAAGTGGAGAAGCGCATTTTTGAGGAATTGAAAAAAGCCTACCGTCCTGAATTTATCAACCGTATTGACGAGAAAGTTGTTTTCCATAGCCTAACGGAAAGGCATATGCAGGATGTTGTCAAGGTTATGGTCAAATCCTTGCTTGCGGTAACAGCTGAGAAAGACATTACTCTCAAACTTCAGCCGTCTGCCCTTAAGTTATTGGCTAAACAAGGTTACGACCCAGAAATGGGGGCTCGCCCACTTCGTAGACTCTTGCAGACCAAGTTGGAAGATCCATTGGCAGAGATGTTGCTCCGTGGGGAGTTACCAACTGGTTCAACCTTGAAGATTGGGGTTAAGGGCGAAGAGCTTAAGTTTGATGTGGTCAAATAGGTGGTAAGATGCTTGAACTAAGACCGCTTTTGGAAGAAGAAAAGGAAGCCTTTATTGTTCGCAATCAAATGGCCTTTCGGGAGGCCTTGGCGGATGACATGCCTGAGGGTGAAGAGGTGATTAGTCGGGAAGAAATTTTGGAAAGCCTGCTTGCTCCCAAGGCCCAAGCTTTTCAGGTTTATTGGCAGAATGATTTGGTTGGTGGTGTTGTTGTCCAGATTGACTCAGTAACCAATCGCAACTCCTTGGACCTTTTGTTTGTCGATGGCAATCATAAGGGACAGGGTTTAGGCTTAAAAATCTGGCTGGCTCTTGAACAAGCCTATCCAGACACGGAAGTTTGGGAAACCCACACCCCGCATTTTGAGGTGCGCAATATTCACTTCTATGTCAATAAATGTGGTTTTCAGATTGTGGAATTTTTCAATCCAGCTCATCCGATGGAGCATGTACCTGACTTTCCAGATGCAGAATTATTCTTCCGCTTTGAAAAACATATGAAGAAATAGGGGGTAGAGAGACTACCTTCTATTTTTCTTGGTTTGAACCTTTCTATAAAAAAGTATAAAAACATTGACTTTTTTTGTACAAACATGTATGATATAAAATATAAAAAATAATAAAAAGGTAGATTATGAAACAATCAGTTGCAGTTATTTTTGGGACCTTTGCTCCCATGCATAAGGGTCATATTGACCTCATCCAGCGGGCCAAACGAGAGTGCGATCGGGCGGTTGTTATCGTATCTGGATATGAGAATGACCGAGGTCACCAAATTGGTTTGGGCTTGCAAAAACGCTTTCGCTATATTCGTGAAACTTTCAATGATGAACCCTTGGTATCGGTCTTTAAGTTGGATGAGACAGGTATGCCGCCCTATCCAGAAGGGTGGACGCCCTGGTTAGAAGCCCTGCAGGACTTGGTGGCTACTAAGGAAGATGAAGAATTAGTTTTCTATGTATCAGAGCAGGAGTATGCAGATGAATTGCGTACTCGAGGTTTCAAGGCTTCCTTCACAGAGAGAAACTTTGGAATTTCTGCTACCCTTATCCGCGAACAGTCTGCTAAGTATTGGAATATGATTGCCAAGCCATTCCGTCGGCATTTTTCCAAAAATATCTTAGTGGTCGGATCTGCTTCAAACGGGAAAACGACACTGGTGCGAGATCTGGGACGGTATTATTCCTGTCCTGTTTCGCTAGAGTATGCTCGTCACTACCAACAACGCTATAATGTACGTGATGATGAGCTAACAGGAAAAGATTATAACTATCTTTTGACTGGTCAATACCGCCAGACTTCTATTTTGATTGATTCGGATACTAATAGAGGTCTAGTGATTGCAGATACGAATGCTACCGTGACGGAAGCCTACTATAATTATTATATTGGTGAGACCTCTAGTTCCTTCCATTCACTTTGTGCCGATACGGTCAAGAATGAAAAATGGGATTTGATTATCTTTGTCTTGCCGACGGGCTCTTATGTCGATGATGGTTTTCGGGATATGACTATGGCTGACACGAACATTCGCAATGCTTTTACTGAGCATTTGAAGGAATTGGTCGCAAAAAATCATCCCCAGACTCCGCTAGCCTTTATCGGTGGGTCTTATGCAGAAAATTATGCCAAAGCTATCCAGCTGATCGATGGCATTTATCAAGAATTCTAGGAGAGAATTGATGGAACAACTTACAAATCGAATTACTCGTCTTCATACATCCTTGAAGAAGGTGCCAGAAAATATGGCAGCTATTGCAGCTAGAGCAAAAAAACTAGGGTTTATTGGGGTTTTACAAGCCATTATTGCAGACTTGTTTTTGGGGCGTACTCTAAAACAATGGCTCTACTTGCTGGCTTTATCTAGTGTGCCCCTTCTGTTGGAATTTACTAATGGTGCTGCCAATCATGATTGGGTTGGGCTCTTTACCTCCTGGACAGGTATTGTCTGCGTGATTATGGTGGCAGAAGGCCGTGCTAGTAACTACTTTTTTGGATTCTTGAATAGCGTGATTTACTTTGCTCTCTCCTATCAAAATATGTTTTATGGAGAAGTGATGACAGCCATCTTCTTCATTGTCATGCAGCCAGTGGGTTTGTATTTCTGGTTGTCAGCTCGGGTCAATGGAGTTGAAGAAGAGGAGAAAACGGAGTTTGAAGCACGTAAGCTGGACTTAAGAGGTTGGCTCAAATGGTTGAGTTTCACTTTGCTGGTTTGGGCAAGTTTTGGTCTGATTTACCAATCTGTTGGCTCAGCCCGTCCTTTCCGTGATTCCATCACAGATGGAACCAACTGGACGGGTCAGTTCTTAATGACCTACCTCTATCGTGAACAGTGGATCTTTTGGATTGCGACCAACCTCTTTTCTATCTATCTCTGGTGGGGGACATCACTTCACATGCAGGCCATGTACTGGGTTTATGCTTTGAATAGTGCGGTTGGCTGGTACCAATGGTCTAAGTCCATAAAAGAGAGGCAGGTGGTGTAGGATGGTTGGGGCAGATGGTCTATCAGACAAGGAATATTATGAAAAATACGGGACAGAAGAGGAGTTCTTGGCCTGGTACCAACAACAGGATTTGCCACGTTTTGAAAAACCAAGTGTGACAGCTGATATGGTGGTTTACAGTTTTGTGGAAGGTAAAATCAAACTTTTACTGATTCGGCGAGCTGCCCATCCTTGTCAACACAAACTCTCCTTGGTAGGTGGTTTTATTGCCAGAGGCGAGGATGCCTATCAGACCTGCCAGCGTGAGATAAAAAAAGAAGCGGGACTGGATTTGCCGCGGAATCACATCGAGCAGCTCTTGACAGTTTCCAATCCTGAACGGGATCCGCGGGGCTGGATGATGACCATTGCCCACTTGGTTTACCTGCCTAGTCAGGCGCTGGACTTGGTCAAGACAGGTCCAGATGGCAGGGAACCGATTGTTATCGATGTGAATTTTAAGACTTCGCAGTGTTCTTATGAGGGGCAGGTCTTGACGGCAGAGGATTTTGCCTTTGACCATTACGAGATTGTCATGACCTCTATCCAGCGGATTCAGGGACGGATGAAGTGGAATCCTACCTTTCTTAATCTCTTGCAGCAACCCTTTAACATCTACGCTGCGACAGACTTGGTCAATCTGATTTCCCCTGACAAAAAAATCCTCCACAATAATTTCCTAGCCAAGTATGGTGACTTTGTGGAAGAAGTTGGAGTGGAACGATTGCCCAAACGCAAACCCAGAAAGACCTACCGCTTGAAAGAAAGTTCATAAAAAGATAAAGAAACCTCCAGCTCAAACTGGAGGTTTTGATATAGTCGAATGAAGAGCTTTCAGACAAGGAACTGAGGTGCAGGTTGCTAGCACAGCCTAGTGGCTGTGCTAGGTTGGAGATATAACTTGCAAAGCAAGTCACTTCCGCAGAGTACGGCAAGCCGAAAGTGACGATGTATCAAAGTTAATTCAAATGACTATATTATTTAGCAATCCGTTCCTGATAGGCTTCTCGTGCTTGGTCAAAGAGTTCTTGGACCTGCTCAATAGTTTCTGCCTTGGCAACGGCTCCACGGATCTTGGCTGCACCAGCTGAGCCACGGAGATAGTGGGGAGCAAGGCCACGGAATTCGCGGACGGCAACTGACTCGCCCTTGAGATTGGTCAATCGGGTCAGGTGGTCAAAGGCGACATTGAGTTTGTCATCGAAGGAGAGGTCGGGCAGGACTTCTCCAGTTTCAAGATAGTGGTTGATTTGGTTGAAGATATAAGGATTTCCCATGGCAGTCCGGCCGACCATGACAGCGTCTGCACCGACTTCCTCGATTCGCTGGCGGGCATCTTCTACATTGCGGATGTCGCCGTTTGCGATGAAGGGAATCTTGGTCAGGCTGCCAGCCACCTTGGTGAGGGTTTCCAGGTCGACTGTTCCTGTGTACATCTGCTCGCGGGTCCGTCCGTGCATGGCCAGGGCAGACACACCGCCACTTTCTGCGGCCAGGGCATTTTCGACCGCTAGGTCGGTATTGTTCCAACCGGTCCGCATCTTAACGGTCAGAGGAATGTCTAGGACCGAGGTCACTTCCTTGATGATGTGGTAAATCTTGTCGGGGTCCTTGAGCCACTTGGCACCAGCTTCGTTCTTGATGACCTTGTTGACAGGGCAGCCCATGTTGATGTCCACGATGTTGGCCTTGGTGTTTTTCTGGATGAAGTCGGCAGCCCGTTTCAGTCCTTCAGCGTCGCCACCAAAAAGCTGGATAGACATAGGGTATTCGTTGTCGTCGATATGGAGCATATGGAGGGTCTTCTCGTTGTTGTAGAGAAGGCCTTTTTCAGAAATCATTTCCATAACGACCAGGCCTGCGCCCATTTCTTTGGCAATGGTACGGAAGGCTGAGTTGGTCACGCCAGCCATAGGAGCCAGCACGCAGCGATTGGGGATTTCCACATCACCAATCATGAAAGGGGTATTGAGATTAGCCATTGATGAGTTCCTCCAAATCGTTTTCGTCAAAGTGGTAATGGGTCTGGCAGAATTGGCAGGTGATGTCCACGCCCTTGTCTTCTTCCTTCATCTCTTGTAGGTCCGTTTTTGGCAGACTAGCCAGAGCATCGAGGAAGCGGTCTTTAGAGCAGTCGCAGACAAAGCCGATTTCTTCTTCTGACAGGCGTTTGAAGTCGTCGTCGCCATAAATGGCGGATAGCAGAGCTTCAATATGGTTTTCAGAAGCCAGCAAGCTTGAAATGGCAGGCATTTCTTGGATGCGTTTCTCGAAACGGGCAATTTCAGCCTCAGTTGCACCTGGTAAAACTTGCAGCAAGAAGCCGCCAGCCACCTTGACCTTGTCTTCCTCGTCCAACAAGACATTCAGTCCCACCGCAGAAGGTGTTTGTTGGCTGTCTGTCAGGAAATAAGCAAAGTCTTCACCGATTTCACCAGAAATCAATGGCGTCATGGAATTGTAAGGGTGACCTGTTCCGTAGTCTGTGATGACCAGGAATTGTCCGTTCCCTACAAGAGGCCCAACGATAACCTCGCCAGTCGCCGTCCGTTTGTAGTCCAAGTCTGGGTTTTGAATGTAGCCCTTGACCTGCCCTTTGGTATTAGCAACAGAGATGATAGCCCCAACAGCACCGCTGGCCAAGATTTTCAGGGTGATCTTGGTGTCGCCTTTTTCATTGGCAGCCAAAATTTGATTGGCAATGAGGGTGCGTCCTAGTGCCACGGTTGATGAAGCCATGGTGTCGTGTTTTTCTTGGGCAGTTTTTACGGTTTCTGTGCTATCTAGCACAAAGGCACGAAAATGCCCGCTCTTTGATAGTGTCTTAATAATTTTATCCATAAGGATTATTATAGCACAAGTGGGGAAAATGGGGAAAGGGAGTGACCGAAAGTAAAAAACTGACTATGACTAGCCAGTTTATAGTTCAGGAAACAACTTCCGCAAAATCTTCGGCGTAATGCTCTGACCAGGTCCTGCGTAGGTATAGGTATGCAGGTACATGGCTGGGTTAAAGTTAAGCTCGATACAGGTGCAGTTGGGCTCTTCCTTGCTGGCTGGCTTGGTGCGGTCAGGAATAATCAAATCTACACCGCAGGCCCAAGCCCCCATAGCCGTCGCCATAGCGGCAGCCAGTTGCTTGTAGGATTCATCCATTTGGTCGGTCATGTCAATGGAGTCGCCACCGGTGGAGATATTGGAATTGCCACGTAGAAAGGCTTGGACGCCTTCTGGCAAGACCGTATCAGGTGTGTAGCCCTGTTGCTCCAGCATGAGCAGTTCGATATCACCCAGATTGATGATTTCAAGCGGTGAGCGGTGATCGCGGCCCCGCAGGGGATCTTGGTTTTTTTGGTCCACTAATTCACGGATGGTTGACTGCCCATCCCCAACGACATTGGCTGCGACGCGGAGCAGGACAGCCTCGCACTTGCCGTCCAAGATGAAGAAGCGGTACTCAGTTCCCGCTACGAACTCCTCCACTAGCACATGGCTATCTTCCGAAAAGGCTATATCTAGGGCTTTTTCATAGTCTGCTTGGCTGGCAGGTTCTTGGAAGATAGAGATGCCGAGGCCGAAGTTGGTGGATTTTGGTTTGACAACAATAGCAGAGCTGGCTGCCTGTCCGTAGTAACGCAGGGCTTCTTCCTTGTTAGAAAATTCAGCTCCCGCAGGCACTGGGAAGCCAGCCTGGTCCAAAATCTTTTTGGTTACGACCTTGTTGGCCATGGCCAGAGGGATGACGTAGTTGTCCTTGGAAGTCATGTTGCCATTTTTGATGTACTCGACATGGTCACCATGCCAGAGTTTGAGAAACTGGTCCTCTTCATCCAAAATCTCGACATGCAAGCCCAGCTGAATGGCGTCAAAGAGAATCATCTGGGTGGAGAGTTCCATGTTTTCATAGCCCTTGAGGGCGTAAGGGGCTGTCCAAGCATAGTCATGGAAAAGTCGACCTTGCTGCTGGCCAAATCGTTCCAAAGACCCGTCTTCAACCTGCTCTGCTATTTTTCCAGAAAGGGTCAGACGAGGGTCTTGAAGGGCTGCCTCCACCTGAGCGATGAGCTGACTGTAGTAATCATCTAGTCCGAAATGCTGAACGATAGACTTCATGGCAGTCAGGATAGGGTTGGCGTCTGCCTCTGCTGGTAGGAGAGTGTGGGGATGGCTGAGGGCGATGCGGTTGTTGAGGTCTGCCGCTGTTGCCAGTTCCTCTTCAACCTGCTCCATGTCATCAAGCCAGAGTAGAGCTAGGGCAAAGAGGTGGGTGGTGTCGAGGGTTTCTTGGCTAATGGCCAGAGGCTCGAAGGGGTTGAGGTCGAAGTTGCGGAACTCCAAGTAGGTAATGCCCTTGGTCAAGAAGTCCCGGCTGGTCTTGGCACCGCGGAGGCGAACCGCAGAGTAAAATTCCTTTTCGGCAGACAGCTGACCGCTAGCAACCGCCTGCTCGATGTCGGTCACATATTGCTCCAAAGAAGAGAAGGAGATGTGGACATCAGGGGCGTTGACATAGCCGTAGTTGGAATTGCGAATGGACCGCACGCAGCCAATTTCCTCTGTCAAAAATCCTTTTTCTGCCAGACTGCTAACTCCGTAGAGGTAGGTCAAGAGCCAGCGGTAGCGTAGGAAATTCTGAGCCAGCTTGAGATAGAGGGCGTTTTTGAAGGTGATGAGGTCGTCGTAATCGCTCACTTCAAAGAGTTGCTGGGTCAGGTCCTTGCCGAGCTCAAAGTTATAGTGGATGCCAGACATGGATTGAAGTAACTTGCCGTAGCGTTCTGCCAAGCCGACACGGTACTGATACTCATAGTCACTTTCCAGCTGAGCAATCTGAATTTCATCCGCTGAAATCACAGGTGGCATGGACAGGGGCCATAGGTATTCCGTTTTTTCCATAGACCGCACCGCTACATCCGTGATGGCTCCGAGGAAACGACGGGCTTCCTTGGTCGAATGAGCCACTGGTGTAATCAGTTCTAGTTGTGGCTCGCTGTAATCGGTCTGAATATAGGGGTGAAAACTGCGTGAGCCCAGTTTTTCAGGATGTGGTGTCTGAGCCACGCGGTTGTCGCTATTTATTCGTAAGGATTCCCGTTCCAAACCAAAGGTGGCTTGGAGGATGGGACTATTTGGGGATAATTTCTGTAACATATGCAATCCGTCCAATTTCTGATAGTGTCTTACACCAATTTTATCTAGTTTATAAAACAAATACAAATTTCTGCTACGTTTTGAAAGAAAAAATGAAGTTGGTAAGAGGACAGGATTGGGAGGCTTCGGGAATTCCTGTCAAAAACAATTTTAAAAATGTTCAGGATAAGCGTTTGTTCGTATTTTGAGATTGAAAATAATGCAACAAGAAACAACATCCGATATAAACGAAAATATTGGTAATTCTTGAAAAAATGTTCGTATTTTGGTAGAATAGATTGTAAAACGAAACTTGCAGGTGAGATTCCTGCCAGAAGTAGAAGAAAGGCTGGACTGGTCAGCCAGTTCAGAGAAAGAGTGAATATGACATCAGTAGTTGTTGTAGGAACCCAATGGGGCGACGAAGGTAAGGGTAAAATTACAGACTTCTTGTCTGCTAATGCTGAAGTAATCGCGCGCTATCAAGGTGGAGATAATGCAGGACATACTATCGTTATCGACGGCACCAAGTATAAGTTGCACTTGATTCCGTCTGGAATTTTCTTTCCAGAAAAGATTTCGGTTATCGGAAATGGTGTAGTTGTCAATCCAAAATCCTTGGTTAAGGAAATCAACTACCTCCACGATTCAGGTGTGACGACAGATAATTTGCGGATTTCAGACCGCGCACACGTCATCTTGCCTTATCACATCAAATTGGACCAGTTGCAGGAAGAATCCAAAGGTGAGAACAAGATTGGTACAACCAACAAGGGTATCGGTCCTGCTTATATGGATAAGGCTGCGCGTGTTGGTATCCGCATTGCAGACCTCTTGGACAAAGAGATTTTTGCAGAGCGCTTGAAAACAAACTTGGCTGAGAAAAACCGTTTGTTTGAGAAAATGTACGAGTCAACGCCAATCGAGTTTGATGAAATTTTTGAAGAATACTACGCTTATGGTCAAGAAATCAAGAAATATGTGACTGATACCTCTGTAATTTTGAATGATGCTCTCGACCAAGGCAAACGTGTCTTGTTTGAAGGGGCGCAAGGGGTTATGTTGGACATTGACCAAGGGACCTACCCATTTGTAACTTCTTCAAACCCAGTTGCTGGTGGTGTGACCATCGGTAGCGGTGTCGGCCCAAGCAAGATTGACAAGGTTGTTGGTGTATGTAAGGCCTACACCAGCCGTGTTGGTGACGGACCATTCCCAACTGAATTGCACGATGAAATCGGAGACCGTATCCGTGAAATCGGTAAAGAATACGGTACAACAACTGGCCGTCCACGCCGTGTCGGTTGGTTTGACTCTGTTGTCATGCGCCATAGTCGCCGTGTGTCAGGTATTACCAACTTGTCCCTCAACTCGATTGATGTCTTGTCAGGTCTTGAAACCTTGAAAATCTGCGTGGCTTACGATTTGGATGGTGAGCGGATTGACCACTACCCAGCAAGCTTGGAACAGCTCAAACGCTGCAAACCAATCTACGAAGAAATGCCAGGTTGGTCTGAAGACATCACAGGTGTTCGTAGCTTAGATGAATTGCCAGAAGCGGCTCGCAACTATGTTCGTCGTATCAGCGAATTGGTAGGCGTGCGTATCTCAACCTTCTCAGTCGGACCAGGTCGTGAACAGACCAACATCCTTGAGAGTGTGTGGAGTTCAAAATAAGATGGATAAAGGCTGAACGGGAGTTCGGTCTTTTTTGCGCGACCGAATTTTGCTTTCTAGGCTGGAATTTGGTATAATGATGTTCATAAACTAAAAGAAGAGGTACACAAATGGAAGGACTATTATTTCCTGTTTTGATGCTTGCTATGATTGGCTTTATGTTCTATAGCCAGCGTAAACAACAAAAACAGCGCCAAGATGCACTTAGTCAGATTAAAAAAGGTGATGAGATTGTTACCATTGGTGGCTTGTTTGGTATTGTCGATGAAATCGATGAGAAGAAGGTTGTCTTGGACGTGGATGGGGTCTACCTGACCTTTGAACGTGGGGCTATTCGTAACCGTGTAGCCAGTACTCCAGCAGCTTCAGCTATCGTAGAAGAAGCAAGTCAAGAAAAAACAGAAACAGCTATTGAAGAATAGATGACTGAAAGCCGAGGGGACCCTCGGTTTTTTGCTTGACTGTGCTAGCTGATTTTTGCTTAAATCCCTACAAATATGGTATAATAGACTGATTATATCCTTATTTTTTGTCAGTATGACGGAGAAAATAGAGTAAATAATATCTTAAGGAAACTACCATGTTCAAATTTCAATTTAAAAAGAAGGAAAGTCTTGAAACAGCTATTGAGGTACCCAAGCATATAGCGGTCATCATGGATGGCAATGGTCGCTGGGCCAAGAAGCGGATGCAACCTCGGATTATGGGGCACAAGGCTGGAATGGATGCCCTTCAAAAAGTGACCAAGACAGCAGCAGATTTAGGTGTGAAAGTCTTGACGGTCTATGCTTTTTCAACAGAAAATTGGTCCAGACCAGAGAAAGAAGTGAAGTTTATCATGAACTTGCCTGTGGAATTTTATGATAAATATGTTCCAGAACTCCATGCCAATAATGTTAAAATCCAGATGATTGGGGACCATTCTAAGCTTCCAGAGCCTACTTTGAATGCCTTGTACAAGGCAGAGCAAAAAACCAAGAATAATACGGGTTTAATTTTGAATTTTGCCCTGAACTACGGTGGGCGTGATGAAGTGACCCGAGCAATCAAGGCCATTGCACAAGATGTCTTGGATGCTAAGTTTAATCCAGGGGATATTGATGAAAAGCTGATTGCGGACTATCTCTATACTGGAAGTCTGTCGCCTGCTCTTCGTGATCCTGATTTGGTTATTCGGACCAGTGGAGAATTGCGCTTGAGTAATTTCTTGCCTTGGCAGACAGCCTATAGTGAGCTGTATTTTACAGATATTGCTTGGCCAGATTTTGATGGTGAGGCACTGAAATTAGCTATTAAAGAATACAACCGTCGCCACAGGCGTTTTGGTGGCGTGTAAGGAGAGGTTATGACAAACGATTTGCAGAAACGAGTGGTATTTGGAGGGATTGCTTTTGCGGTCTTCCTTCCCTTTTTATTGCTAGGAGGAACTGCCTTTCATTTCTTCGTAGGCCTATTAGCGATGATTGCTACGGCTGAATTGATTAAGATGCACGGTTTAACTCCCTACTCTATTGAGGGGACTTTGGCCATGTTGGCAAGTTTGGTTTTGACCTTGCCCTTGCAGCATTACTTGACTTTTCTTCCAACAGATGGCAACTATACAGCCTATGCCATTGTTGTTTTCCTTCTTCTAGGGACGACCGTTTTTAATTTGGGAGAGTACAACTACTCGGATGTTGTTTTTCCGATTGCCTCCAGTTTTTATGTAGGGATTGGTTTTCATAATTTGCTGTTGGCACGGACGGATGGCTTGAATAAGGTACTGTTTGCACTTTGTATTGTATGGGCAACGGATATTGGGGCTTATCTGGTTGGTCGCCAATTTGGTCGAAGAAAGTTATTACCAAAAGTATCACCCAATAAGACGGTGGAAGGATTTTTTGGTGGGATTGGCTCAGCTCTCGTCTTGTCGATTATTTTCTTATTGGTTGATAAAAGCCTTCGAGCAGGTTACCCCTTCTTCTTGATGTTGGTATTGGTGGCCATCTTCTCTGCTTTTGTTCAATTTGGTGATTTAGTAGAAAGTGCTATTAAGCGCCACTTTGGTGTCAAGGATTCTGGCAATCTGATTCCAGGTCATGGTGGTATTTTAGACCGCTTTGATGGTATGATCTTTGTCCTTCCTATCATGCACTTCTTTGGACTGTTTTAAGGAGGGACTATGAAGGGAATTTTAGCCTTTATCTTTATATTTGGTGTGATTGTAGTTGTTCATGAATTTGGGCATTTCTACTTTGCCAAAAAATCGGGTATCCTTGTCAGAGAATTTGCCATTGGTATGGGTCCTAAAATATTTGCTCACATTGGTAAAGATGGGACGGCTTATACTATTCGTATCCTTCCGCTCGGTGGCTATGTACGTATGGCTGGTTGGGGAGAAGATAAGACGGAAATTAAGACGGGGACGCCAGCTAGCCTGACCTTGAATGCTGATGGGGTTGTTACTCGTATCAATCTTTCCGGCAAACAACTTGATAATCTGAGTTTACCTATGAACGTGACCGGTTTTGATTTTGAGGAAAAACTAGAAATCACAGGCTTGGTGTTAGATGAAAACAAGACTTACAAGGTTGATCACGATGCTACGATTGTAGAGGAAGATGGAACGGAAGTTCGGATTGCTCCGCTGGATGTTCAATATCAAAATGCGACTGTCTGGGGGAAGTTGATAACCAACTTTGCTGGTCCTATGAATAACTTTATTCTAGGTACCTTTATTTTCATCATGCTTGTCTTTGCTCAGGGTGGTGTTGCAGATCCAACAAGCAATGCAGTCCGTATTACAGACGGCGGCGCTTTACAGGCAGCTGGTTTAGTGACTGGTGATAAGATTTTGTCTATCAATGGTCAAGCAACGGACAATTACACAGAGATTGCTGGTATCATCAGTCAGGCAGCTTCAGAAGCTACTACAGCTCCAAGTTTTGAGTTGGTCGTAGAGCATGAAGGAGCTGAAAAAACAATCACAGTAACCGCTGAAAAGGTTGAAGATAGTTACCGAATTGGCGTTTCACCCATTCTAAAAACAGGTTTCTTTGATAAGATTGTTGGTGGTTTCCAGCAAGCAGGTGGGACAGCCCTTATTGTTGTGACTGCCTTAAAGAACTTGATTGCCAATTTTGATGTCAAGCAGTTGGGCGGACCTGTGGCTATTTATTCTGTCAGCAATCAAGCTGCTGCAAATGGCTGGTTCTCAGTCTTTAACCTGATGGCTATGCTGTCTATCAATATTGGTATTTTTAACCTTATCCCTATTCCAGCCTTGGATGGCGGTAAAATCGTTATGAATATTTTAGAAGGTATTCGCAGAAAACCGCTCAAGCCAGAAACAGAATCCTATATCACTCTGGCAGGAGTTGCTATTATGGTCGTTCTTATGCTAGTTGTGACCTGGAATGACATTATGCGTGTATTCTTCTAAAATCTCGCTAAGAAAGGAATTGAATGCGTGCTAAACGCAGGAAGTTCTGAAAAATACGAAAAAGAAAGGAACAGAGAGTTTTCAGATTTGAACTCGAGCGTTAGCGAGGGTTTTGAAAAAGTGACTTCTGTGATTTCTAATCAAGTAAACTACGAAAGGAATTGAACACAGGCTGAAACCTGTGTCTTCCTGACCAACAAACGATGAAAGGAATTAAGGAGGGTCGTAATTGAACTCGGTCTAAAAACTCGGAAAATAGATTGAGAGCTACGCCTCTGGATTTCTAATCAAGTAAACTACGAAAGGAATTGAATGCGTGCTAAAAACTTTACGAAAAAGATAAACCTGCCTAGTGCCAAAGGCACTGCGTTAGGTTTCCTATTTTCGTTTCGTTTTCTTAACGCACTTATATCTTAACTATGAAACAGTCTAAAATGATTATCCCGACTTTGCGGGAGATGCCTTCGGATGCGTCGGTGATTAGCCACGCTTTGATGTTGCGTGCGGGTTATGTCCGTCAGATTTCTGCTGGTATTTACAGCTACTTGCCTTTGGCTAACCGTGTGATTGAAAAAGCAAAAAATATCATGCGTGAGGAGTTTGATAAGATTGATGCCATTGAATTTTTGGCGCCAGCCCTCTTGTCAGCGGACATTTGGCGTGAGTCAGGTCGTTACGAAACATATGGCGACGATCTTTACAAGCTCAAAAACCGCGAAGGTTCTGACTTTATCTTGGGACCAACTCACGAAGAAACGGTGACACTATTGGCGCGTGATGCGGTGCAATCTTACAAACAGTTGCCGCTCAACATCTATCAAATCCAGCCAAAATACCGTGATGAAAAACGCCCGCGTAACGGTCTTCTCCGTGGTCGCGAGTTCATCATGAAAGACGGCTACAGCTTCCATGCTAGCTACGAGAGTCTGGACCAGACCTACGATGACTACAAGGCGGCTTACGAGGCTATTTTTACTCGTGCAGGATTGGAGTTTAAGGCCATTATCGGTGACGGTGGTGCCATGGGTGGTAAGGATAGCCAGGAATTTATGGCCATTACACCAGACCGTACTGACCTGGACCGTTGGGTTGTCTTGGACAAGTCGGTTGCTTCTTTTGAGGAAATCCCAGAGGATGTTCTTGAAGCGATCAAGGCAGAGCTCTTGGCATGGTCTGTGTCTGGTGAAGATACCATCGCCTACTCTAGCGAATCTGGCTACGCTGCCAACCTAGAAATGGCAACTAGCGAGTACAAACCAAGTACAGTAGTTGTAGTTGAAGAAGACTTGGTTAAAGTTGCTACACCAGATGCTAAAACCATCGACGAAGTGGCAGCCTTCTTGAATGTCGCTGAAGAGCAAACCATCAAAACCATGCTCTTTATGGCAGATGGCGAGCCAGTTGTTGCCCTTCTTGTTGGCAATGACCAGGTCAACGATGTTAAGTTGAAAAACCACCTTGGAGCTGATTTCTTTGATGTAGCTAGTCCAACGGATGCAGAAAAAGTCTTCGGTGCAGGCTTTGGTTCTCTTGGCCCAGTCGGCTTGCCAGAAAATATCAAGATTATTGCAGACCGCAAGGTGCAAGATGTGAAAAATGCTGTAGTCGGTGCCAACGAAGACGGTTTCCACTACACAGGTGCCAATGCAGGTCGTGATTTCCAAGTGACGGAGTATGTGGACATTCGCGAAGTCAAGGAAGGCGAGCCTTCTCCAGACGGACACGGGGTTCTCAACTTTGCCCGTGGTATCGAGATTGGTCACATCTTCAAACTCGGTACACGCTATTCAGATAGCATGAATGCCAACATCTTGGATGAGAATGGTCGTTCTATGCCGATTATCATGGGATGCTACGGCATCGGTGTTAGCCGCCTCTTGTCGGCAGTTCTTGAGCAACACGCTCGTCTCTTTGTTAACAAGACACCAAAAGGTGAATACCGTTACGCTTGGGGTATCAACTTCCCTAAAGAATTGGCACCGTTTGATGTGCATTTGATTCCAGTCAATGTCAAAGATGAAGAAGCTATGGCCTTGACTCAGTCTATCGAAGCGAGCTTGGTCGGAGCTGGTTATGAAGTCTTGACAGACGACCGTAATGAGCGTGTCGGTGTTAAATTCTCTGACAGCGACTTGATTGGTTTGCCAATCCGTGTGACCGTTGGTAAAAAAGCAGCGGACGGCATCGTCGAAGTGAAAATCAAGGGAACAGGTGACACAGTTGAAGTCCATGTGGACCAACTTCTTGAAACCCTCCAAATTTTGACTAAGTAAATGAAGACAGTATAAAAGACCTTGTCCAATTCCCTTTGGGCAGGGTCTTTTGGCTAGGAAGTTTCATCTGTATTCCTAGTTGAAAATAAGGTGAGCTAACCAGAGAGCAGATTTAGAATGAAAATAGGCAGTTCTGATAGGGCTGTTTGTCGATAGCAGTATTAGAAAAACTCCCAAATTGGCACGTCAATTTGGGAGTTTTTTTACTATAGTATGGAATGCTAAAAGTTTTCTTACACTAATCCTTGAGCAATCATTGCATCCGCAACTTGCTCGAAGGCTGCAATGTTAGCACCTGCAAGGTAGTCTGTACCAAGGTTGTATTTTTCAGCAGTTTCTTTGGCTGTATTGAAGATGTTGGCCATGATGTCTTTGAGACGGCCGTCTACTTCTTCACGAGTCCATGAAAGACGAAGGCTGTTTTGGCTCATTTCAAGGGCAGATACAGCTACACCACCAGCGTTTGCTGCTTTAGCAAGACCGTAAAGAACGCCATTTTCTTTGTAGACTTTGATAGCGTCAAGGTCTGATGGCATGTTGGCACCTTCAGCCACACAGTAAACGCCGTTTTTCACAAGGGCAGCCGCTTGCTCACCGTTGATTTCGTTTTGAGTAGCACATGGAAGGGCGATGTCAGCCTTGCCAGCGTAGTTCCATACAGAACCTTCGAAGTATTGAGCACTTGCTTTTTCAGCAGCGTACTCTGTCAAACGAGCGCGACGGTTGTTCTTAATATCGCAGAGAAGGTCGAAATCGATACCTGTTTCATCAATGATGTAACCATTTGAATCAGACACAGAGATAACTTTTGCTCCAAGTTCAGTAGCTTTTTGTACTGCAAATTGAGCTACGTTACCAGAACCTGAGATAAGAACAGTTTGGTCTTTGAAGGATTTACCGTTTGCAGCTAACATATTGTCAGTAAAGTAAACCAAGCCGTAACCAGTTGCTTCTGGGCGGATGAGTGAACCACCGAAGCCAAGAGGCTTACCGGTCAAGACACCTGCATCAAACTGGCGAAGGCGTTTGTATTGACCGTACATATAACCAATCTCGCGACCACCAACACCGATGTCACCGGCAGGAACGTCAAGAGAAGGACCAATGTGTTTTTGCAATTCTGTCATAAAGCTTTGGCAGAAACGCATGATTTCAGCATCAGTCTTGCCTTTAGGATCGAAGTCTGAACCACCTTTACCACCGCCGATTGGGAGACCAGTTAAAACGTTTTTGAAGATTTGCTCAAAACCGAGGAACTTCAAGATAGATTGGTTAACAGTTGGGTGGAAGCGAAGACCGCCCTTGTAAGGACCTACTGCTGAGTTGTATTGTACACGGTAGCCACGGTTCACCTGCACTTTACCGTCCTTGTCAGTCCATGGAACACGGAAGCTGATCACACGCTCTGGTTCAACGATACGGGCTAAGATGTTTTCTTCGATGTATTCTGGGTGTGCTTCGATGACAGGTTCAAGCGTATTGAAGAGTTCTTCAACAGCTTGAAGGAACTCAGTTTCATGTGGGTTGCGAGCTTTAACAGCTTCAAATGATTGGGCAATATAAGCTTTTGCATTTGACATAGGGTCACCTGATTTCTTTTTTATTTATTAAATTGTCTGACAATTTAATTTATCTGTTGATTATTATAGCACTTCCAATTTTTCTTGTAAAGTAAAAAATACATTATTCTGAATATTTTTAATAAAAATTTAAGCAAAGGCGAACATTGACAGCAATCCATTGGGTTGGTCAAGAAGATATGGTATAATCAGTCAAACGAAACAATCACTAGGAGGAAATCATGGTTTCAACAGCAACGACACTGGGTGGATTTGCATTTGACAACTGCCTGATGAATGCGGCGGGGGTTTGGTGTATGACCAAGGAAGAATTGAATGCCGTCAAGGATTCAGCGGCAGGGACCTTTGTGACCAAAACAGCAACATTGGACTACCGAGCGGGCAATCCAGAACCCCGTTATCAAAATGTGCCCCTTGGTTCTATCAATTCTATGGGCTTGCCCAATCAGGGGCTCCGTTATTATTTGGACTACCTCTTGGAATTGCAGGAAAGTGAGCCCGAGAGAACATTTGTTCTATCTCTTGTTGGGATGTCGCCAGATGAAACACATGAGATTTTAAAAACGGTAGAGGCAAGTGATTTTAAGGGACTTGTTGAGCTTAATCTCTCCTGTCCAAATGTTCCTGGTAAACCGCAGATTGCCTATGACTTTGAAACGACGGAAACCATCTTGCGAGAGGTATTTAGCTACTTCACCAAACCGCTGGGCATCAAATTGCCACCTTACTTTGATATTGTCCACTTCGATCAGGCAGCCGCTATTTTTAATCAATTTCCTTTAGCCTTTGTCAACTGTGTTAACTCCATTGGCAATGGACTTTATATTGAAGATGAGCAGGTGGTTATCAAGCCTAAAAATGGTTTTGGTGGTATCGGAGGCGAATACATCAAACCGACTGCCTTGGCCAATGTCCATGCCTTTTACCAACGGTTGAAACCTGAAGTTCAGATTGTCGGAACAGGCGGTGTTTTGACAGGGCGCGACGCCTTTGAACACATTCTCTGCGGCGCCAGCATGGTTCAAATTGGCACAACTCTGCAAAAGGAAGGTCTGTCTGCCTTTGAGCGCATTACTGCTGAATTGGAGGCTATTATGGCAGAAAAGGGCTATGAAACCATTGACGATTTCCGTGGAAAGTTACAGTATATTGACTAGGAGGAAGCGGGGGTTTATCCCCGTTTTTCTATAGATTTTTTAGGATAAAAAGCGTATAATAAGGATAAGGAAAGAGGAGGTGAGAAGATGTCACAATCTAGGACATATAGCCGTTCTAAGAGAGTATCCTCAATAAGAAGCCGACAACAATTAGTATTTATTGCTTGTCTAGCACTGTTTTTGTTGGGGCTTATTTTTGTCTTGGAACAATTTACACCTAGCTCGGAAATTCAGTTACAAGAAGAGACTGGTCAAACCCAAGGAGACAAGGGAGTAAGGACTGCTCGCATTATGGCTCACGGAGACCTACTTTACCATTTGCCGATTCTCTGGGGGGCAGAGCAAGTGGATGGAAGCTATGATTTTTCTGAGAATTTCACCTATGTTAAACCCTGGATTGAGCAGGCTGATTTTGCCATTGCAGACTTTGAGGGAACCATTTCTCCGGATATGGAGTTGGCAGGCTATCCGCTCTTTAATGCTCCTAGTATCGTTGCTAGTAACATCCGTGATGCAGGCTATGATGTGGTGGATTTGGCCCACAATCATATCTTGGATTCTCACCTGTCTGGTCTGGTTTCTACAGTTAATACATTCAAGGAAGTTGGTGTAGATACTGTTGGTGTTTATGCGGAAGGAAATCGGTCAACTGCTCCGATCTACATTCGAGAGGTCAATGGTATCCGTATAGCTGTTTTAGCCTATGCTTATGGTTTTAATGGATTGGAAGTCTTACTTAGTCAGGAGGAGTATGATGGCTACCTGTCCGATTTTCATCAAGAAAAAATGCGTGCTGAGATTGAACGGGCAGAGCAAGAGGCTGATATAACCATTGTCATGCCTCAAACTGGAGTGGAGTACCAGTTGGAACCAACAGAGGAGCAGACCACTCTGTATCGTCAAATGATTGATTGGGGGGCTGATATTGTTTTGGGAGGACATCCCCATGTGGTCGAGCCGGCTGAAATTCTTGAGAAAGATGGGCAGAGAAAATTGATTATCTATTCTATGGGCAACTTCCTGTCAAACCAGCGTATCGAAAGCATGGAAGACACACCCAATGCCCAGTGGACAGAACGGGGTGTTTTGATGGATATTACCGTTCAGAAAGAGAATGGGCAGACCAGCATCCAGACAGCCCAAGCTCATCCGACCTGGGTCAATCGCTTGTCCAAGGGGACGTATTCGTCAGAAGGTTATGAACAATTTGCGTATCAAACCTATATCTTGCAAGATTGGGTAGAAGGCGGTCAGTATTATGGGCAGTTGGATCCAGATACCCAGGCGCGTGTGGACACAGCCTATCAAGAAATGAAGGATTTTGTAAATCTAAATTGGTAAGGAGAGAATATGGTAGTTCGATTAGTTGCAACAGATATCGGAGTAAGGAAATTGATACAATAGAATACAGAAAAAGCCTTGGAACTAGCTGTTTCCAAGGCTTTTTAGCTGTCCGTAGATATAGTTTCAATGCTATTAAAGATGATGCATTTTGTTTAGACACCTTTGATTCGTGAATCGTTAAATTGTATGTTACCAAAGACAGACCACGTCGAGTGTGTAGCATTGCTCGTAAAAGTTTAGAAATCTTGGAACGAAAGGGATAATGAAAAGCCTTAATTGCAAGGCTTTTTGTCATATAGGGGGTAAGTATCAGAGTGAGAACACAAGTTGAGTGTTTTGATGTGATAGGATGCCTAATTGCATTTCTAGCTCTTTATTTCTCTTTCTTAGGGCAATGAGCTCACGCTGCTCGTCGGTCAGATTATCAACAGACTTGAAGGAACCGGTTGTTTTGGCTTGTCTTACCCACTTGTCAAAGGTTGAAGGGGTCAAGTTATACTCCTTGATGTATTCACTCCACTTTCTTCCTGCCTTGTGAAGCTCAACAATCTGTTGCTTAAAGTCATCGGTGAAGTGACGGCGAATTCTTCTAGACATATAGTTTTCTCCTGTTTTTCTCAGTATAGAACACTTTATAATTTCTGTCCAGTCTAGTGTAACAGATTCAAGTAATCTTGTTTTTTAGGATTTAGAGTATTTAATCTGCAAAATTTTTATTTAAAGCTTCTTCGAGTTGAAGATACATAAGATCATTATCGTAGATTTTACAAAGGTTCTTTGCGTCTGTGTAATATTCTTTTCTTTTATCTTTAGGGAGAAATTTTTCTCCAGCGTTTGCAACAATCGTTAATAGGGGGGCGAGTTGATAGCTAGTGTGATGTAGTTTGCATAATTCAATCGTTTGCATCGCTATTTTTATAGCAGAGAGTGTTTCTCCCTGTTTCCATAAGTGGTAGGAGTAGTTATACTGAATTTTTATATAACCAAAGAGATAGGTAGAGACGGAAAGATTCTTGTTTTGGTATTCTTTTACTAGTTTTTTGTAATTTGTTTCATATTTGATAATTTGATTAGTTAAAGAGTAAAAGTTGGATAGTGTATTTAAAATATTTAAGTAAGTTATTTCATGATTGTTTACCTTATATAGTAAAGTTTCTAATTGAGAAATAGCTTCTTCTTTTTGATGATAGTTGTAGAAAAGAAGGATTGCATCAATCCATTCAAGATAACAATTATCATCATTTGAAAGCACGGAATTATTATTGCGTTCAAGAATAGTGAGATATTCAAGTTCTTTATAGTCTCTATCTTCTAACAATTTTGTCGCAATTGACTTAAAGGATTCGAGGTTTGAGTGAATAACGATATCTTCATCAAAAAAGTAGTCCATAGAAATTTCTAATCGTTTAGCAAGTTGGTTGAGTAATTTTGAGGAAGGATTCACTAAGCCACGTTCGAACTTGCTAAGTTGACTGGGTTCACAAATTCCCTCAGCTAATTCTTTTTGGGATAGATTTTTTTGTTTTCTTAAAATTTTTAAACGTTCACCTAGTATATTATTCATATGTTCCCTTTTCAATTTCAAGTTTTAGAACTATTATATCTACTTTTTGCTAAAAATGCAAATAGCAAAAATGTCAGATAGTAATTTTTTGAAAATAAAGTTCAAAAAAAACTTGCTGTTTTTTAGGAAAATGATAGAATATATTTAAGAACTAAGAAAGGGTTTTCAATATGATGCGAAAATTAAACTTAATACCAAAGATGGCTCTCGCTTTAATTTTTGTGTTTGGTTTTGTATCTAAAATGCCGAATACTCAAATTATTGATGATGAAACGTTAATTTCTCACTATTCCTACCATTCTAACATTGTAAATTTTGATGTTGTGGATGTAGATATGGCTGATTGAGGCATTTCGATATTTTAATTCTGAATAGTAGAGAAATGAAGAAAATAAACGTTTATACTGACGAGGTTGACCTTTGCTCTAAAGATTAACTCGTGTTATCTCTAAATACGAATGTATGGGTGCTAGGAGGAATATAAAATGCAACATCAAGTAATACAGACATCCAATTTGTCAAAATCGTATGATGGGAGAATTATCCTTGAAAAGATAAATTTTACGCTAAATCAAGGAGAGATTTATGGATTACTAGGAAGAAATGGTGCTGGTAAAACAACTTTTATCAAGGCTATTTTAGGGTTGATAGAGATGGATAGCGGTGAAGTGAGGATTCTATCCGAAAAACTGTCAGGGGAATTTTCTAAGGATTTATTATCTCGAGTTGGTGTGGTACTAGATAGTGCAGCTTTTTATCCCAACTTAACAGGTAAAGAAAATCTTTCTATTTTTGCAAGACTGAGAGGTATTTCTCTAAAACAGGTAGACCAAGCTTTACAAGTTGTTGGGTTAGACGGAGAGGATAGGAAATTATTCAAGCAGTATTCTCTCGGAATGAAGCAACGCTTGGCAATCGCCAATGCGATTATGCACCGCCCGCAAGTTCTGATACTAGATGAACCAACAAATGGTTTGGATCCTATTGGTATCCTTGAAATGCGTCGCTATTTAAAAGAACTTAGTACTGATCAAGGCATTTCTATTTTAATATCCAGTCACATTATCTCAGAGCTTGAAAAACTTGTTGACAGAGTGGGAATATTGCACAATGCTCACTTAATAGCTGAAAAGAGTATGAAAGGACCAGTAAGTGACACAGAGCAAAATAAAGTTCATCTAACCGTTTCTGATGCCCACCAGGCTAAGGAAGTTCTTTGCAAATTCAAACTGAAAGGAGTCGTAAGTATTCTTTCTGATGTAGACCTTGAACTTCAGGGAGGTCCATCTGATTTTGATATTGCAGCTGTTTCTGCTATTTTAAAGGAAAATGGAATAGTCCTAAAAGAATATTTCTATAGAAACCATGAAAGTTTGGAGGATTATTTTGAGCGAATAACTGGAGGTGAGGGAATTGCTTGAGTTAGTAAAAATTGAATTTCTCAAACAAAAGCATCAAAAACTGAATATGGTTGTATATGGTGTGATTGCTCTCTATCTAGCTCTTATCTTTTATTATGTAAATGATGCACGAGGTTTGTTTGACTCTTTTCCATTTGTTTATAAATTTTCCTTGTCTTATTTGAATTTTTTAATTCTCCCCTTGTACTGTGTCTCTTATACTATACAGGCGTTTGGTGTGGAATATCGCTATAATATAATGAACAACTTGCAACTTGCTTCAGCGAATATGATCAAGACCTTTTGGGCTAAGGTATTGTATATAGAAATCAATGCTCTGTTGATTATGATGTTTACCTATGTTTCC
Organism: Streptococcus suis; assembly: GCF_002960625.1. Lineage (GTDB taxonomy): Bacteria > Bacillota > Bacilli > Lactobacillales > Streptococcaceae > Streptococcus > Streptococcus suis_T. Next base: position 29,347 of record NZ_POJH01000011.1, read on the forward strand.
GTTTCCTTATTTGCATTACTATCCCGATTTTCTTCAACGGTCACATTGCCTTTATTGCTAAGATTTTTATATCTATGTATTAGTAGCGGTTTGTTGATTCCTGTTGGTGTATTTCCTTTAGTTGCTTTCGTGATGATTAAAGGAAAAGGAAAGGATATCATTGGGAATTTGGTAGGAGTTATCTATGTTTTGGTATCCTTCTTTCTAGCAAGGACAAGCCCAAACATCAGTCCAATTACAAGTGCTACTAGTTTAATCTGGGAAGGAAATAGCGAAGGAGTAGTTCTACAACAGCCGGCTTTCGTATCAAGTATTGTCTTAGGTTTATCTTTATTTGTCTTATCTTTTCTATCCATTAAATTCTGGTTAAGAAAGGCGGAAAATTAAATGTTTATGCTCGAATTAAGCAAGCTACGACGTCGCAAATTCCTATATAGTCTGCCTTTGGTTGTCATTTTTCTCTTTTTGTTGGAATTTGTGATGGGTAATCAGCTGTATCAAGGCCATCGATATGGTAGTGTAAATGGTTGGTATTTGGAAAATGGCTTTTTCTTTTTGAACTATTATTTTCTCCTTCCTTTTTCCAGTATGATTGTAGTGGATTTGATAAGAATAGAGCAAGACTCTAAAACGATTGCGAATCTTAGACTGATTCCAGTGGATTTAAAAAGATTCATTCAATCAAAGTTTATTCTTGCTTTGCTGATGAATCTCTTACTCAGTGAGCTAATCTTTTTTGCAATGCTTGTACTCGAGATGATAGATGGTGAACTTGTTTTTTCTAATATTACTCTGTTATCGTGGGTGATTGGATATGGAGTAGTAGCTTTTGTTTATACACTATTTGCTAATATTATTGTCCTCTTTTTAGGAAAATGTAGGAGGGAACTTATCCTTGCGGTCCCTTTTGCATTCCTACTGTCATTTGCAGGCTTGTTTACCTTGTCAACGGCTTTTGGGCAGTATTATCTGGTAAATTTACCATTGCTCATCATGAAGGAGTTTACACTTTTGACAGTTTTTGTATATGCTATTTGGTTTTTTGTCTTACTGTCCTGTGTCTGCTATTTTTTAGCAGATAGAGGGATGATAAAGATTATTTTCGCTTATAAATGACTGTATTAGCCTAAATTAGGGAATACAGCGTATTTAAATATGTGTTACTGATAAACTCGAGAAATACACTTTACATTCTTCGGTAGCATTAAAAAGCCTCTCTTAATTTTTGGATATTATGTTTCATGTTAACTGTGTGGTATAATAAAAGAAATTATACTAGGATTTTAGATGCAGACCTACTTGTTTTTTGCCCCCCTTGAAAGGGAAAAGGTTAGATTGTATGATAAAGCTGATTGCAACAGATATGGATGGGACTTTCTTAGATGGTCAGGGGAGTTTTGACAGAGAACGTTTTGCATGGATTTTGGATAAGCTAGAGGAGAAAGGCATCCCATTTGTCATCGCCAGTGGCAATGGAATAGGTAGATTACTTCAACTCTTTAAAGGATTTGAAGAACGCTTGATTTTTGTAGCAGATAATGGTTCCCATGTCTATCAAGCTGGCAAAACCATCATTCGGCGAAGCATTCAGCAAGAAGAAATCAGAGCAGTTTTAGACTATTTCAAAGACCGTTGGGCAGAGGTCTGCCTAATGTTGTCAACGGAGAAGGACATTTATATGCAGGTTGGGGCAGGTGTGCCATTTGAAGGGACGAATTTGCCCATTGAACCCGCACAAATGACTGCCTTCCAAAATCGTGTGACCTATCTAGACGACCTCAGTGCCTATCCAGTTTCAGACTCAATACACAAGGTTGGTCTTTGGGTTCCAGAAGCGCGTGTGGATAAGATGACGGAAGCCTTTAATCAGGTTTTTCACGGTCAGTTGGTGGCTGTAACCAGTGGTTATGGGTCCGTTGACATTCTACCGCAGGGTATCCATAAGGCATGGGGCTTGGAACAGGTTTTGAACAGTTTAGATATTGAACCAGATCAGGTTGTAGCATTTGGTGATTCGGATAATGATATCGAATTGTTGTCCTATGTTGGTGTTTCCTATGCCATGGAAAATGCGACAGACAAGGTCAAGGCAGTTGCCAAATACATGGCCCCTAGCCATTTGGAAGCCGGTGTGTTTCAGGTGCTTGAGGAACTTGTTTTATAGTGATAAAGAAAAAGCTAGAACTCTCAGGACAGAGAATTCTAGCTCTTTTAATTTCCTACGCTGGTGAACTTGGTCATACCATAGCGGAAGAGCTTATAATTGATGGAAAATAGGACCACTACCACCAGCGGTAAAGCCAGTCCCCACATGGACAAATCTAGGAAGTAGAGAGCTGGGAAGTAGGCGGTAAAGGCGTAGGGGAAAACAAAAATCAGCAGGATTTGAATGATTTTTGGATAGATGTTGAGGGGATACTGAGCCATTTGATTGAGGGAGAAAATCCCCATGGTCAGAGGGAAAGACTCTACAATCCAAAATGCTAGAGCCGTTGGACCGAGTTGAATGGCTGCATAGAGTAGGCCGATACAAATGGCAATAAAGATTAGTAAGGCTAGTTTTCCAAGACTCCATTCCATGCCTAGCTCATGTGAAGCCTGGACTAGTGCAAGGGAACCGATAATGGTTGTTCCGATTCCTTGTGGTTGAATTCGTTCGCAAATTAGTTGAAAAAGAGGATTGACAGGCATGAGGAGGAGGCGTTCAAATTCGCCTTGTCGGATGTAGCGACTGCCAAACATCCAGAGATTGTCAAAGAAAATCAAGTGAATGGAGCGTCCGACGGTCGCTATTCCATAGATGAAAAGCATTTGACCGTAGTTGAAACCAGCGATTTCCTTGATATTTCCAAAGAGAATATTGAGGAAAATCAGGTAGACAATTTGTTCAATCAACGAGGAGAAAAGCCCGATGAAGAAGTCCACCCGAAAGGACATCTGGGCTATCATGTAGACCTTGATGTTATATAGATAGAGGCTGATATATTTCTTCATGTTAACCTCCAAAAATGACAATACGACGCTTGGCTTGGGACCAGAGTAGAGCGATGAAGCAGGCTAGAATGGGTATCCATATAACTTGCAATCCCAAAGCAGTTATATCGCTTTCCTGTCCTAATAAAATAGAAACTGGAACGTTAACCGCATAATTATAGGGAAGGAGTTTCAAAAAGTTTCCCACAGCCTGTGGATAGAAGCTGAGTGGCAATAGTGCCCCCGAGGCTAGATTGAAAAGTCCCATTCTCAGAAGCATGACTCCCCAGGCGTTGACTGTAAAAAATGCCAAAAAACCAAAAGCCATATCCAGTAGTTGAACGATAAACATACCCAAAATCGAGCTGACTAGAAAGAGAAAAATGGTTTGGCCATCAGGTAGATAAAAATCTTGATGAACCAGTAAGATACCAATAAAAACGATGGCAAATTTTACCAGTTCCAGGAGTTTATTGCCAAGATCCTTGAAAAAGAGGGCTAGGATAAAGGAATAGGGTCTGAGAAATTCCCCCGCGATGCTCCCTTTCAAAATGCTATGGGACAAATCTTCACCAAGTGAGAAAGAATTCAAACTGGCTAGTAGATTGGCAAAGATGATGTAGGTGGTAAAGGTTTGTAGGGTAAAGCCATTGACTTCTGATTGAGTGAAGAAAATGGTTTTCCAGACATAGAGAGCTACCAAAATCTTCACTGCCAGTGAAACGAAGGTAGCCAGAAAGAAAGCCTTATACTGCATAGCATTCATCATGGTCAGGCGGGTCATGTAGAGATATTTACGCATGGATACCCTCCTCATAAATTTGGCGGACCATGGTTTCAATTTCCAATTCCTTCATGGTAACATCTTCAATGGCATAATGATTGAAGACTTGTTCAATCACCTGGGCACTGGTCCATACCTTGCTTTGATAATGGATTTCAAAGTGGAAGTCATCCAACTGCTCAAACTCCCAGCCATCCACTTGCAAGGCTTTTTCAATTGGTTTTTCTGTTGAGAAGAGAATGGTCTTGACTGTGGAAAAGCGTTCTTTGAGGACGGTCAGTGAACCATCGTAGACTTTCTTGCCCTTATCAATGATAAAAATCCGCTCACAGAGGCTTTCGATGTCCTTCATATCATGGGAAGTAATCAAAAAGGTGGTCTGGTATTCTTGATTCATATAGCGGATGAAGGAGCGAATGGTCTCCTTGACGCTGGCATCCAAGCCGATGGTTGGTTCGTCCAAAAAGACAACAGCAGGTTGGTGGATAAAGATAGCCGCAAATTCACAGCGAACCCGTTGGCCAAGTGAAAGATTACGAATGGGTTGTTTCATGATATCTGCCAAGTCCAATAGGTCAATCAAGACAGCCAATCTCTCTTTGAAAATCTTATCTGGGACATCGTAGATTTTTGCGTGAAGGATAAAAGATTCTTGAACAGGCAAGTTCCAGTCCAAGTGAGATTTTTGTCCAAAGAGAACGCCGATTTGCTTATTGACAGCCTTGCGGTTTTCTTGTGGATTAAGACCATTGATGCGGACGGAGCCTTGGTCTGGATAGAGAACACCTGTCAGCATTTTGATGGTGGTCGACTTACCGGAACCATTGGAGCCGATATAGCCGATAATTTCTCCTTTTCTCACCTGTAAGGAAATGTCTTGAACAGCAGGAATGGCCTTTTTCTTGGGCTTGAAAAAGGCCTTGATAGAGCCTTTGAGTCCCACTTCCTTATCGATAATAGAATAGGTTTTTGATAGATGTTCTGCCTGAATCATTTCATTCATCTCCTTTTAAGAAAACGTTTGCACGATATAGCTATTATACCATATTTCTTAAGTTGTGAAGGCAGAAAATAATGTTTACGGTAACATTTTGATTAGAAAATCCGTCATGAATTGAGGTGATTCTTGCTTCCCATTTTTTATCCATACCTGCATGATACCGAAGAAGGCATGTGAAAAATAAATACTCCGGTATTCTTTTTCCTTTTCTGATAATGGTTCTTTGAAATATTCTTTCAAATCCCTTGCAATCAATATGCGGACCTTATGGATTAGAAATTGTTGAATTTCCTGTGTACCATGATGACTGAGCAAGGCAGAAAGGAGTTGTTCTCGATAGAGTAATTGAAAAATTTCTAAAAAAACTTGTGTTCTATTCTGCCCATGACGATCAAAAATGTATTCGAATTGATGAAATAAATCTTTTTGATAGGCCTCAATCAATTCATATTTATCCTTATAATGTGTATAAAAACTAGAACGGCTGATGCCGGCTTGACTTGCCAGGTGTGTGGTTGTAATTTCGTTAAAAGGTTGCGATTCAAGACAAGTAATCATGGCTTCTAAAATTGCCTGACGTGTCCGTTCTTTTCGATTATCTGTTCCCATAATTTCTCCTTTTGAACGTTTTTAGACATAGTGTCTAAAAACGGTTCTTCTAACTTGATTTTGAAAATGATACTTGTATAATGTATTTTATCAGTTTTTGGACAACATGTCTAAAGGAGTTGCTTATGTTACAAAAAGTAAAGAATATTTTCAAAAAACCAATGACTTTGGTTACCATTATTGGTGTTGCCTGTGTCCCAGCCTTATATAACATTAGTTTCCTAACTTCTATGTGGGACCCTTACGGTCGACTAGACCAGCTGCCTGTAGCAGTTGTCAATCAAGACCAGTCGGCGAGCTTTCAAGCTAAAACCCTCACCATTGGTGATGATATGGTGGATAATATGAAAGAGAGCCAAAGTCTGGATTTCCACTTTGTATCAGAAAAGGATGCGGAAAGAGGTTTGGAAGAAGGGGACTACTATATGGTCATCACCCTACCAGAAGATTTATCAGAAAAAGCATCCAGTCTCTTGACGAATCAGTCTGAACCACTAACGATTTCCTATCAAACATCTAAAGGTCACAGCTTTGTTGCTTCTAAGATGGGCGAATCAGCTATGGAGAAATTAAAGACATCTGTTTCAGAGACAATTACTGAAACCTACACGACAGCCGTTTTTGATAGTATGAGAGAAATTCAAAACGGCATGGTTGAGGCAGCAGATGGAAGCCAACAATTAACAAATGGTGCCAGTCAATTGGAATCAGGCAGTCAAACACTCTCAAATGGACTGACTACTTTAACGACTTCGGGTCAAGCACTCGTGACAGGAGCAAATCAATTGGCCACCGGTCTCGTATCTTATACAGATGGAGTCAATCAGGCTGCGATAGGCAGTCAAACACTGTCCAGTGGCTTAACCACCTACACAAATGGGGTAGCTAGTCTTGCTTCAGGTGCGGAGCAATTAAATGCCAATTCCTCTCAGCTCATCGCTGGGGTGGGACAATTGCAATCAGGAGCAAGCCAGGTTGAACAACTGGTAACAGGAGCCAATCAATTGCAGGCAGGCTTGGAGCAACTCGCTAGTTCAACTAGTTTGTCTGCTGAACAGTCTAGTCAGATACAAGCACTCTTGACAGGGCTTCCTCAGTTGCAGGCGGCCATCAACCAATTAAATGCCAGCCTATCCAGTATCGGAGGACTTGCAGTAGATACAAGCAGTTTATCCCATCTCTTGACGGAGATGGGGGCTCAGGCTCAAGGCTTGTTGACAGCAGCCCAAGCTGATAAAACAGCCAGCATTGAAGCCTTGCAAGCAACAGCTACCTATCAAAACTTGACAGCTGATCAGCAAGCTGAATTGGTTGGAGCCCTCCAAAACTCTCCTTCTACAACAGTGACAGCGGCTCAAACGATTTTGGGTCAATTATCTCAACTGAGTCAAGCCTTATCTAGTCTACAAAGTCTTTCTGGCATGGCAACACAAATGAGCCAGCTACAATCAGCTGTCGGTCAGATCAACACGGCTGCCAATCAAGCATTGCCAGGCGCCGCAACAGCCATTGAAAACCTATCAAGTGGCTTGAGTCAGGTCAACACCGCCTTGAACCAACAAGTTCTACCAGGAACTCAAGCCTTAACGAGTGGTGTGAGTCAACTTCAAACGCAATTATCAAATGGAGCAAGTCAGCTCATGTCAGGAGTAACAGCCTATACCGCAGGTGTTGCCCAATTAGCAGAGGGTGGAGCCCAGTTGGTTGTGAATAATAGTAGTATCCAATCAGGAGGTGGCCAGTTAACATCAGGATTGGCAACCTTGGCCTCCAACTCCAATCAGCTTGTCAGTGGTTCAGGACAACTGGCTTCTGGTAGTCAGCAATTGATTTCTGGTGCAGAACAGTTGGCTAGTGGCGGTCAAACCTTGACAAGCGGTATTACTAGCCTCCGCACAGGTAGTGAAACCCTAACGAATTCACTCAGCTCAGCCAGTCAACAACTATCAGTCGTCTCTGTAGAAGATAAAAATGCACAAGCAGTTTCTCAACCAGTCACCTTGGAACACAGTGACCAAGATGATGTGAAGACCAACGGAGTCGGCATGGCTCCTTACATGGTATCAGTCGCACTGATGGTTGCAGCCTTATCAGCGAATGTTATTTTTGTCAAACACATTGATAATCGCTCCTACAAGAATCGTTGGGACTGGGCTAGAGGAAAATTCTTGCTCAATGGTATCATTGCTAGTCTAGCAGCAGTGATTCTGTACGGTGTTCTTCGCTTGATTGGAATCGAACCGGCTCATCCAATGGCAACCTTGGGATTAATCCTCTTAGCTTCTTGGACCTTCATGGCCCTCGTTACAGCTCTGGTGGGCTGGGACAATCGTTTCGGATCCTTCGCAAGTTTAATTCTCTTGTTACTACAGCTTGGCTCAAGCGCAGGTACCTATCCAATTGAACTCAGCCCACGCTTCTTCCAAGTCATTCAGCCCTATCTTCCAATGACCTATTCTGTTTCAGGTCTTCGTCAAACCATTTCTATGGTTGGAAATAGTAGTCATCAAACATGGATGCTTAGTCTCTTCTTGATTGGATTCACGGGATTGGGGCTCTTGATTTATCGACCTACTGAGGAGTAGTTTTTGGGACAATAGCAGAGCAGGTTTCCTGTTCTGCTATTTTTGCATTTTTTTACAAGCAACTATTTACAATGCCAAGAAAAAGGTGTACAATAAAATCAATCAATTCTAAGGAGGTTGAGATGTTAGAAGTTCGTCACTTATGTAAAAGTTACGGGACCAAGGAAGTCTTGCAGGACATTTCATTCACGATTCCATCAGGAACAATCTGTGGTCTAGTAGGGAAAAATGGTGCCGGTAAAACAACCTTTTTCCATTCCTTACTGCGTTTTGTCAGCTACGAGGGAGAGATTATCTTGGATCAGCAGGCTGTCACGCCAGCTTTGTTCCCAAAAATCGGCTACCTGCCAGAAGAGCGGAGCCTCATGCCCAAGTTGACCATTTTTGATCAGGTGCGGTATCTGGCTAGCCTTAAGGGCATGACCAGCAAGGAAGTAGCGGAAAAATTGCCTGTATGGATGGAGCGATTGCAGGTCAAGGGCAAGATGAATGACAAGATAAAGAGTCTATCCAAGGGGAATCAACAGAAAATTCAATTGATTGTTACCTTGATACATCAGCCAAGTTTAATCATTTTAGATGAGCCATTTTCTGGTCTTGATCCTGTTAATACGGATCTCTTGAAACGGGTTATTTTGGAAGAAAAAGAACGCGGAGCGACTCTCATTTTCTCAGATCATGTCATGACCAATGTGGAGGAACTCTGTGACCAACTGCTCATGATTCAAGATGGTCAATTGGTTCTCAATGGGGGCATTCAGGATATCCGCCGTCAATTTGGTCGGACAAGGCTCTTCCTATCATCTGATATCCCGAAAGAACGTTTGGAAGGTCTGCCCCATGTCCTTTCTATTCAGATGACCAATCAAGACAAGTGGCGACTAGTCTTGGATGATGAATCAGCAGGTCAGGAATTGTTCCAGTTGATTAGTGGTGGGCAGTATCTGACCACCTTTGACCAGCAGGCTCCAACTATTGATGAAATCTTTAAAATGAAATCGGGGGTGGCAGAATGAAAGCTTTGTTATTAGTTGCAAAAGAAACCTATCTCCGTCAGGTCAAATCCTGGTCCTTTGTTTTTATGGTCCTATCTCCCTTCCTCTTTCTCGGCTTATCTTTGGGATCAGCCTATCTAACAAGCTCTAGCATGAATGCTGGGTCGGAAAAAATTGGTCTCGTAAGTGAGGACTTTATGGCCCACATGGCCTTTGCCACCCTCGATTTAGACCTGGTTCTTGTGACAGAAGAAGAAGCCAAGCAACAGCTTTCAGAAGAAGAGTTGGCAGGCTATATCAAGGTCGCAGTTGTGGACCAGCAATACCAGGCGACCTATCATGGAAAAGAGGTCCCTTCTCAATCCGTTCAGCAAACCTTCCAGTCTATTCTAGAGAGCTTGCAGCAGCAACTTAATGAAGCAAATGCTCAACTGACACCAACTCAGCTTGAAGTTCTAGCCATCCAGCCTTCCTATGTGGAGGAAGTTGGTGACCAAGAGGGGCTGGAAAAAATTGGGCAGATGATTACCTTCTTTGGCTTGATTTTCCTCATGTACATCATGACTATTGTTTATGCTTCTACAACTGCCCAGGAAGTAGCCAGTGAAAAGGGAACGAAAATCATGGAAGTAATTTTCTCTAGTGTTCCAGCCTGGACCTATTTCTATGGTCGCATCTTTGGCATCTTCCTCGTCATTGCGACCCATTTGGGTGTCTATCTTGTAGGTGGCATCTTGGCCTATCACCTAGCAGGACAATTGGAATTGACCAAGGAAATCTTTGAGTCAAACCAGGTCTTGGTGCAAGCTGTTTTAGACAACTTGGACTGGACCATGATTCTCTTTGCTATTTTCGGCCTGCTCCTAGGAGTAACCCTGGCTTCCTTGTGTGGCTCTCTTGTGGTGAGGCCAGAAGATGTCAACAAGGCTGTTCAACCTGTTATTTATCCTATTATCATCGGCTTTTTAGGGGCCATGACCTTTGGGCAACAAGCCCAAGAACATATGGTGGTGAAAATCGGATCCTACATCCCATTTTTATCCTCCTTCTTTATGCCGATTCGCCAGATAAATGGCTGGGCAAGTAGCTGGGAGACCTGGCTATCTTTCTTCATTCTCGCAGCGACCACGATTGGCGCAATCGTCTTTATAGGTAAATCCTATGCAGGCTTGATTTTACAGACCGATGATATCGGCTTTTGGAGAAGCTTGAAAAAAGGCTTAACGAGTAAGTAAGTCTGCCTACAATAGATAGAACGAAAAGACCAACTTAGGATTCCTAAGTTGGTCTTTGTTAGCTGTTCGGTCATTTATTTTGGATCACGGAGGTTGATAGTCGCGTTGGTTGCTTCAACGGTTAATTTGTTTTTACTTTCTTTTTTCTCAACCGTCAGACTAAAACCATCTTCTGTTTCCTTGACCTCTAGTTTTTCATACTGGTCTCTTGTAAAGATACCAATGTCTTTCAACTGACTTTCGTCAATCAGACTTGATTCGCTTTGGGCAGTTTCCCACTCTTCATCTGACTCGTAGTAGTAGCCCATAAATTCGCCTAGACTTCTCACGTCAAGCTTATTTTGAATCTGGAGGTTGATGTCTGCTAATGATTGGTCAGTCAGATCGATATTGGTCACGGTATAAGCTCGGTCTTCGTGTGGGAGGAATTTATTGTCTCCTAGGAGAGTTCCTTCAATCAAATCCAGTTGACCATAGTTTTCAACAGAAACATTTTCGAGCTGGGTCTGATAGAAATGGATATTGTCACCTTGTGCAGAGATAGTGGTATTTTTAATCGTTGATTTACTGATATTTGTATAGTAACTACTTACAGTACCTGATTCCAATTGGACATTGTTGAGATAGAGCATCCCGCCTTGCTCGACGGTCATTTCCTTGATATGGACATTTTCGATGTAGAGACTATCGTAGTAGCGATTATAGGCATTGTTACTGATGAGTCTGTCCAGCTGCTTACCTGTTGGAACCTCAATGGTAACTGAGTAGATGTCGATGGCGTCATCGGCTAATCTTTCCCCGAGAACCTGCATGATACCTTGAATGGACAGTTGGGGATTTTTGGAGCTAAGGGCCAGAGTGCCGTTTTTCTCGGTAACTTCAACTGTGTTGTGGGTGTTATTTTTTGAGTTGGCATAGGACACATGGAAGAGTCCGTCGGTTGATTCCTTGATTGTAACTGAATGCGGAAGATCTCTAATCTGGATTTCTGATAGGGAAGTATAGGATGTTTGAACCTGATTCGGCTTTGCAATTTCTTCCAGGCGGTTGAGACCACCAGAGAAAAATCCGATTCCGACCAGAATCAAGCCAGCAATCAAGCTGACAAAGCCCGTGATGAGGGCGATAGTAAGTTTCTTTTTCATGCTCGTTTACCTCGTTTCAAGATCCATTGGAAGAAGGTTTTGACCAATCGCCATGCCCAATAGGAGAAAAATCCGGTCAAAAGGTAGAGTAGGATGGCCGCACCAAGCAGAGATAAGCCAGCGCCAAAACCCATGATGAAGACATTGAATCCTTTTGAAAGCAAGGTAAATCCTTCCCAAATCAAGGAACCACCAGTAACCATCAAGCCGACTCCCAAGCCAAATGCACCAATGATGAAGGCGACAATTAATAATACCAAGCCCAACAAGGCCCCGATCAGCAAGAGAAGAAGAGGGATGGTAATCGGAAGAGTAATCAGAGCAAGACTGGCCAACCAAACTGTTTTCCGTGTATGTTTCAATTGCTCTAAGTTTTTACCGATGTAAAAAGCTGCGCTGATAGTGACCAGGAAGATTCCCATGATTCCAAGCAGTGGTTCAACAAAGAGGAAGAAAGCAGAGATGAGAAGGGCAGCGCTCAACAAAGCCAAAGTGAGCAAGAAGCGCTTGTCCTGAGGACTGGTCACATCTTCTGTTGGAGCTGTATCTTCTAGTTGACGGTTGAGCATGTTGTTAATCAGCTCACTAGCAGCTTCCTTTGGTGAGCCTAGCTCTTCGATAATGTCGGCTTCCCGTTCTGGACCAGCCTCGTCAAAGTATTCTTCAAAAAAGTTTTTGGCTTCCAAGTATTCCTTGTGGGGCAACTTTTTCAAATGTTTTTCAAGTTGCTCCATGTACTCAGTTCTTGTCATGGCGGACGCTCCCTTCTATAATACCGTTGATGGTTGTTGTGTAGGTATCCCAATCATCTTTGAGCCGAACCAGTTCTTCATGGCCCAGCTGGGTCAGGCTGTAATACTTGCGCATGCGGCCTTGGTATTCTTGGGAGTAGGTGGTCAAAAAGTCATTTTGCTCTAGCTTTTTCAGGATAGGATAGAGGGCTGACTCCTTGATATTGGCAATCAGTTTGATGGTCTGACAGATTTCGTATCCGTAGGAATCATCGGATTCCAAAATAGCCATAATAAGAAATTCTGTCAGCACTGCGGGGACTGGAAAATGCATAGGACACTCCTTTCTTTGGTAGTTGGGTGATTAGGTTTGGATTTGGTATATATTTGTTATTTGTTATATATCAAATCTTGGTATATAACAAATATACACCTAAACAAATATTTTGTCAAGAATATTTGTGCAAAAATTACCAAAAAAAATACGGCTGGAAGTCCAACCGTACTCATTCGGATTAGTCGATGTAAAGTTTTGATTTGTTGCTGAGCCAGCTATAGAGCAGACCGATTAGAAGTCCACCACCGACATAGTTTCCAAGACCTGAGAAGAGGAAGTTCACAAGGACACTGGCCACAGACATACCTTCTACAGCTCCGCCATTTGCAAAGAAGGCAAGAGAGAAGGTAGAGAAGTTAGCGATCACGTGCTCAAAGCCAAGGAAGGCAAAGATGAAGATGATGAAAATCAAGGAAATAACACGTCCAGCATCATCCTTCATACGCATAGAGATGAAGACTGCGATGTTTACAACGATGTTAGCGAAGATCCCTTCGATAAATTGTGTCAATGGTGTTTTCATCAATTTTGCAGTGGTGGCTTGGATTAGGTAGCTATGCTCATCCAAATGTCCAACTTGGTAAGGCTGGGTGTAGGAGAGCAAGAAGCAGACGATAACCGCGCCGACAAAGTTGAAGAAAATACAGGTTGCCAAGATTTTCAATGCAGTCTTAGTAGGGATGACCTTGCGGTGAATAGCTGATGTCATATACATCATGTTTGATGTGCCGAGCTCAGCATTCATATACAAAATCATGACCAAGCACCAGCCGAACATAAGACCGTAACCGAATTTACCCAAACCATCTACGATGTGGTTGAGTTTGTCAGCCACATAGGCTGAGATGGCCAAACCGATTGCCAAATAAACGCTGGCCATTGCGGCACGGATGGCATAGGCAAAGTAGTTGCTTTCGATCAAGTCGGCTTTTTTCTTGATACTCTTGTCGATATTATAAATCAGCGAATCTGGTTGTGCTGCCATAATAATCCCCTTTGTATTTTAAAACGTATTTGAGAATGTTCTCACAATAGAAGAGTATAACAGAAAACCGCTAAAAAAGTAAGTGTTTTTCAGTAAAAAACAAAAGTAACCGTTATCAATTGACAGATGACCTTCATTTGTCTGAAAATCATGATATGTAGAAAGAATGGATATGAATATTTTATGTGAAAGCTAAGTTATCTGCTCTGCTATTTTCCTGAAAACTATGCTACAATAAAGCTAGAAAAAATCGGAAATGAGGCTAGAATATGTCAGATGTTATTGCTTTTGGCTATGGAAGCAGTCGAGCGGAGATGCAGCTCAAGCGGCTCAATCGTCATGGAATCATCGCAGGTGCGACAGGTACAGGGAAGACAGTGACCTTAAAGGTCTTGGCAGAGAAGTTGAGTGATGCGGGAATCCCTGTCTTTCTGTCGGATATCAAGGGTGATTTGAATAGTTTGGTTGCGGCCAATACCAAGGAGATTGATCCTAGTCGTCTAGAGAAGACTCACTATCATGATTATAGTCCAGTTGGCTATCCAGTTGAGTTGTGGGATGTCTTGGGGGAAAATGGGACTCCTGTCCGCATGACCATTTCAGAGCTGGGGCCTGTCTTACTGACACGTTTGTTGGGCTTGAATGACACTCAAGAATCTATACTGAATATCGTATTTAGTGTAGCAGATGAGCGTGGGCTGCTCTTGATTGACCTCATGGACCTGCGGGCTATGCTCAATTTTGTGGCTGAAAATGCGGCAGAGCTGAGCCAGTATTATGGAAATATTCCAGCTCGTTCGGTCGGTGCTATCTTGCGTAGTCTGGTTGTTTTGGAGCAACAAGGTGGTAAGATTTTCTTCGGTGAGCCAAGTCTGGAAATTGCTGATTTGATGCGGACTGCAGAAGATGGCCGTGGGGTTATCAACGTTCTCCAAGCTACTCAGCTATTTAATCAACCAACATTATATTCAACGGTTCTTCTTAGCCTTTTGTCTGAGCTTTATGAAGTCTTGCCCGAGGTGGGTGATTTGGACAAGCCTAAGATTGTCTTCTTCTTTGATGAGGCCCATGTTCTCTTCAAAGATACACCGAAAGTTCTTCTTGAAAAGATTGAATTGATTGTCCGTTTGATTCGTTCAAAAGGTGTAGGTGTCTTCTTTGTAACGCAGAATCCGACGGATATTCCTGATAGCGTGGCAGCCCAGTTGGGCAACCGCATCCAACATGGTCTTCGCGCCTTTACACCAAAAGAGCTCAAGACAGTCGCGACTGTTGCCGAAACCTTCCGACAAGAAGGTGATGAGGATTTGGCCAAGGTCATTCAGGAATTGCAGGTAGGTGAAGCGGTTGTGTCTACTCTGCAAGCTGACGGGACACCAAGCTTTGCGGATCGAGTATTGATTTATCCTCCAAAGAGTATGCTGGGAACGGTGGAGCCAAGCGCCCTCTTGTCAGTTATCAATAATTCTCCTTTGATGGAAAAATATGCTGACGCGGTCAATCGTGAGTCAGCCCATGAGCAGATTTTAGCCATGACAGAGGCTAAAGAAGCCGAACTCATCAAAAAAGCAGAGCAGGCCGAGGCGGAAAAACAGGCAGAAAAAGAAGCTAAGGCAGCCGCAAAAATGGAAGAGAAATCCCAGAAAGAAGCAACTAAAGCTGCGCAAAAAGCCAGTCAGCCAGCCAGTCGCAAAACAGATTCCATGATGGATCGTTTTACCAAGAACCTGATGAGTCAGGTCGGACGGGAAGTTGGGCGCGTGGTAACTCGTGGTATTATGGGCATGTTAAAAGGAAAATAAACGATTAAACTGGGAAGGAAACTTCTCAGTTTTTTATCTAGACAAAGTTCTTGCCAGATACCACAAAATTCGTTAAAATAAACGCAAATCACTAGTTAGTAAGGAGTTGCCATGACTGATCAATTGCAGGCATTATTGAAAGACTATCAGCCCCAGCCATTAGGTGAAAAACGTTCTTATGCAGTCTTCTTACCCTTAGTCTGGTCAGACAATCAGTGGCAAGTTCTATATGAAATTCGGAGCGAATCCATTTCTCAACCGGGTGAGGTCTCCTTTCCTGGCGGCGGAATTGATGAAGGGGAGACAGCAGAAGAAGCTGCCGTTCGCGAGGTCGTCGAAGAATTGGATATTCAAGCTGAACAAGTGGAATTGCTAGGTGAAATTGATTATCTCGTTTTCGGTCGCTCGACGATTCGCTGTTTTGTCGGACGACTTCATCTGGACTGGAAGACCCTTCAACCCAATGATGAAGTGGCTCGATTCTTTACAGTTCCACTAGAAACCTTGCTGAAAACGGCCCCTGTCTATTATCAACTGGATTCACAGATTGTCCCAGATTGTGACTTTCCCTTTGAACGTTTGAGAGGTGGGGTTGACTATCCTTTCAGTCATCACAAACGCTTCGTTCCCTTTTATGAAAATCTACCAGAAAATATCTGGGGAATGACCGCCCAGTTTACCCATCGATTTGTGGAGATAGTGAACGGAAGTCGATGAGCTTGACTTTGTCATCTATTTGTTTTTGAATGAAAAAGTGTAGAGAAAAATGTATAGATTGTATGGCTTTATTCAGATGGTTTGATAAAAATTTGACTATTTCATTAGAACAACTGTTTTTCTTTCAAAACCAGTCACACCAAGCAAAAAGCACCTGAAATCATTGGTTTCAAGTGCTTTTTCAATTTAATTATTTCACCTCAGTGAAGGTTAAATATTATCTTATCCCAGTTGTTGAAAATCCTTTTATAATAAGGATTTTCGAAAAATTGTGACGATCATTTTTGTAAAAGGTAGTGACAAGGGTAGTGATGTAATTAAGCTGTCAGTTCTTTCATTTTTTGAGTAAAGATGTTCACAGCGTTTTGAATTTTTTTAGGAGCTAGTTCAGCGTAAGTATCCATTGTTGTAGATATTGATTTGTGCCCTAAACGTGTCTGTAATTCCTTCCAATTTGCTCCTGCATTCAACATCAATGAAGCATGTGTATGCCGAAAGAGATGAAATCCATACTTAGGTAAGTTGATTGATTCTAATCTTTTTTCTAAAGTTGTACGCTCGTTCCTATCACACATATAATTCCCGTAGATGGTTGGAAAAATTAACGAACTTTCTGGTAGCCCTTTCTTGGTGAAATATGCGTTCATTTCCAGATGAAATTCTCGGAGCTCCTCAAGAACCTGTCTAGGGACGGAGACATTCCGATTGCTAGCATCAGTTTTCGGTGTTTGCTTACAGACAACCTCACCTTTAATCCCTAATTTTTTATTCCTAGCCTTCCACATTAATGTTTTATTGACTTGAATCTCATTTGTATCAAACAGTAAATCATCAATATCAAGAGCAAGTAGTTCATTAATTCGTAAGGCAGATGCTAGTAATGTGTTACAAATCGTTTTAAAACGGCGATTAGCACGTGTATTTTGAAGACTATTAAGGAATTGTAACCATTTTGCTAAATCTTCATCATGCAATACCATCACACGTTTTTTATGAGCTTTAGGTTTTGGAGGAATTTTAACTACTTTAGCAGGATTAGTCGTCAAGATTTCCAATGTAATCCCGTAGTCGAATATATCACTCAATTATTTTATTGATACTAAGATGGATGGTTGAGGTAATCCATCTTTGAATACAAATTGGATATGTATGAAGTCCATTAATAGTTGAAAAATGGTCTAAATTTATAAAGTCCATGTTTGCCCAATAAATGGAAAATATAGAACTCCATTTTTATTATTATGAAACTGAAAATTCATGCTCGATTGCCCGAATGGCGGGCAACAGCGGGGCGCTTTGCTATTCCCCGCTGGCCTATGTTCGATATTTTTGAGCTGTAAGATAAACAATTGACTTCGATTCAAGATAGATTTTTGTTACTTTTTGCCAAAAAGTAATGTTTTTGTAGTTTTGACAGACCTGTGGTCCATCAAAACTACAAACGCTCTCCGAGGGGTCTTGCAGACGGCTAATCAAAAAATAAGAAAACAAAGAACGCACCAAAAATGGTGCGTCAGTCGTTTTTGTGTTATAATGAAAGCAAATATGAGGAGGTCTTTATCTATGATCGGAGACAATATAAAATCAATACGCCAGACACACGATTTAACACAACCAGAATTTGCTAAAATGGTCGGGATTTCACGCAATAGCCTGAGTCGTTATGAAAATGGGACCAGTACGGTTTCAATAGAGCTTATCGACCGTATTTGTCAGAAATTTAATGTCTCTTATATCGATATTGTAGGGGAGGACAAGATGTTAACACCTGTTGAAGATTACCAATTGACTTTAAAAGTAGAAGTGATAAAAGAACGTGGAGCAGCCATTTTATCGCAGCTCTATCGATATCAAGATAGTCAGGATATTGCTTTTGATGATGAAACAAATCCTTGGATTCTCATGAGCGATGATTTGGCTGAATTGATCAATACGAAAATTTACCTTGTCGATACTTTCGATGAAATCGAGCGTTATAATGGCTATTTAGATGGTATTGAGCGGATGTTAGACATGGTGTATCATCGGGTGGTGGCTTAATGAGGTTGGAAGAATTTAGTGAGGCTGCATTTCAGAAGGCCTTGCAGCGAACCATTCGGGCTTTAACCCGGGGAAAGATGCTTCCAGATCAACCGAAAGCTATCTTACTTGGTGGACAAAGCGGAGCAGGTAAGACGACTATTCATCGTATCAAGCAAAAGGAATTTCAAGGTAATATCATTATCATCGATGGTGACAGCTACCGTTCTCAGCATCCCAATTACTTAGCCCTGCAAGAAAAGTATGGCAAGGACAGCGTGGACTATACCAAGGGATTTGCAGGAAAAATGGTAGAGCATCTGGTTGATGAACTTAGCACACAAGGTTA
Organism: Streptococcus suis; assembly: GCF_002960625.1. Classification (GTDB taxonomy): domain Bacteria; phylum Bacillota; class Bacilli; order Lactobacillales; family Streptococcaceae; genus Streptococcus; species Streptococcus suis_T. The sequence continues at coordinate 47,613 of NZ_POJH01000011.1, forward strand.
TCATTTGCTGATTGAAGGGACTTTGCGTACCACTCAAGTTCCTCGTCAGACTGCTCAATTATTAGCTTCGAAAGGATACCAAGTCTCTTTAGCTGTCATTGGTACTAAACCAGAGCTTTCTTATCTCAGCACCTTGATTCGTTACGAAGAACTTTATGCCATCGATCCCAATCAGGCCAGAGCAACACCAAAAGAACACCATGATGGGATTGTAGAGCATTTGGTTGGTAACTTAAAGGAGCTTGAAAGCGATAAACTCTTTGACCAGATTCAGATTTATCAAAGAGATAGGACTTGTATCTATGATTCTGAAACTGATGAAGGTTCCGCAGCAGAAGTTCTTCAAAACTGCCTTTTCGGGGAGTGGAGTAAAGTTGAGGAAGAGATGATGAAGGTTGGACAGGAACGGTTGAGGGAGATGAGTAAAAGTAATGGAAACGATGTATAGTTATATGCAGTATCTAATTCAAGAGGAATTCCTATCATCGTTTAAAACAGGAGAAGAAAATTCAAATTAGACAACAACAGCTTCAAAAATAGGTTTGAAGGTTTTGATTATCTAGTTGAAATGAAATGGGAAAAAATCCAGTAAATTCTTTGAAAATTGCCTCTTTAAAACAAAAAGTTGATACAAAACTAACTTCAACTCGAGGACAGTTTCTTTCAATAAACGGTTTTAGAGATGAGGTAATTCAAGACTTTGCAAATAGAGATAAAATTTTATTTATGGATGGCCAAGAGTTGTCTTATATTCTAGAAAATAGAATTACTTTATACGAAGCTTTAAAAGTCAAGATAGTTGGCGCTTCTAAAACGGGTAATCCCTATGTATCAATTGTTAATCAATAGTAACCTTTATCAAAGAAGGGCTTGGCTCTATCTTAATGATGTAAAAAATTTCTGAACTGAGATTTGGATAAGAAGCTTCAATTCACCTAGTATAAATGTTCAAAATTCCAACATCTTCTTGTTTATTTTTGATATAATGTAATAAAACAACAAAGGATTAAACATGAATAAACGAGAACGACTAGAAGAAATTACACGATTGGTAAACAAAAAAGGTACAGTTCGAATCTCTGAGATTGTTGAATTGCTAAATGTTACTGATATGACTGTTCGACGTGATTTTATTGAATTGGAAGAGCAAGGTGTCTTAACAAAAATTCACGGCGGTGCTAGAAGTAATAAGGCTTTTCAATATCGGGAATATTCCCATTCTGAGAAACACATTCAAAATAAGGAAGCCAAGCAAGAGATAGCGGAAAGGGCTGCACAGCTGATAGAAGATGGAGACACGGTATTTTTAGGTCCAGGAACAACAGTGGCCTTTCTGGCTGAGGCCATTAAAAATCCTCGCCTAACAGTCATCACAAACTGTATGCCTGTTTTTACCATCCTATCTCAAAAGAAGACCGAGGAGTTTCAAGTCTTTCTTCTGGGGGGAGAATATCGCCAAGTGACAGAATCTTTTGTAGGAGAAATTACCAATACAAGTTTAGAAAAAATGCGATTCAGCAAGATTTTCTTTTCAGGTAACGGACTTAAGGGAACTGATGTCATGACCTCTACTCTAGCTGAAGCCTATACGCAAAATATTGCCATTAAACATTCTTTAGAAAAATATCTACTGCTAGATGCCTCGAAAATTGGAAAAGATGATTTTACTTCCTTTTGTGATTTGAATGATGTAACTGCTCTAGTGACAGATATGAATGCAAAGGATGAAAATTACCAATTATTAAGTAAGCACATCGAAATTATCACTACAAAATCATAAAGTTATCAAAACCAACAGCGAAATGTTGGTTTTTTGTTTGTATACGAAAAAAATAAACAAAAATAAAACAAAATATGTTGACTTTATGTTTATTTGGGTGTATAATTTAAACATAAAAAAGCGAAAACGCTTTTTCTAAGTTTTGCAAAACAAAGATTTTCTGCCAAATATGGCTACAACTTTCTATTTTTGTTAGGAGATAGGTTATGACAATCATTATCGGTGCTGATCCAGCGGGTTCAAAACTAAAAGACGTTATTAAAGATTATTTGCTAGAAAAATCATATGACTTTAAAGATGTCAGTGATGGAAGTGATTTTGTTGATACAACTTTGGCAGTAGTTGCAGAAGTTAATCAACAGGAAGGAAATCTTGGCATTGTGATTGATGCTTATGGTGTTGGTCCATTTATGACCGCAACTAAAGTCAAAGGCATGATCGCTGCAGAAGTTTCAGACGAACGTTCTGCCTATATGACAAGAGGACATAACAATTCGCGTATTATTACAATCGGTAGTGAGATTGTAGGAGAGGGAATTGCTAAAAATATCGTTAAAGGATTTGTTGAAGGTGAGTATGATGGTGGCCGTCACCAAATTCGTGTCGATATGCTAAATAAAATGTGCTAATTGTTGTAAACGAAGGAGAATAAGAGATGAAAATTGCAATCGGTTGTGACCACATTGTAACCTATGAAAAAATTGCTGTGGTAGATTATTTGAAAAATCAAGGATATGAAGTATTGGACTTTGGGACTTATGACAATGTTCGTACTCATTACCCAATCTTTGGTAAAAAAGTTGGTGAAGCTGTTGCAAGCGGACAAGCAGATTTGGGAATTTGTATTTGTGGAACAGGTGTTGGAATCAACAATGCTGTAAACAAGGTTCCTGGTGTTCGCTCAGCCTTAGTTCGTGATATGACCTCAGCACTTTACGCTAAGGAAGAGTTAAATGCCAACGTCATTGGTTTTGGCGGCAAAATTACGGGTGAGTTGCTCATGTGCGACATCATTGAAGCCTTTATTAAAGCAGAATACAAACCAACTGAAGAAAACAAACGTTTGATTGAAAAGATTGCTGCAGTTGAAACGCTCAATCAAGAGCAGGCTAATCCAGAGTTCTTTACTGAATTTCTTGAAAAGTGGGATCGTGGAGAATACCACGACTAGGAGGCTCACATGATTTTGACGATCACTTTAAATCCGTCAGTTGATATTGCCTATCAATTAGATACCTTTCATTTAGATACGGTTAATCGAGTAGAAAAAGTTCAAAAAACAGCTGGAGGCAAGGGGCTCAATGTCACACGAGTTTTGAAACAAATCGGTGAAGATGTTGTAGCAACAGGCTTTATTGGCGGTGAGACTGGAAGTTATGTAAAGAAACAACTCACTCGAAAGGATATTAAAAATTCCTTTGTGGAAATTGGGAGCGAAACACGTAACTGTATTGCGGTTCTTCATGATGGCAAACAGACGGAGATTTTAGAACAAGGACCAACTATTCAAGAACACGAAGCCTTGAATTTTATCGAACATCTTGAAATTATTCTGAACAACGTAGATGTAGTTGTCATTTCAGGAAGTTTGCCTAAGGGACTTGCTAGCAATTATTATGTTGAGATTGTAGAACTTTGTAAAAAATACGGTGTAGCTGTTGTTTTGGATTGTTCTGGTGAGGCGCTGAAAAACGTTTTAGAAAGCCAGCAGAAGCCGACAGTTATTAAGCCGAATACAGAAGAGTTATCACAACTGATTGGTAAAGAAGTTACTGATGATATTCAAGAGTTGAAATCAGTTTTGTCCGGTCAACTTTTCCAAGGAATTGATTGGATAGTCGTCTCATTAGGGGCACAGGGGGCTTTTGCCAAGCATAATGACAAGTTCTATCGTGTCAGAATTCCAAAAATCAAAGTCGTCAATCCAGTAGGATCAGGAGATTCAACTGTTGCAGGTATTGCATCAGGTTTGGTACATGCTTTACCTGAAGCAGAATTATTAAAAAATGCTAATGTTTTGGGCATGTTAAATGCCCAGGAAGAACAGACGGGTTACGTCAATTTAGATAGTGCAGAATCGTTGTATTCTCAAATCGAAGTCGAAGAGGTATAATATGGTAGTAACAGCAGACAAAAGAAAATACATGGAAAAAGTAAGCAATAAAGCAGGTATTATTTCAGCTTTAGCATTTGACCAACGTGGAGCCCTGAAAAAAATGATGGCAAAACATCAGACAGAAGAACCTACTGTGGAGCAGATGGAAGAACTAAAGAAACTAGTTTCAGAGGAATTAACACAGTTTTCTTCCTCAATTCTGTTAGATCCTGAATTTGGTTTGCCAGCATCACGCGCCCGTGACGAACAGTGCGGTTTGCTCCTCGCTTATGAAAAAACTGGCTATGATACCAGCTCTACTAGTCGCTTACCAGATTGCCTAGTAGAGTGGTCTGTAAAACGACTAAAAGAAGAAGGGGCAGATGCCATTAAGTTTCTACTCTACTATGACATTGATGGTGATCCATATGTCAACCTTCAAAAACATGCCTATATTGAACGCTTGGGTTCAGAATGTCAGGCTGAAGGTTTACCATTCTTCTTGGAAATTTTGAGCTACGATGAAACGATTGAAGACAATGCCAGTGTGGAATTTGCAAAAGTCAAACCTCGAAAAGTAAATGAGGCTATGAAAGTATTTTCGGATGAACGCTTTGGAGTAGATGTTCTCAAGGTAGAGGTACCTGTGAACATGAATTTTGTAGAAGGCTTTGGAACAGGGGAAGTCGTCTATACAAAAGAAGAAGCAGCTGAATATTTCCGTCAACAAGAAGCGTCAACTAACTTACCCTACATTTATCTAAGTGCAGGTGTTTCTGCTAAGCTTTTCCAAGATACTCTAGTCTTTGCACATGAAGCAGGTGCTAAATTTAACGGTGTTCTCTGTGGTCGTGCGACGTGGGCGGGTGTTGTGCCAGTCTATATTGAACAGGGTGAAGAAGCTGCGCGTGAATGGTTACGTACTGTTGGTCGTGAAAATATTGAGGGACTTGATGCAGTCTTGTCTCAAACAGCAACTTCTTGGCTAGAAAAATAATTAAAAAAATTACCATTTTCTTAAAAGAAAGGGTTTACATTTTCTGAGAATATGCTATAATAATCTCATCAGCAAGAATAGAGTGGATTGTAACTAATTCGATTAGGCAAGACTACAAATGGATTTGAGAGTAGGATATTCTCGGTTTGTTTGTAGTCTTTTTTTGCTTAAAAATATAGGAGGGATATATGTTTAGGATTATACAGTCACTAAATAATAACGCTGCCCTGGTGAAGAATGAACATGGGGAACAGGCAGTCGTGATGGGATTAGGTATAACCTTTCAAAAGAAAAAAGGGGATTTAATTGTTAAGGACAAGATAGAAAATATTTTTTCACTAAAAAATGATGAGGCCAAAGAAAATTTTCTAACCTTATTAAAAGATATTCCATTAGATTTTATTTCGGCAACCTACACGGTTATTAATCATCTGGTAGAAACTTATCATTACCCTGTACAAGAATATCTATATGTGACACTGACAGATCATATCTATTGTGCATATCAGGCGGTTTTAAAGAATACCTATCAAGAAAGTAGACTACCCAATATTTCAGCCGAATATCCATTGGAATATAAAATGGCGCGTGAAGCCTTAGCTATGTTTCGTGAAAAGTTGCTAAATGATTTTCCAAATGATGAGATTGGTAGAATTGCACTTCACTTAATCAATGCAAAAGGTGAAACCATTCATCCCACAAGTGAAGAACATGACATCAGTAAGAAAATTATTGCTGAGGTTGAACAAATTTTGATAGAGAATGGGATTAAACGCACAAAAGCAAATAGCAATTTTTATGATCGCTTTATGATTCATTTGTCCTATTTTCTGAGTTACTTAGATAGAACCCATCAGTCAAATGAATCGATTGCTAGTTTGGAACAGTACATCAAGCTCCAGAATCCAAGAGCCCATCAGGTTGGAAGTCAGATTTTTGAGATGATTACATCATTGGTTGATGAGCCAGTAAATGATAGTGAAAGGTTCTATATTGTGTTACATATTCAACGGTTATTGTAAATCAATTCAATTTTAAAAGGAGGTTCATGTTATGAACAGAGAAGAAATTACTTTATTAGGTTTTGAGATTGTTGCATTCGCTGGTGATGCTCGTTCTCGTTTGATGGAGGCACTGGCTGCTGCTCAAAAAGGTGATTATGCAAAAGCAGAAGAACTAGTTGAAGCTGCCAATGCTTGTATTGTTGAAGCCCACCATGCTCAGACAAGTTTGTTGCAGAAAGAAGCGGCTGGTGAGGATTTAGCCTTTAGTGTGACGCTCATGCATGGTCAAGACCATCTCATGACCACATTATTATTGAAAGACATGATGAGTCATATGATTGAACTTTACAAACGAGGTGATAAATAATGAATAAATTGATTGAATTCATTGAGAAAGGGAAGCCTTTCTTTGAAAAGATTTCGAGAAACCCTTATTTAAGGGCTATCCGTGATGGTTTTATCGCTGCCATGCCGGTTATCTTGTTCTCAAGTATCTTCCTATTGGTGGCATTCGTGCCTAATATCTTTGGCTTTACTTGGTCTGATGAAGCAGTTGCGGCTATCATGAAACCTTACGGTTATACAATGGGTATTGTAGCTGTCTTAGTTGCAGGAACGACCGCAAAATCTTTGACAGATGCTTTTAACCGTCAATTGCCAAAAACCAATCAGATTAACTTCATTTCAACCATGATTGCCTCAATTTCAGGTTTCTTATTACTGGCTTCGGATGGTATTGAAGGTGGATTTGCCAATGGTTACATGGGAACTAAGGGACTTTTGACAGCCTTTCTGGCAGCCTTCATTACGGTTAATATCTATAAGGTCTGTGTGAAAAACAATGTCACCATTCGTATGCCAGACGAAGTTCCACCGAACGTATCCCAGGCATTTAAAGATGTGATTCCATATGCATTGTCTATCTTTGTCTTGTATGGAATTGATCTTGTGACACGTCAATTCCTTGGAACAAACGTTGCTGAGGCGATTCTGAAATTATTTGAGCCTCTGTTTACAGCCGCAGATGGTTATGTTGGTATTACAATTATCTTTGGTGCCTATGCTTTGTTCTGGTTTGTAGGGATTCATGGTCCATCTATTGTGGAACCAGCAATTGCAGCCATTACTTATGCCAACATTGAAACCAACTTCCAGCTTCTACAGGCAGGTCAACATGCGGATAAAATCCTGACTTCAGGTACTCAAATGTTTATCGTGACAATGGGTGGTACAGGTGCTACCTTGGTTGTGCCATTCATGTTTATGTGGTTGACTAAGTCTAAACGAAATAAAGCAATTGGACGTGCTTCAGTTGTTCCAACCTTCTTTGGTGTAAATGAACCGATCTTGTTCGGTGCACCACTTGTACTCAACCCAGTATTCTTTGTTCCATTCATCTTAGCTCCAATTGCTAACGTATGGATTTTCAAATTCTTTGTTGATACGCTAAAAATGAACAGTTTCAGCGTCAACTTGCCATGGACAACTCCAGGACCATTGGGGATTGTAATGGGAACAAACTTTGCTCCACTTGCCTTTGCACTAGCTATCTTATTGGTAGTTGTCGATGTACTTATCTATTATCCATTCTTGAAAGTTTACGATGAGCAGATTCTCGCTGAAGAACAATCAGGGAAAGTTGAAAATAGCTTGAAAGAGAAAGTGGCAGCTAATTTCAATACTGCCAAAGCGGATGCTATTCTTGAAAAGGCTGCAGTCGATACCGAAATTTCTGAACAAACAAATGTTTTGGTACTTTGTGCAGGGGGTGGTACAAGTGGATTACTTGCCAACGCTCTAACGAAAGCTGCAAAAGAATATGGTGTTCCAGTTACAGCTACAGCAGGAAGTTATGGGGCACACCGTGAGATTTTGCCAGAGTATCAATTAGTCATCCTTGCACCTCAAGTAGCATCAAACTACGATGACATTAAACAAGAAACTGATGCATTGGGTATTAAACTTGCCAAAACTGAAGGGGCTCAATACATTAAACTCACACGAGATGGTCAAGGTGCTCTTGACTTTGTCAAACAACAGTTCTAGAACCTGTATTCACAGTTCAGCACTTCCATCTAAGGCTAGTTTTTCAGCTATTCATCGTTAGTTTTTTTCAAAATACAGTCAGTATTCCCTCAAAAAATCGCCTTGATTAGCGAAAAACTATCTCTTATATACAAGCACTTCACTTGTGAATACAGGTTCTTAATCAAAAGGGGAGGGAGTTATCATCTCCAACTCCTCCCCCTTTATTTATTTTTGATAGAAGAAGGTAGGCATATGGTTAAAACATTACCGAAAGATTTTATATTTGGTGGAGCAACTGCTGCATATCAGGCAGAGGGTGCTACACAGACGGATGGAAAAGGTCGTGTTGCATGGGACAAGTATCTAGAAGATAATTACTGGTACACTGCGGAACCAGCTTCTGATTTTTATAATCGTTATCCAGTTGATTTAGAGCTAAGTGAACAGTTTGGGGTAAATGGCATTCGGATTTCGATTGCTTGGTCTCGTATCTTCCCAACAGGCTTTGGAGAAGTGAATCCAAAGGGAGTAGAGTATTACCATAAATTATTTGCGGAATGCCATAAGCGTCACGTAGAACCATTTGTAACGCTTCACCATTTCGATACACCAGAAACGCTACATTCTAATGGGGACTTTCTAAATCGAGATAACATTGAACACTTCGTCAATTATGCAGCGTTTTGCTTCAAAGAATTCCCTGAAGTTAATTACTGGACTACCTTTAATGAAATCGGTCCAATTGGTGACGGACAGTATCTTGTAGGTAAGTTCCCGCCAGGTATTCAGTATGACTTAGCTAAGGTATTCCAATCTCACCACAATATGATGGTTTCACATGCCAAGGCAGTTAAGCTTTACAAGGATGCTGGATATAGCGGAGAAATTGGTGTTGTACACGCATTGCCAACGAAATATCCTTATGATCCAACCAATCCTGACGATATTCGTGCAGCGGAACTAGAAGATATTATTCATAATAAATTTATCCTCGATGCTACATACTTGGGTTACTATTCTGAAAAAACGCTTGAAGGCGTTCGACATATTCTGAAAGTAAATGGTGGGGAATTAGACCTTCGTGATGAAGACTTTGCTGCCTTAGATGCCGCAAAAGATCTGAACGACTTCTTGGGCATCAATTACTATATGAGTGATTGGATGAGGGCTCATGACGGTGAGACTGAAATTATCCATAATGGTAAAGGGGAAAAGGGAAGTTCTAAGTATCAAATCAAGGGAGTTGGTCGTAGAGAATCTCCAGTCGATATTCCAAAAACGGACTGGGATTGGATTATTTACCCACAAGGTCTTTATGATCAAATCATGCGTGTGAAAAATGACTATCCAAACTATAAGAAAATCTACATCACTGAAAATGGCCTAGGCTATAAAGATGAATTTGTAGATGGTACAGTCTATGATGACGGTCGAATCGACTACGTGAAAAAGCATTTAGAAGTGATTTCAGATGCTATCTCAGATGGTGCCAATGTTAAAGGTTATTTCATCTGGTCCTTGATGGATGTATTTTCTTGGTCAAATGGATACGAGAAACGATATGGTTTGTTTTATGTTGACTTTGATACCCAAGAACGTTATCCAAAGAAAAGTGCTTATTGGTATAAAAAAGTAGCAGAAACACAGGTTATTGAATAAAAAAGTAATACAAGGATGCTTAGCTCAAGTTAGCATCCTTGTTTTCATATAAGGGAGGCAGTTTTTATGCTCGAATTAAAAAATGAGAACTTAACAGTACAATTTTCTGAATTAGGTGGACAAATTATTTCTATTAAAGACAAGGATGGTATCGAATATCTTTGGCAAGGTGATCCGACCTATTGGAGCGGTCAAGCACCAGTTCTATTTCCGATTTGTGGAAGTTTACGAAATGATTGGGCTATCTATGAACCTGCAGAAAGACCGACATTTACAGGCACAATTCCGAGGCATGGACTTGTGCGAAAAATGATGTTCAAAAATGTAAATAGTACTGAAAACTCTTTAGAATTTTCTATTTCATCAAACGAAGAAACCGTAAAAAATTACCCTTTTGAATTTGAACTTTCGATTAACTACTCACTACTTGGCAATACAATTCGAACTGAATATCGGGTGAAAAACCTTGAGGGACATAGAAAGCTACCTTACTTTATTGGTGGTCACCCAGGTTTTAATTGTCCCTTGTTGGATGGTGAGAGTTATGAAGACTATTATTTAGAATTTGAAAAAGTAGAATCTTGTACAGTACCTAGAAGTTTTCCAGAAACTGGCTTACTTGATCTGCAAGATCGCCGGCCATTCTTGGAAAATCAGAAGACCTTGGACTTGTCCTATCAACTGTTTGAGCATGATGCCATAACATTGGATCAGTTAGCATCACGAAAGGTAACCTTGAAATCAAAAAATCATCAGAAGAAACTTTCGATTGCATTTGATGATTTTCCATATTTAGTGATTTGGTCAACTACAAATCAGAGTCCCTTTATCGCATTAGAACCATGGAGCGGACTCTCTACATCATTGGAAGAATCTGACATATTCAATGCCAAACGAAATATTAGTTACGTTGCTCCAAAAGAGGTTGATACAAAATATTTTGATATTATTATTGAGTAACCTTTTGAAAATGTTTATTCGTTACAGAAATTTGGTAAAATAGTTCGAATAATGAAAAAACTAAAAAATATTAAGCCACGATGCTTTGTTTTTATTTGTATCCTAATTTTTCTTGCTTTAGGTTTTGACAGTCGGCTTCAAGTAACTCATTACAGGCTTGTCAGTCCCAAAATATCTCAGCCAATCAGACTTGCTCTAATCACTGATTTACACTCATCAAATTACGGTAAAAATCAGATACAAATCTTGGAAACATTAGAGAAAGAAGAGCCAGATATCATTTTATTAGGTGGAGATATTTTTGATGATGAACTTTCTGACAGAAAAACTCTAGAATTGTTAAGCGGGCTAGGAAAATTTAATCATACTTACTATGTGTCAGGTAATCATGAAATATGGAGTAATCGATATGATCAAATGCTGGAACATCTGAGACAACAGCATGTGGTCGTATTATCTGGAAATAGTAGTAGAGTTGATGTAAGGGGGCAGTCCATCACTATTTCAGGCATTGATGATCCTGAATATTTTCAAAAGTATGATACTAGTGAGAATTTGCTAGACCAACTTGAAGACATAAAAAGGAGGCAAATAAGCACTGACTTCCAAGTTTTACTAGCGCACCGACCAGAACTAATTGATACTTATCAAAAGTATGGATTTGATTTAGTGTTATCTGGTCATGCGCATGGAGGACAATGGAGAGTGCCTTATTTGGTTAATGGTGTATTTGCACCTAATCAAGGTTTTCTTCCGAAATATGCAGGTGGTTTATATGAAGTTGAAAATTCGCATTTTATTGTAAGCAGGGGTCTGGCCAAAGAATCTACACGAGTACCAAGATTCTTTAATCGCCCAGAACTTATCATTGTCGATCTTGTTAATCCGTAACTTCACTTCTTTCTAATCACTCAAAAACCCACTGACTTTTAATTAGCCAGTGGGTTTTATTACTTATCCGAATCAAAAACTTATTTCAAAAAAGGTAGTGAAAAAGGTAGTGATTCGACTGATTTGTACTGCAATGTAATGAAAGTTCATCTTTCAAAAATCGCTTAAAATCAAGGTTTCTACCGCCAATTGACGTGTAGTGAATCCCTATTTCACATCAGTAAAGATTAAGTATTGTCTATTTTAGCTGTTAGAAATGTTTATATATCAACGTTTTTGTAATGTTCCTTAGCAAAAGGTAGAGTGAATGGTAGAGTAGTTATTGCGTTAGTTCAGCAATCTTTTCAAGATAAATACCCACAGCTTCTAACATTCGTTGAGGTGCTAATTCAGCGTAAGTATCCATTGTTATCCTAGTTGATTAAAAAAATCTCTGATTTCCTCATCTTTTATAAAATAATATATAATTTTCCCCTCTCTTCTAGTGTCCAAGATGTTTTGATTGGCTAGTTTACGAAGATGGTGGGAGGCAGATGCCATACTGAGATTTAGTAAACAGGCTATATCGCAGACACAGAGTTCTTCAACAGCAAGGAGATAAAAGAGGATATTTATCTGTTTATTATCGGTAAACTTTGATAAAATGCGAAGTGATTTTTGGACTTTTTCCTTTTCAAGGTAGTTCGTTGCGGTTGTAACATTTTGTTGATTTATAACATTCACTTGGCAGATACTATCTTTTTTCATAATATTTGCTCCTAGTTTAACACAGTCCATAGCATGTCAAAACTGTTGTTTTCAATCAGGATATATATCCCCAATCCTAAATAAACAACGGCAATAAACCATCTGCTATATTTTTCCAAGGTTTCTCCAATAGAAGGGACTTGTGCCAATTTTTGGGCAGAAAAAACCAAGAGATAAATCATGACTAGAAAGGTAAGTAAAGCCACTATCAAATTTGCTAAATTTAAGGTAGTAAAATATGGGACAAAGACACCAATATTGTCAGCACCACAACTTGCAAAAGTAATCATAGCGACTAGCAAAATCAGGTTTTTATTATCTTTGCTCAAACCTTCTTTGGCAATAGCTTCTCCATCAGAATCTCCTAAAAGCAAAACTTTGAGGCCTAGGAGAATTGGAATCAAACCGAGCAAACCTAAAATCTCTTTACTAGGAATATAATCTAAGACAAATGCAAAAAGCAAACTTAGCAATATTAGACTAACAGAGCCTAGAAATTGTCCTAAATAGATGTTAATGATGTCTTTTCTGCTTTTTCTTTTGGCAAAAAATAACATTAGGATAATAAGTAAGTCTACGGCTGTCCCAGAATACAGGATTATTGAAGTAACAACATTTTGAATCATAAAACACCTCATTCAAATATATTTTTGAATGTATTCTAACATTAAACTTTGTAGATGTCAACATAAAATCCACCAAAATATAGATAAGAAGTTAGTGTACCAAATATTAAAAAGCCCTGCCATCGAAATGATAGCAGGGCTTAACTTCAATATCCAGATGATATATTTATCTAAAAAAGGTAGAGTTTTTATTGATTTGTAGTGCGATATAATGAGTTTCAAAAAATCAAAAATCGCTTAAAATCAAGGTTTCTACCGTCTATTGACGTGTAGTGAATCCCTATTTCACCTCAGTAAAGGTTTATTAGTGTTATTTCAGCATGCTATAAACGTGGGTATATCAACGTTTTTTGAGTTCAAATCTAATAAAATGTAGTCAAAAATGTAGTCATTGTATTAGGACGTAAGTTTTGCAATCTCCCTGAGGTAAATACTAACAGCTTCAGACTTTTTCTTTGGTGCGAGTTCAGCGTAGGTGTCCATAGTTGTCTTGATTGACTTATGTCCCATTCTGCTTTGGAGTTCTTTCCAGTTTGCACCTGCATTAAGCATCATAGAGGCGTGTGTGTGACGAAACAGATGGAAACCATAATCGGGCAACCCAAGTTCTGAGAGACGCTTTTTAAGTGTTGCTCTCTCGTTTCTATCGCACATATAATTTCCATAGATAGTTGGGAATAATAAATCGGTTTTAGGTAATCCGTGTTTATCAAAATAAAGGTTCATCTCATTATGGAAATCCTTTAAATTTTGAAGTGTTTCATGAGGAACAGGCACTCTTCGATTGCCAGCATCTGTTTTGGGAGTATTCTTGCAAAGAATTTCCCCGCGTACGCCAAGTTTACGATTGCCAGCTTTCCAGACTAAAGTTTTATTAACAACAATTTCACAGCTTTCAAAATCCAAGTCTTGGATATCTAAAGCAAGAAGCTCATTAATCCGAAGTGCAGAAGCTAGCAAGGTATCGCAAATGACTTTAAATCTTCGATTAGCTCTTGTATTTGGAAGAGTCTCCAGAAAGGACAGCCATATTGTTAACTCCTGATCATGGAGAACCATGAATCTTTTTTTAGTAGATTTGGGTTTCGGGGGAATTTTAACAGTATTTGCAGGATTGTGACCTAATTCAAAATTAGTGATACCAAAATCAAAAATATCACTTAATTTGTGTAAAATAGCTCCAAAATCTTTAGCGCAGCCTTTTTTAGACTTTTTAGCGCCTGATTCCACAGATTTCTTTGATTGCTGAGCAAGTTTGTTCACCCATACTTGAATATCAACAGATTTTATTTCCTCAGGCTTATAAGTACCAAATTTTGGAATGATATAAGTATCTAAGTATCCTCTAACACGGTTGATAGTATTTTGTGAGCTCACCCAAGTTACAAAGCTAGTGAACCACGCTTCTGCGAGTTCTTCAAAATTATTGATGACAAGAGTCCCTTTTAAGGTAGCCCCTTTTTCTTCAAAGTCTAGTCTAGCCTGTATGATTTTTCGGTCAAGACTTCGTAAAGTTTTGGCAGTGATGGATGAGGTGACTTTTTTACCAGTCTTAACATCAATCCCAATATAAACACCTCTTTGAGTGTAGCTGATTGTACCGTTGTTTTTTGTAGTTTTTGTTACCTTTCGATTGTTGTGAATGATAGTTTCTTTTTGCATAGTAGCCTTCTTATTTCGGATATATAAAAGGCTAAAATAACAACCTCACATGTATTTATTGTGATAGTCTTATTTTAGCACATTTTGGATTAAGGAGTTAAGTATTTTATTACATCTTCCATTTTGTAATAGACTGTACGTGTTCCTTCTATAGGAGGTTCAAGTCTCTTTAGACCAGTTTTCTCCCACGATTTTAAGGTGTTAGGAGAAATCTGAAGAATTGACAACAATTCTTTTTGAGTGACGATGTTAGAGCTTTTCTGTTTTTTTTGTTGATGTTGAATGATGGTTAATAAGGTATTTAACAATTGCTCAATTTGGGTTAATTTGGCATATTCATTATTGGTCATTATTGTTGTCCTTTCCATAGCCTGAGTGACGACGTGAGTCAAGATATTTCGCAAAGAAGTAGGTTTTATCAACTATAACACTCAGTAGTAATTGGTTTTCCTCACGAGCATATATGACAAGATTGTTAAACTCTGTAAAATTATGCTCCTCAATAGTATCAATCACAGTCGAAAGAAATTCATCGTTATTATTGCTTATAAGAAATTTATCAAGTTCAAAGCCACACCCTGATTCAATATCCTCGATATCGTAAGGTGTCTTTTCAGGATTTTCAGCATGGATAAAGTAATCATACATCCCTTTAGGGGACATGACGATTTCAACGTGACTAGGTGTGTTTAGTTTTTCTGTCAGAAGTTCTGAAACTTGAGAGTAGCTTTTTAAGGAATCAAAGAACAATGCACCATGTTTGTGAGACTTCTTAAATTCTCCAGTTTGTCTATTAACATCTTTATCATGCCAAGGACTGAGCACAAAGGGGATGTGCATTTCTTCGAGGATTTCCAAATAGTTTTCAGGAGCACTCTCTTGATAGAGAAGGAAAGCCCATTTGTTAGAACGTTTTTCTTTTGCCATAGGCAGGTACCTCATTTCTATTTCTTATCTATAAGGAGAATTTTTGGCGATTTTGGCAGTCTTAGTCCCAAAAATGTGATTATTGATTGCTGATGTAATGGGGGTCGTAGTAGCCCCATTACATAGCTAAGTTAGAGAGTTTGAAAGGGCAGTGCCTTTGGCTTTCACTTTGTGAGCCAAGCACCGCCCTTTCCTTATCTTCTTGTAGCTATAAACCAGAGCTTATTTCCTTCCCGATTGGGTGAAGAAAAATAATAATTTGGATTACGGCTAGAAATTTCTTCCTTGATATGAGCTTCCATATCCCTCAGAAGTTTTTGAGCTTGCTGTGTTCTAGGGTATTTGAGAAAGACGACAACTGATTCTTTTCGAACATCCACGGTTGCTTTTCCTACCGATTGGTTGAAATTTTTGAGTATAGGATTGGATTTCGTAACAGTCGTCTGATTGTCAATGGTGATAATTGACTCTGATTTTTCATCTTGCCTGAGAAATTGCCGTAGGCGTATGGTTTGATAGACTGATTTGAAATAGTTCAAAATACTGTCGTTAATCATTCGTTGAGTTAATTCGATGATAATCAGAGAGACAGCGAATAGCATAAGTATGGTTGCAATTTGACTTGTGTAATTCTCTAGGAGACTAAGTTTATATTGGATAATGAAGATAGTACTAACCAAAGATGGGATATCAAAATCTCCAAATAGTTTTACAAGCAGATTGAGAGAAAAATTTAGAATGAAGCTAAACAGTCCAAAGAAAAGTAAGGAGGAAATAAGATTATATGATTTTTGAAAGAAAGTCTTTTTCATATTTATAGTATACCTTTCTTGGTGTAGTAGGTGGGACAAAGAAGAGGAAGGACTTGATAGGGATGCTCATTATCAATAATTTGAATCAGTCCTGTCCCTTTTCCGATGGGGATTACAATTCCTTCAGGGTCTAAGTCAGGGAAGAGAAATTGCGTTGTCTTTTTGTTGATATTTCCGATTTGAATCAATACATTTAACTGTTCACGAACTGAGACAGGTATCGTATTATGGTCAAAACGTTGACTTACTAAAAAAAGGTGGACTCTAGTTGCACGACCAAGAAGAGCAATTTGAGACAATAGAGAAAAAAATGAATCCTTAATAGTCTTGTTTACGCCTTCACTCAAGGCAAGTACCTCATCAATGACAATTGTCAAATGGTCAAATTGATGTTCAGGATTGTCATAAAGGATTTCTTGTCGTTGCTGAATGAGATTTAGGCAAGTGCTGAGATTTTCATTGATTTCGGAAACAAAATCTGATTTTGAACGGTTCTTTTGAGGATGAATTATGGCAATGCCATTTTCACGAGCCCAGCGAGACGGTGTATCAAATTTGGGGTCTACAATAATAAGTTCAGAAAAGTTTTTCAATAAACTTAGAAAGTAGGTAAGTGCATATGACTTCCCAGAGCCACTATTTCCAGCGATTGCTAGCGAAGTGACCTTATTAAAGTTCAGAGTGAGATTTTTCATAATTGGAAGAATATCTTTTTCCTGCATTTTTGAAAATTCCTCTAAATCTGAGATGACCAATCGTTCAGAAACACCTTTTTTCCAAGGAAAGAAAAGCCCTCGCTGAACATGAATATCATCAGTATCTAGTGCCATGAAATAGGCTGAATTTTGCTTTAAGAGGGTATAACGTGGGTAAAGGGCAGCATTGGCAATCAAGAAAATTTTCTGATAGAGTTCATCATCAATGATATAACCTGCAGGTAAGCGAGGAATAAACAGAAAGCCGTCAGACATAATCTTAGTATCAAAGCTGTTGGTATAGCTAGTTTCCCCCTGCATGAGGGCTCCAAGTCCCATATTGAGACTTTGGAGCAGGTATTGAGCTAGTTCTTTATTCGTCATCATTTAACCTCCTTAATATTAGTAGCACGGAAATAGACATTATAGCCAACTTCACAGGCTTCTAGGTTCTCAAATTCAACCATAGTCATATAGGCTGGCAGTGTTACCTCAGATTCAAATTTCACTTGGAAGGGTGGAAGTCCTTTTTGACTGAACCAAGCTTTATGGGCAATAATTTCTCCTGTTGGCTGACCGTCTTCAAATCTCATTTGAGGTTCAAGTTCGGTGCTTAAACAATGGATTGCTTGTTTGATGTCGATGTATTCGGTTGCGGTATTGGCTGAATAGCCACCTTTGCGATTACGAGTTTTCATAGTTTTCACCATTTATCTTTCATTGTGTTTGTAGATTCAGGTCAACATGCTCCTTTTAAGTCATGAGCTGGACTTTTGTTAGGTCAAGATTTCTTACCTCCTTATCTATAAGGAGAAAAAAGCAGGAAACTGGTAGTTCCTGCTAAAAGTTTTTTAGAAATATTTTCCGAGTTCTTTTTTTAAGATATCAATGGTGTCCTCATAGTGTTTTTTAATGGTTTTGTGGCTCTTGTACGGAGTCTCTTTGGTCAGTTGTAGTGCTGAAGTGCCATAGAGTGTAATTTCTAGAAAGATATGAAGGTCAACTTCTGGAAGTTTAGAGAGAACATTGTAGAGGTGTTCATTACGCTCCTTGATAAGTAACTGTTCAATCGGGTTATAAGTATTATCAGGATATAAGTCCATGAGCTCCGTTACTTGTCCTTCATTTGAAACGATAGCATTTAGACTAGTCTTGCCATAATAGCGTTCTTTTCGTTCAAGGTTATCCATTGGTTGATTGAGTAGTTTATCAACTTTACTCCAATCACCTTTTTTAACGGCGTTTGCAATGTTCTGTTCACGTTTGTTTTCGACTTTGTTAGTCATATAGTGTCCTTTCCGTCCTCGGACGGAAGAGAAACACATTCGTTTGCCGATTGGAGTATGAAAAGCACACCAAAGAAACGGCGAAACATTTGACACAGTGACCACCTGATGGTGTAACTATGTTCTGAGTTTCAATCCGTCCATTTGATGCGCATCAATATAGGACTATAAAAATGATTTTGTTAAGATTTTCATCTTATGATTACATTGTAGTTGATGATAATCACTTTTCCCATGACTTGTCAGTTCATGTTACTTAAGCCTACAATTGCAGGGTTTCTACTGATTAAAGTTCAATATATGGGCTGAACTCTTTATAAAACATGAACTTCCAATTCATAAAACACGTAACTTTTTTCAAAAAAAATTTTTCTCACGTGATATAATAGTAGTGAGAATAACTTGATTAGGGGAATAGTTGTGATACAATCTAACAGCACAGCACAGCACAGCACAGCACAGCACAGCACAGCACAGCACAGCACAGCACAGCACAGCACAGCACAGCACAGCACAGCAGGTAGTTTCTACCTTTTTTCAGCACGCAAAAAAACGCCTTCACACATTGAGAATGGAGGTGCTTTTTAATGGCTAAAAAAACAGTGTCTAAAGAGGCTACCTTAGAACAAATCCTTTTAAACTGTCGCATTGCTTTACGTGGGGCAGGTGGAACAGAAAAAAATCGTGATGCCGTTATTGGTTTGGTCTTTATAAAGTTTGCTAGCGATAAATTTGAAAATCGTCGTCAGGAGATTAGTCGTGAATATGCTGATAAACCTGAATTGGTAAAGATTTTAGCAGAGAAGAAAGACTCATATACTTCCCAAAATGTGTTCTATCTTGAGCCTGAGAGTCGCTGGTCTTATCTCGTTCAAGAATCAAGCTCCAACGATATAGCGATAAAAATCGATACAGCTATGGCAACGATTGAAAAGGACAATCCTTCTCTAGAAGGTGCCCTTTTGTCGAACTTTTATGCTAGTTTAGGTGCTGAGATTAGAACTCTTAAAAATTTGATTGATGAAATCAATAAGATTGACCAAAGTAAGTTTCATGAAGAAGATTTAATCGGTCGAGTTTATGAATACTTCATGCAGTCTTATGCCGTAGCCAGTACTAAAGAAGAGGGAGAATTTTACACCCCACCTTCAGCGGTAAAATTGATTGCGGAACTGATTGAGCCCTATTCTGGAAGAGTTTACGACCCAGCCTGTGGTTCAGGAGGAATGTTTGTTCAGTCTATGAAGTTTATCGAACAACATCATGGAAATAAGAAAAACATTTCTATCATTGGTCAAGAAAAGAACCCTGACACCCGTCGTTTGGCAAAAATGAACCTTGCGATTCGAGGAATTTCATATAATTTTGGAAATAAACCTTATGGAGAGAGTTCCAGCTTTACAGATGACCAGCATAGAGACATAAAGGTTGATTATATCATGGCAAATCCGCCATTCAACTTAAAAGATTGGCGTGGCGAAAAAGAGTTGCTAGACGATGCTCGGTGGGAAGGCTATAAAGTCCCACCTGCTTCTAATGCCAATTATGCTTGGATTCTTCATATGCTGTCTAAGCTAGATGTAACTGATGGAGTTGCAGGTTTTCTTTTGGCAAATGGTGCTTTGAATGCCGATGGTGTAGAGTATGAAATCCGTAAACAGCTTATTGAGAATGATAAAGTAGAGGCAATTATTGTCTTACCTCGTGATATGTTTTACACGACGGATATTTCAGTAACACTTTGGATTTTGAACAACAATAAAAAAGGTGGTCTGAAAAATGGTCATGAATACCGTAATCGTCAGTATGAAATCCTTTTCTGTGACTTAAGACGCTGGGATGACCATATTGAACAGTATGTTGTTGAAAAAGGTAAGAAAAAGAAGAAAACAGTCTTGACTGATAAGCAAATTGCTGATGTAAAAGCAATTTATAACTCATGGCAAACAGGTGAAGGCTATGAAGATGTAGCTGAATTATGCAAATCAGCAAGCCTTGAGGAGATTCGCAAAGCTAACTACTCTCTTGCTCCTTCTAAGTATGTCGAGTTTATCGACCATGATTTAGATATTGACTACGATGTGGAGATGGCACGTATCCAAGCTGAGATGAGAGAAATCTTGTCACTAGAAAAAGCTTCTCAAGCTAGCTTGGAAGAAGCCTTTAAGGGGATTGGGTATGAAGTTTAAGTTAGGAAGATTGATTGAACAACTTGATGAAAGAAATGCAGGTGCAGAGCACACGCTCACGGACGTTAAAGGGATTTCTATTCAGAAGGTATTTATCGAGACTAAAGCCAATATGGATGGCGTATCGTTGAAACCCTACAAACTGGTTAAGCCCGATACTTTTGCTTATGTGACTGTCACTTCACGAAATGGTGAGAAAATCACCCTTGCATACAATGATACAGAGGATACCTATATCGTTTCGTCATCTTATATTGTTTTTCACAATAAAGAACCAAAGTTATTATCTTCTGAATTTCTATTCATGTATTTCAACCGTCCAGAATTTGACCGTTTTTCAAGGTATAATTCATGGGGGTCAGCACGTGAAACCTTCTCATGGGACGATATGTGCGATATTGAAATCGACCTCCCACCTCTCCACATTCAAGAAAAGTATGTCGCTGTCTATCAAGCCATGCTCGCCAATCAAAAAGCCTATGAAAATGGACTAGAAGATTTGAAACTGGTGTGTGATGCAACAATTGAAAAACTTCGGAGAGAAATGCCTAGTGAAGCTATTGGAAGATATATTGAGCAGACGGACGAAAGAAACGATGGATTAGGAGTTGATTTTGTTAGAGGATTATCAATCGAGAAAAAAATTATTCCGACAAAAGCTAATATGTCAGGCGTAAGTTTATCTAATTATAAATTGTTTAAACCGAATGAGATTGCTTACGTAACGGTTACTTCTAGAAATGGTGAAAAAATTACTATTGCACAAAATAATACTACTGAAAAATATTTAGTCTCCTCATCTTATATAACTTTTAAGATTACAGATAAGGAAATTTTGTTACCTGAGTTTTTGTTCATGTATTTTAATCGAGATAATTTTGATAGATTTGCCAGATTCAATTCATGGGGGTCAGCACGTGAAACGTATAATTGGGAGGATTTTATAGAATTTGAAATCCCTGTGCCTGACATTAATATCCAACAGTCCATCGTAGATATTTACAATGCCTATATCACACGCAAAGAAATCAATGAGAGGCTCAAACAGCAAATAAAGGAAATTTGTCCTATTTTGATTGCTGGAGCTATAAAGGAGGCGAATAGCAATGCCTAAATTTACGGAAGCTCAACTGGAAGAAGCGATTATTGAGCTGTTTCAAGCACAGGGGTATGACTATACCAATGGTGACAAACTGCATCGCAAGTATGATGATATTCTGCTGGAAGAGGACATGAGGGACTTTCTCAGTCATCGCTATTCAAATTTAACCGATACAGAGCTAGAAAAAGTTATCAATAAAATCAAGTATGTTCCCAACACCCCGCTTTATATGGGGAATCGTGAGGCGTTTTATTTGGTCAATGAGGGATTTAACCTTGTTCGTGACGACTCAGCGCTGGCGCCAATTCATATCGAGTATATTGATTTTGAGAATCCTGAAAACAACATTTTTAAAGTCGTCAATCAATATACGGTTCAAGATGTCCGTGAGCGCCGACCAGACCTGATTCTCTTTATCAATGGGATTCCTGTTGCTATTTTTGAGTTCAAGACAGCTATTCAGGAGACAACAAATGTCTATGACGCTTGGAAGCAGATTACCATTCGCTATAACAGAGATATCCCTTCTCTGATGAAGTACGCTTTCTTGTCAGTTATTTCTGATGGAGCTAATACCAAGTTGGGTTCAATCTTTACGCCTTACGAATACTACTATTCATGGAATAAAGTAAATGATACTGAGAAGGTGTCTAATGGTATTTCTGCTCTTTTGACCATGATTCATGGAGCTTTTGCCAAAGATAGAGTGGTGGCTATCTTACGAGATTTCATCTATTATCCTGACTCTGATAAAAAGGATACAGCTATCGTGACACGCTATCCTCAGTTTTTTGCAGCCAATAAGATGTTGGAAAATATCAAGTTGCATTTAAAACCTCATGGGGACGGTAAGGGAGGTACTTACTTTGGTGCGACTGGTTCAGGTAAGACGAATACTATGCTTTTCTTGTCACGTTTACTAGCGACACATGACCGAGAAATCTTCAAGTCTCCGACTGTAGTTATTTTGGTTGACCGTGAGGATTTAAGCGACCAGACCAGCAAACTTTTTGAAGGGTCAAAACGTTACCTAAAAACAGAAAAAGTCAAAACGATTGGAAGCCGAGCAGAACTTAAACGAGAGTTATCCATCAATGAGAGTGGTGGTGTTTATATTACCACGATTCAAAAATTTGAAGAGGCAACAGGATTACTTTCAGAACGAACAAATATCATCTGTATCTCAGATGAAGCACACCGAACACAGACAAACGTAGGTTCTAAGCTAAAATACACGGATGCTGGTGTTGAAACTTCTTACGGATTTGCCAAGTATTTAAGAGATTCATTCCCAAATGCGACTTATGCTGGCTTCACGGGCACACCGATTGATGAAACGATACATGTTTTTGGTGAAGTTGTTGAATCTTACACGATGAAAGAATCAACAGATGATGGCATTACTGTTCGCATCTCCTATGAACCACGCTTGGCACGTGTTATCACGAATAAGGAACAGATTGCTGAGATTGACAACTACTACAAAGAAGTTGAGGAGCAGGGCGCCAATATTGAGCAGATAGAGGCAAGTAAACGTACCATGTCTAAGGTGACACAAATTTTAAGTCACCCAGACCGTATCCGAAAAGTAGCTATAGATATTGTTGAACATTATGAAAAGGTGGTTAGTGAGAAGCCTGAGATTGTTCAAAAAGCTATGATTGTTTGTTCAAATCGTGAGCATGCCTTTAGTGTTTATCAAGCCATAAAATCAGTTCGTCCAGAATGGTTTATCGCAAAGAAAACGGAGCGTGAGGATTTATCACAGCAAGAATTAGAAAAGTTAGAATCTCTGCCTAAAGTCAATATAGTTGCAACACGTAGCCAAGATGACGTCAAGGAAATGTATGATTTATTGGGAGATGCGAAACACCGTAAGATGTTGGACACTCAATTTAAAAACAATGATTCAAACTTTCAAATTGTTATTGTTGTGGATATGTGGATTACGGGGTTTGATGTACCATCACTTGCCGTTATGTACATTGACAAGCCTCTGCAAAAACATACGCTTATACAGACGATTTCCCGTGTCAATCGTGTTTTTGAAGGAAAAGACTATGGTTTGGTTGTTGACTATATTGGCATCAAGCGAGCAATGCTAGAAGCTATCAAAACTTATGGTGGGGAGCAAGAAAGCCCAATTGATGAGTTGGAGGTTACCTTGAAAATCTTTAGAAATCAATTGAGTTTAATTGATGAATTGCTGGTCAATTTTGATGCCTCGGATTTCTATCGTGGTACGCCTGCGGAGAGATTACTTTGTCTTAACAGAGGAGCAGAGTACGTTCAGAGACTTCATGATATGGAAGTACGTTTTATGTACCTTTCACGTCGAATGAAATCTGCTTATGAGATTGTTTTTCCTTCTGGAGAACTCACAGATGAGGAGACAGAGAAAGCTCAATTTTATATGGCAATTCGGTCAATTATCTATAAACAGACCAAAGGTAATGCACCAGACGCTGAAATAATGAACAAGCAAGTTCAGCAAATGATTGAAAATGCGATAGCTTCAACGGGTGTGGAAGATATTGTTAATAATGACAAACAAGAGCTATTCGATGAAAGTTTCTTAGATGAACTCGATGCTTTAGAGATGCCTATCACTAAGTTCAATGCCTTGCTAAAATTATTGAAACGTGCCATAGACCAATATGGTGGAACGAATCGAGTCAAGGCAATTGAGTTTTCTGACAGATTAGAGAGAGTTGTTGAAGCCTATAACAATAGAGATAGCCAAATTTTTGTTTCTGAGGTAACGGCAGATTTTATCAATAGTCTTTCAGATGAAATTATGAGAATTTTGAAAGACCTCCAAGTTGATATGGATTCATTTAAAGACTTAGGAATATCTTATGAAGAAAAAGCCTTTTATGATATCCTTATCAAGGTTCGAGACGAACATGACTTTGAATATGCTGATGAAAAATGTATTGACTTAGCTAAAGCGATTAAAGAGTTGGTAGATGATAAAGCACAGTATGCAGACTGGTCAAGTCGTGAGGATATTAAGAGTCAGCTGAACATGGATTTAACAATTTTACTCTATGAAAACGGCTATCCACCGCAATGGAATGATGAAGTTTTTGAACAAGTGCTTGGACAAGCTGAGAACTTTAAAAAGTCTACAAACTGATACCTAGGAGGATATATGGCTTCAATTACAAAATATGTAAAAGAGCATTACTTTGATGAGGTATCAAAAGCAGGGGTTGATTATTTCTTACAGAATGTTATTCATTTAGGAGTTATAGCCGATGAGCTTATAGAGTCGGTTTCTGTTGAGTATAGTGAAATAAAGTATGTTTCTGCAGGGAATAGAGAAGATGAGTTAATAGACATAGATGTATTACTGAACATTTATGCGGAGGTATCTAGATTTTCTATTTTTGAACCAGAAGATACTCAAAAGAAAAATCGTTGGCTACGTGTCTCGTGCACAGCACTTGTAGATGATGGTCTTAAAGATTTTCAAATTCAATCAGTCACTCCATACAAGAGGGGCAAGATTAGTCTTTTCGAACATCCCCTTTCTGATGAACTGGTACCATTTTTATGGAAAGGCGAACTAGATGATACCGCAGAAGCGATTTTGAGACTGTATTATCCAGAGGCGCTTCAATCACCTATTCAAATCAATCCCTATATTCTAGCCCAAACGTTGGGGCTTAGTGTTGAATTTAGAGAAATCACCTCTGACACTTCTATTTTTGGACGGATTTATTTTGAGGATGACACGGAGCAAGAGATATCTAAAATGACTATTGTTATCGATAGTAACCTAGAAAAAATTAGACCATCAGGAACTGTCAATAATACTATTGTTCATGAATGTTTACATTGGATTTTACACCGATATTCAGTGGAGCTAGAGAAGGGTTCTGCTGATAGCGTGACTCAAATTTCAACAACTGAAGAAGCTGTAGAAACGGATTGGATGGAATGGCAAGTACACAGTCTCGCTCCTAAAATCATGATGCCTAAAGCTATGACTCAACAATTTCTCAAATTGAAATTTGCTGAGTTAAAAGAAAATAGACAAGTGAACTCAATGATAGATATCATTGAAGATTTAATTAAAGCTACTGCGAATTATTTTGGGGTAACTATTATTGCAGCTCAAAAACGGATAGTAGAATTTGGAGTAGAGGAGGCTAGGGGAGCATTTAATTATGTCGATGATCGCTATGTTCCAGCCCATTCTTGGCAAAAAGGTTTTCTAGGAGTTGACCAAACATTTTCGATAGGACTCTCTGATTTATCTCAGTTAGTATCAAAACATGAGTCATTACGTCATAGACTTTCTGAAGGAGGTCTGATTTATGCGGAAGCTCATGTATGTTTAAATGATGCTAAGTATATTACTACCAAGTCAAACGAACTTCCCGAGCTAACGGCATATGCCAGAACTCATATGGAAGAATGTTGTTTAGTTTTTGAAAAGAAAAGCATTTCTCATAGTAAAACGAAATTGTCATTTGCTAAAATGCTTGATAATTCAGTCGATGACAGTGTCACCTCTCATTTTCACTACCCAAATAATGACGAAAATCTGAAGCTTGAAGAAGAAGCTTCGATGCTAATGAGTCATGGGAATGAGATAAAAAAAGTTCTTAATGAATTACCACCTGACTTTGGGGGAGCGCTAAATTATTTACGAGATTGGCGAGATATGACGATTCAAGACCTCGCCTTTACATCGTTAATATCAGAGCGCTCAATCTATAGTTTACTAAATAATACTAAAGAACCAAAGATGAGGACAGTAATTGCTTTGTCTGTAGCTCTTTCTTTACCTCATAAGATAGCTTATAAATTTTTAGAACTATCAGGAAGAACATTACGGACTCAATCTAATGATGAAGAATTACTGTTAGATGTCTTTATGATGGCTACTGGAAATTTTACAGTTGAACATTGTAATTTGATATTAGCTCAAAGTAAATTCTCACTTTTAACTACAAAAAAGGAACTCTAGCACTTAAGCTAGAGTTCCTTTTTTATATCCGAATTTCTATAATTATTTCACAAAAAATGTAGTCAAAAATGTAGTCATTCGGCTGATTTTTGTTGCAATCTATTGAAACTTGAAATTTCAAGAATCGCTTAAAATCGATGTTTTTAACGTCAACTGACGTGTATTGAATGTCTACTTAACTTCAGTAAAAATTACGTGCTTACGCAATTTTGGTGAGTATTTTTTCAATTGAAGACGGTCTGGAGTGTTACGTTTGTTTTTTGAAGTAAGGTACAAACGCTCACCAGATTCTTTGTGTTCAAGTGTAATATTTACGCGCATGGTATCTCCCTTCTATTATTCAGCTGAAGCAGCCTTAGCGATTTTACGTCCTTTGTAGTATCCTTTCAAAGATACACGGTGAGAACGTGAGTAATCTCCAGTAGTTTCATCAAATTTCACAGTTGGAGCTGCTACTTTATAGTGAGTACGACGTTTGTTTTTCTTCGCTTTTGAAGTGCGACGTGCAGGTACTGCCATTTCTTTCTTCCTCCGTTAAATATAAGGGCACAGCCCTTTTTCAATCTAAAATAGTGCGTATGACTTTCGTCAACTTTAACAGTATAACAAAAGTTTTTTGTAAAGTAAAGTTACTTGACAGATTTTTTTAAAAATTTTTGCCTCAAATGCTTCTAGCGAGCAGAATTTACCTAACTTTGCTAAAATAGTCAAAAAAATGCAAAAAATACTTGACAGCATATATATTATATAATGGTTGTAGGACAAGTTCCGATAATTCAAATATGAAGGAGAACTGTATGAAAACAGTTGGGAAGTTTTTCGCGAAAAAGTTGGCTAGCCTTTTGGTCTTATTGCTGGTTTTAGGTCTAGGTATCTTTTGGCTTAGGAATAGTATTTTTGCCTGGTTTCAAGGGACCCACAAGGTTCAGTATGAATTTGTCATCAAGAAGTTTGAAGCGGAAAGCAAGCTAGTTGTGGCAGGAGCTGAGGTAGCCACCACTGCCAACCAAACCTTTGAAAACAATAAATTAGAAGAATGGCCAGACTGGACAGAGCCCATTACCAAGCTCTTTGTTGGGCGGGAAATGTCTGTAGATATTCCTGTCCAGACGGAGTTCAAACTGGTCTTGGAAGGAATTGAGCAGTCAGATGTTCACATTCAAAACAATACCTTGACATTCAAGCAGCCTGTCCTTGTCGAAGTTGATTCTCAACAGCATGGTCAAATCAAAATCAGCAATAATAGCAATGGTCTTGTCGATAAGGCGGTGGATGTATTTACTGCAGGGCAAAAGGCTCAGGAATTTTTAAATGATAAATCCCAAGAAGCCATTTACAAGACAAGTGAGGAAGTCTTGAATGATGCAGAACGTAAGGAAAAAGTCGCGGCTTTTGCAGAAACGGCTTTAGAAAACCTCCTCAATCTCAACTCCGAAGAAAAACTTGAGGTTGAGATAGAAGTGAGCGACTTGAATTTCCAGATTGTGGATAAGAAATAGTTTTTAAACAAGGAGGCTGGGCTCAAGCCCAGCACCGCTTCTCAAAGTTAGTGTCAACATCTCAGCGCAGTGGTTGATTGGCAGATTTGTTCGTGTTTTACACTCCAAATCTGACCTAATCAACTGTGCGGGGGTGGGAAGACGAACTCTTTTTTTGACTAGTCGAGTTCTTATACGAAAACTCAAAAGAATGCAAAAACTCTCTCCCTATGATATAATCAAAGCGAAAAATTTTTTATGTTAGGCTACTAGCTCGTCCCTAGTAGTCTTTTTCTGTGCTAAAAATTCAGAATACGTTATCTGCTTTTTTAAGAGGATATAAGCTATTTTTAATAATTGATGTGCGAGTGCAATTGTTGCTTTTTGTGAACCACGCCGACTTTGAATCTGATAAAATCGGTCTGCTAGAGGACTTCCTTTTTGTTTTTTGACAGCGAAAGCGGCTTGGCATAAACATTTCTTCAAATAAGAATTTCCGTGTCGAATCTTGGTGCTTCGTTTTTTACCAGCACTCTCATTATTACCTGGACAAAGTCCAGCCCAAGAAGCTAAATGTCCAGCAGTGGGAAACTGACTCATGTCAACACCAACCTCAGAAATGATAACAGAAGCTGTAATGACATCAATGCCTGGGATGGAATCCAATATTTCTACATGGCTTTCATATTGTGATAGATAGACATTCATTCGCTCTTCCAACAACTCAATCTGCTTCTGATAAAAATCATAAATCTCTAAGGACTGCTTTAACATGAAGCGATGATGGTCAGAGAAATAACCGTCCAAGGCTTCCAGAAGCTGCGGCACTTTCTTCTTCAAGCTGGTATAAACGGATTGATGGACAATGCGAGGTGTCATAGGCGTCCCATCAACCAGTAGCTGAAGGAGATTGCGACCAGATAGCCCCATAATATCTTCGATATAGGTTGTTAACTTGATACCACCTGACTGAAGAATTTTATGGATTCGGTTGGTTTCTCGATTGCGACTTTCCACATAATGTTTTCGTTGTCTGGTCAACTCCCTCAATTCTTGAATAGTTTCATCGGGAACGAAACTCCGAGGAAGCAGACCAATCCGTGTTAATTTGGCAATCCAGTGAGCATCCTTCTTGTCGGTTTTCTGACCTGGAATAGCCTTCATGTGGGCTGGTTGAGCGAGTATCAACTTGAAGTCACCACATAGAGCATGCCAGACAGGTCGCCAATAGACACCTGTGCTTTCCATACCAACAGCTTCCACATGAAATTGACTGAGAAAATCGTGGCAAGCACGTAGGCCTTTAGTCGTTGTATCAAACGTAGCCATCTCACGCTTTGGACGAGTTGAGGTGAGTGGTCCGTGTAGGATACAGACAACGATATTGGCTTGATGGACATCAATACCTGCACAAGATTGATAGAGAACATCCATGATAATTCCCTCCTTCTAAAAATTAGAGAGCTTATCTACCGAATTTTTGTCGTATTTTTATACTCATGCCTATCGCATATTCTGGGGTGCTCGTCAGTAGAGTGGGTTAGTTTTTCCCGCGATGACTAACATCATTAACTCGTCAACCACAAAGCCCTCACTAAGATTATACACCTAGTGAGGGCCTTATGTTCGTTTTCATTATTCTGTGGGTGAGGGCGGAGCCATCATGGATGTCTTTCCCACTCCCTTTTTGTCTGCTCTGTCATTTCCAAAAAAGATTAAAATATGATAAAATAAGGGGCAAGATATAGAGAAGTGAGAAGACCTATGAAATTACAAAAACCAAAAGGAACCCAGGATTTATTACCACAGGATTCTGCCAAGTGGCAGTATGTGGAAAACTTCACCCGCAGCATTTTCAAGCAATACAATTATGCAGAAATTCGCACACCGATCTTCGAGCATTACGAGGTCATCAGTCGTTCAGTTGGGGATACAACGGATATTGTGACCAAGGAGATGTACGATTTCTATGACAAGGGGGACCGCCATATCACTCTTCGTCCAGAAGGCACGGCACCGGTTGTTCGTTCTTATGTAGAAAACAAGCTCTTTGCCCCAGAAGTGCAAAAGCCTGCTAAGTTCTACTACATGGGTCCAATGTTCCGTTACGAGCGCCCACAAGCTGGTCGTCTGCGCCAGTTCCACCAGATTGGTGTTGAGTGCTTTGGCTCTAGCAACCCAGCAACAGATGTGGAAACCATTGCCATGGCTTATCACTTCTTTGAGGAGTTAGGGATTAAAGACATCCGCCTCCACCTCAATAGTTTGGGTAATCCTGAGAGCCGTGCCGCTTATCGCCAGGCCTTGATTGACTACCTGACACCGCTCAAGGACCAGCTATCTAAGGACAGCCAGCGCCGTCTAGAAGAAAATCCCCTGCGTGTGTTGGATTCCAAGGAAAAGGAAGACAAGGTCGCTGTGGAAAACGCACCGTCTATCCTGGACTATCTGGACGAAGAAAGCACAGCCCACTTTGAAGCGGTCAAGTCTATGTTGGACAGTCTAGGTATTGCTTACACCATCGACACCAACATGGTGCGTGGTTTGGACTACTATAACCACACTATTTTCGAGTTTATGACAGAGGTAGGTGGCAACGACCTGACCATCTGTGCCGGTGGCCGTTATGACGGTTTGGTGACCTACTTTGGCGGACCAGAAACGCCAGCCTTTGGCTTTGGTATGGGGATTGAACGCCTCATCCTCGTCCTTGAAAAGCAGGGCATTGAGCTTCCTCTCGATACCCAGCTAGATGTCTACATCGCGGTTTTGGGTCAGGAGGCCAATGGCGGAGCGCTAGACTTGGTTCAAGCTATCCGCAAACAAGGTTTCCGAGCAGAGCGCGATTATCTGGACCGCAAGCTCAAGGCCCAGTTTAAGTCAGCAGATGTCTTTGGAGCCAAGACCATTATCACACTTGGTGGAAGCGAGCTGGAAAGCGGACAGGTTGTGGTAAAAAATAACCAGACTAGAAGTCAAGTTGAAACAAGTCTGGAAATCTTAAAAACAGATTTCGCAAGCATTTTAGAAAAATTAGAGAAGTAGTAGCGAGGGCTGCTACTTTTTTCTGGTTCTAAAAGCAAAAAAGAAGCGACAATTGAGTCGCTTCTAACTTTAGTA
Source organism: Streptococcus suis (assembly GCF_002960625.1). Classification (GTDB taxonomy): domain Bacteria; phylum Bacillota; class Bacilli; order Lactobacillales; family Streptococcaceae; genus Streptococcus; species Streptococcus suis_T. The sequence continues at coordinate 78,652 of NZ_POJH01000011.1, forward strand.
GAGTAGAAATTAGTGACTGTGGCAGAAGTCAAGTACCATACGGCCTTGGATAGTACCGGCAGCCATTTCATCAAAGACGGCTTCTGCATCTTCTACAGGGCGTTTCTGAACAACCGGAACAACTAGACCCATAGCACCAAAGTGGAAGGCTTCTTCTAGATCTTTACGAGTACCAACTAGAGAGCCGACAACCTTGATACCATCTAGTACTGTTTTGACAATGCTGAGATCCATGTATTCAGATGGAAGTCCGACAGCAACTACATAACCACCTGCACGAACGCTGTCAATAGCCTGGTTGAAGGCAACCTTAGAAACAGCCGTTACGACAGTTGAGTGAGCACCGCCGCCAGTTACTTCCTTGATATAGCCAGGCACGTCTTCCACTTCAAGACCATTGATGATGACATCTGCACCGACTTCCTTGGCTAATTCCAATTTGTCATTATTGATATCTACAGCAATAACGTGGGCATTGAACACTTTCTTAGCGTATTGGACTGCAAGGTTGCCTAGTCCACCAGCACCGTAAATGACAATCCATTGACCTGGTTCTAGGTGTGCTTCCTTAATAGCTTTATAACAAGTAACGCCGGCACAAGTGATAGAACTTGCTTGAGCTGGATCAAGACCTTCTGGAACTTTTACCGCATAGTCAGCTGTTACGATACATTGCTCAGCCATGCCACCATCAACAGAGTAGCCTGCATTTTTTACAGTACGGCAGAGGGTTTCACGGCCAGTAGTACAGTATTCGCAAGTACCACAACCTTGGAAGAACCAAGCAACGCTGACACGGTCGCCGACCTTCAAGCTGGTCACATCAGGGGCGATTTCAGTAACGACACCAATCCCTTCATGCCCAAGAACACGGCCAGGGACCTTGCCAAAATCACCTTGAGCAACGTGTAGGTCAGTATGGCAGACACCACAATATTCAATCTGAACCAGAGCTTCGCCAGTTTCAAGTGGACGAAGTTCTTTTTCAACAACGACAACACCAGTAGATTCTGGATTAACGACAACTGCTTTCATGGCAGACCTCCTATTTATTATAGCACATTCTTTGAATGTGTTAATATAGATATTTTCTTGTTAATAATATCACATAAAACAAGAAAATGCAAGTAAATCAGGAAAGAGGGCTATGTATCTGCTTTTGAAAACAATCAGATAATTACTGAAATTTTTTCATAAAAAGTCATTTACTTGTAAGCGTTTTCCTGTTAAAATAGAAACCAAGGGGGTTAGTTGTTAGATTTTTATATCTTAGGTTTATTTTTGAAGCTGTTAACAGATACATTTCAGAAAGTTTTCTGAAATGTACTCCAGATAAACAAAAAAGAAAGCGTTTTCAAAAACAAAACAGAAAAAATGTGAAAAAATTAACAATTTCTCTTTACAAATAAAATAAAAAATAGTAGAATAACATTGTGAAAAAGTTAACAAATAGTTAACGAGTATATTTGGAGGAACACAATGGCTGATAAAAAAGTTGTATCACCAGAAGAAAAATTAGCAGAAGCTCGCAAGCACGTTGATGAGCTTGTTCAAAAAGGTTTGGTTGCTCTTGATGAGTTCCGCAAACTTGGTCAAGAAGAAGTAGACTACATTGTAGCTAAGGCTTCGGTAGCTGCTCTTGACAAGCACGGTGAACTGGCAATGCACGCTTTTGAAGAAACCAAACGTGGTGTATTCGAAGATAAGGCAACTAAAAACTTGTTTGCCTGTGAGCACGTTGTTAACAACATGCGCCATACAAAAACAGTTGGTGTCATCGAAGAAGATGATGTTACCGGCTTGACCTTAATTGCCGAGCCAGTTGGTGTTATCTGTGGTATCACGCCAACAACAAACCCAACTTCAACTGCAATCTTTAAGTCTTTGATTGCTTTGAAAACACGTAACCCTATCGTCTTTGCCTTCCATCCATCTGCTCAAGAATCTTCAGCTCACGCAGCGCGTGTTGTCTATGAAGCAGCTGTGGCAGCTGGTGCTCCAGAGAACTGTATCCAGTGGGTAACAAAACCATCTATGGAAGCAACTTCTGAATTGATGAAGCACGACGGTATTGCGACAATCCTTGCAACGGGTGGTAACGCCATGGTGCGTGCAGCTTACTCTTGTGGTAAACCAGCTCTTGGTGTAGGTGCCGGTAACGTTCCTGCCTATGTTGAAAAATCTGCAAACATCCGTCAAGCTGCTCATGATATCGTCATGTCTAAGTCATTTGATAATGGTATGGTCTGCGCGTCAGAGCAAGCAGTGATCATTGATAAGGAAGTGTATGACGAATTTGTAGCTGAGTTCAAATCTTACAAAACTTACTTTGTTAATAAGAAAGAAAAAGCCCTACTTGAAGAGTACTGCTTCGGTGTAAAAGCCAACAGCAAGAACTGTGCAGAAGGCAAATTGAATGCGGACATCGTAGGTCGTCCAGCTGCATGGATTGCTGAACAAGCTGGTTTCTCAGTTCCAGAAGGTACTAACATCTTGGCAGCTGAAGTTACTGAAATCGGTGAAAAAGAGCCATTGACTCGTGAGAAATTGTCACCAGTTATTGCAGTATTGAAAGTTGAAGGCCGTGAAGAAGGTCTGGAAGCAGCTCGTCAAATGGTTGAATTCCACGGTCTAGGTCACTCAGCAGCTATCCATACAGAAGATGCTGAATTGGCCAAAGAATTTGGTACAATCGTACGTGCGATTCGTGTTATTTGGAACTCTCCATCTACTTTCGGTGGTATCGGTGATGTTTACAATGCCTTCTTGCCATCATTGACACTTGGTTGTGGTTCTTATGGACGTAACTCAATCAGTGATAACGTAAGTGCGATGAACTTGCTCAACATCAAGAAAGTAGGAAGACGTAGAAATAATATGCAATGGTTTAAAGTTCCTTCTAAAACATACTTCGAACGTGATTCTATCCAATACCTCCAAAAATGTCGTGACGTTGAACGTGTGATGATCGTTACGGACCATGCCATGGTAGAGCTTGGTTTCTTGGATCGTATTATTGAACAATTGGATCTTCGTCGTAACAAAGTGGTTTACCAAATCTTCTCAGACGTTGAACCAGATCCAGACATCACAACAGTTTACAAGGGTACAGAATTGATGCGTACCTTCAAACCAGATACAATCATCGCACTCGGTGGTGGTTCACCAATGGATGCTGCCAAAGTTATGTGGCTCTTCTACGAGCAACCAACAGTTGACTTCCATGACCTTGTTCAAAAATTCATGGACATCCGTAAACGTGCCTTCAAGTTCCCAGAACTTGGTAAGAAATCTAAGTTTATCGCGATTCCAACAACATCTGGTACAGGTTCAGAAGTAACACCATTTGCTGTAATCTCTGATAAGGCAAACAACCGCAAGTACCCAATTGCTGACTACTCATTGACGCCAACTGTGGCAATTGTTGACCCAGCTCTTGTATTGACAGTACCTGCCCATGTTACTGCCGATACTGGTATGGACGTATTGACCCACGCAACAGAAGCATATGTATCAACAGTAGCAAACGACTTCACAGACGGTCTTGCGCTTCAAGCTATTAAACTTGTCTTTGAAAACCTTGAAAGCTCAGTGAAGAATGCTGACTTCCACTCACGTGAGAAAATGCATAATGCTTCAACTATTGCAGGTATGGCCTTTGCCAACGCTTTCTTGGGTATTTCACACTCAATGGCCCACAAGATTGGTGGACGTTTCCACACAGTTCACGGTCGTACAAACGCTATCTTGCTTCCATACGTTATCCGCTACAACGGTACTCGTCCAGCTAAGACAGCTACATGGCCTAAGTACAACTACTACAAAGCAGATGAGAAATACCAAGACATCGCGAAAATGCTAGGACTTCCAGCTTCAACACCAGAGGAAGGTGTCGCTTCATACGCACAAGCTGTTTATGACCTCGGTGAGCGTATCGGTATCCAAATGAACTTGAAAGCGCAAGGTGTGGACGAGAAAGAACTCAAAGAATACTCTCGTGAATTGGCTCTTCTTGCTTACGAAGACCAATGTACACCAGCTAACCCTCGTCTAGCAATGGTTGACCATATGCAAGAAATCATTGAGGATGCGTATTATGGCTACAAAGAACGTCCAGGCCGTTTGAAATAATTTTTCCGTCGAGCCTCTGCGTTGGCTTGGCTAGGTGAACTTGAGTTCAACCGTCGCCTTCGCCGCCTAGACTCTCTTAGGAAAAACTGATTTCAAAATGGACGTGTAAGTGTTTGTTGCACAAGTCATTTCTTAATAATCCTTATATAAACAATTGGACTAGCCTCCAAAACTTTCTCAAACACCAGCTTACGTGAGTAGGTTGGTGTTTTGATATTTTGAAGGTAAGAGCCCAAAGCCGGACAGATATTCGGTTTTTTGTCTTATCTTCCCAATTTTCTGTCAATTTATGGTAGAATAGAAAAAATAGATTTTTTACGAGGGATACTATGACACTAGTTTATCAATCAACACGCGATGCTAAAAATACTGTATCGGCTAGTCAGGCCATTTTGCAGGGCTTGGCGACTGATGGTGGCTTGTTTACACCGATTTCCATTCCAACTGTTGACTTAGATTTTTCTGTTCTCAAAGACGCTTCTTATCAGGAAGTTGCTAAACTGATTTTGTCGGCTTTCTTGGATGATTTCACGGCAGATGAGCTGGACTACTGTATCAATAACGCCTACGACAGCAAGTTTGACACGCCAGTTATTGCCCCGGTTGTAAAGCTCAATGGTCAGTACAACTTGGAGCTTTTCCGTGGCTCAACCATCGCCTTTAAGGATATGGCTCTGTCTATCCTGCCTTACTTGATGACGACTGCGGCCAAAAAGCATGGTTTGGAAAATGAGATTGTCATCTTGACAGCGACTTCAGGCGATACAGGCAAGGCAGCCATGGCTGGCTTTGCGGATGTCCCTGGCACGCAAATCATTGTCTTCTACCCACGCGACGGTGTGTCTAAGGTTCAGGAATTGCAGATGACCACGCAGACAGGGGCTAATACGCACGTGGTGGCTATTGATGGTAACTTTGACGACGCCCAGACAAATGTCAAACACATGTTCAATGATGAGGCCCTCCGTGCCAAATTGGCGGCTAAGAAACTCCAGTTTTCATCTGCTAACTCTATGAACATCGGCCGCTTGGTACCACAGATTGTTTACTATGTCTATGCCTACGCTCAGTTGGTTAAAACTGGCGAGATTGCGGCGGGTGACAAGGTCAACTTCACCGTTCCAACAGGTAACTTCGGTAACATCTTGGCGGCTTATTACGCCAAACAAATCGGTCTGCCAGTTGGTAAACTTATCTGCGCATCCAATGATAATAATGTATTGACCGACTTCTTCTCAACAGGCGTTTACGACAAGAACCGTACCTTCCGCGTGACGACCAGTCCGTCCATGGACATCTTGGTGTCCTCTAACTTGGAACGCTTGATTTTCCATCTCTTTGGCAATGACGCTGCAAAAACAGCCGAGCTCATGGAAGCCTTGAACACAGCTGGTCAGTATGACATTCAAGGGGCTGACGCGGATATCCTCTCTCTCTTTGCTGCCGCCTTTGCGACAGAAGAAGAAACTGCTACGGAAATCAAGCGAGTCTATGAGGAGTCAGACTACATTGAAGATCCACACACGGCTGTTGCCTCAGCTGTCTATAAACAGTATGTGGAGCAAACAGGGGACAAAACTCCGACAGTGATTGCTTCCACAGCAAGTCCTTACAAGTTCCCAGTGGTTGCGGTTGAGGCTGTGACAGGCCAGTCAGGTTTGTCTGACTTTGAAGCCCTTGCAACATTGCATGAAATTTCAGGTGTAGCCCTGCCGCCAGCTGTGGACGGCTTGGAAACGGCACCTGTCCGCCACAATACTGTTGTTGCGGCAGCCGATATGCAGGCTGAGGTGGAACGTTATTTGGGTATTTAATCCATTGATGATTCCTAACAAACTACTTATCTTGAGTAGTTTGTTTTCTTTTTAAATGTAGAGTAAAATTTACAGATAATTTAAGGAATGATATACTAGATAAGAGCACTTGGAAAAGAAGTCACTAGTGGCACAGTAGCAAGTAACCATTTTTTGTAAAAAGAAAACGCCTTCTCAATGTAGCTGGAAGAATGGATTTTACCAACATTGAGAGGGCTTGGATACGCTTGTAGAAGCCAGTGACTTTTCAGCAGGAGAAGGGCAACGCTTGGAGCTCATGCGGGCCTTGCTCAAAAACGCAGACTGCTATATCTTTGATGAGCCAACTAGTAACCTAGATTCACTCAATGAAGCCCGCTTTATCCAGCTGGTTAAGGAACATTGTCAGGGCATGGTCTTCTTGATTTCCCATAGAAGCTCGACTATGGCTTGTGCGGATACCATTTTCCGTTTGGAAGCCGGACAATTAGTAAAGGAAAAATAAATGAAGAAATTACAAGTAAAAGATCTGATGGTCACAGGGGCTTTTGCTGCCCTCTACTTTGTTTGTGTTGGTCTAGGAACCTTATTGAGCCTGGTTTTTGATCGGTCAGGAAATATGATGTATGCACCAGCTGGAGCAGCTCTCTTAGCTGGTCCAGTCTATATGCTCTTGATTGCCAAGGTTGGGAAGCCGGGTTCTATTAGTCTAGTCGGTGCGGTCATGGCTTGTTTCTTTTTCCTATCAGGCTATATGACAGCTGCCTTTCTGCCTAGCCTGATCTTTGGCTTACTGGCTGAACTGATCGCAAAAACTGGTCATTATAAACAAAAATGGGTCAATCTGCTTAGTTATATTGTATTCTCCTTTGGAAATTTAGGTCCTATTATTCTCATGTGGTTCATGAGAGATGCCTATGAAGCTAGTCTATTGGCCCGTGGTAAATCAGCAGAGTATGTGGCCCGAGTGATGTTGGACTTTACTCCAGGGAATGTCATCTGGTTGTCAACCACTATTATTCTAACTGCTCTTGTAAGTGGTCTTTTTGGACAATACATGGTCAAGCGCTATTTCAAACAATCAGGTTTTCTATCATGAAATTAGATGCCCGTACCAAAATCATTCTAGTCATCTTTGCTAGTATTACCTATGGTTTGCGACTGACTATTCTTGAAAATGCAGTGCTAGTCTTGGGATTTAGCCTGCTTTTCTGGTTTTCTCAGAAGAAAAAAATGGCTGTCATTGGGATCTTGTTCTATACTGGTTTTTGGCTCCTGTCCTATATTTCCTTCTTGCCAGCTTGGCTGGCACATGTCTTGGTCGTTCTGACTTATACATGGCCACCACTTTTAGCAGGGCATTTTTTACTGATGACCACCAGCAGCTATGAACTTGTCCATGGTCTGCGCAAATGGCGCTTACCAGAAGCCTTTCTCTTGACCTTGGGGGTTATGTTTCGCTTTCTGCCAGCCATCAAAGAGGATGCTAGAACCATTCGCGCTTCATTACAGGTGAGGGGGATTTTCCTGGGGAAGAGGGACGTGATTTGTAGACCGCTTCAGTACCTGGAATGTTTCTTGGTTCCCCTTATGATGTCGCTCTTACGAACAGCTCAGGAGTTAACAGTGGCTAGCTTAACAAAGGGCTTGGCCTTGTCTGGTAAAACCACAGAATACCTGCAGTCGTCTTGGAGCCTGCTAGATTGGAGTCTTTGTTTATGTTGTGTCAGTTTTCTTCTTCTGGTCCAGCTGTGACGGTAAAAGGGTTGGAATTGCACTATCCCGGATCTGACAAACCAGCCCTTGCTATTTCAGATTTAACCATCCCAACCGGCCAATGTGTTGTCCTTTGTGGTCAGAGCGGTTCGGGAAAATCCAGTTTTCTCAAAGTTTTGAATGGCCTGGTTCCAGAATATTATCCAGCCAAACTCTCAGGTCAGGCCTATCTAGGTGACAAGGAGTTGAGAGGGAGGAGTTTAGAAGATTTGTCCCATCATGTTGCTTCTGTTTTTCAGCAACCTTCTACTCAATTCTTTCAAAATCAAGTCTTGCAGGAACTGGTATTTCCCTGTGAAAACCAAGGCTTATCTAAGGAAGAAATAGCTCAGCGTTTGGTTTGGGTCAATAACTTGTTTGACTTAGAGCCCCTGTATGAACGAAAGATTTCCAGCCTATCTGGTGGACAGCAACAGGTTCTGGCTTTGGCTGTGGCAGCCATGCAGGGAACAGATCTTCTAGTTCTGGATGAGCCGACAGCTAATTTGGATCAGCAAGGTGTGGTAAGAGTTCAAGAAGTCTTGCAGCTCTTGAAAAAACAGGGAAAGACCATTATTATTGCTGAACACCGCCTGTCCTATCTTAGTCACTTAGCTGACCGGTATTTGTATTTTCAGGATGGGCACTTGGTGACGGACTATCTGGCTGCGGACTTTCTCAGCCGAACAGAGGAGTGCCGTCAGGATATGGGCTTGCGGTGCTACGATGCAGCGCCTTATGGGCGGGCAATAGCAGAGCGGGCCAGTCAGTTTACAGATGATGAGCAAGGCTTGCTTGTTGAGAACCTATCGGTCAGCCAGTCAGGAAGCCTTCTTTACCAGGTTGAAAAGCTCTGTTTGGCACCGGGTCAGGTTATTGGTCTTGTGGGACCAAATGGGTCTGGAAAAACTAGTCTGGCCAATTATCTGGTTGGACTGTTAGAAGATAAACAGGCTAGCATTGCTTGGTATGGGAAAAAACTCACAGCACGTCAACGCCTGGAAAAAACTGCCCTTGTCATGCAGGATGTCCGTTTGCAACTCTTTGCAGAAACAGTCCGCAGGGAATTGACGCTGGGGCAAAAAGACAAGCAGCTTGATGAGGAGCTAATCAGCCGTTTTCGCTTGGAAGACTTGCTGGACAGGCATCCAGTCAGTTTGTCAGGTGGTGAGCAGCAACGTGTGATGATGGTAGCTAGCTTATTGGCGGACAAGGATATTTTTATCTTTGATGAGCCGACTAGCGGATTGGATTTGCGGCAGATGAAAGCAGTCGCCAGGGCCCTGCTTGATTTAAAAGAGAAAAACAAGTTGGTTCTGTTGATTTCTCATGATGAAGAACTCTTAGACTTGGTTTGTGATAAAATAATAGATATTAAACAATTAAGATGAGGATGATGAACAAGCATACAAAAGAATTACTAAGGATTGCCTTGCCTGCCATGGCTGAAAATATTCTCCAAATGTTGATGGGAATGGTAGATTCTTACTTAGTGGCTAGTATCGGCCTTGTAGCCCTGTCAGGAGTATCTCTGGCCAACAATATATTGGCAGTTTATCAGGCAATTTTTATCGCTTTAGCCGCGGCCATCTCAGCTCGTCTAGCTCAGATTTTGGGTCAAGGAAAGTCTGAAAAGATGAGCTATATTGTTAGCGAGGGCTTGAAAATAACAGCTTGTATCAGTCTGCTGCTGGGAGGGCTGGCTGTGCTTGCGGGGCCACATTTGCTGACAAGTTTGGGAGCTGAAGTGGCTGTTGCACAAGCGGGAGGTTCCTATCTGATGTTGGTTGGTGGCGGAATTCTCTTTCTCGGATTGATGATGAGTTTAGGTGCGATCTTACGAACCTTGGGTCAACCCAAATTCCCCATGTATATCAGCCTTCTGTCCAATCTGTTGAATGTTCTTTTTTCAGCTGTTGCTGTTTTCGTGCTCCATGCTGGCGTGGCTGGAGTTGCTCTTGGAACAGTCTTGTCACGGCTGGTAGGTTGTTTTCTGCTGTGGGCAAAGCTTGCCCTTCCTTTAGAGAAATGGAACTGGTCTTGGGACATAGAACTCATCCGACTTGCCTTACCAGCTACTGGTGAGCGCTTGATGATGCGGGCTGGAGATGTGGTTGTTGTCGCTTTGATTACTGGTTTAGGTACAGCGGTTGTGGCAGGTAACGCCATTGGAGAAACGCTCACTCAGTTTAACTATATGCCGGCTATGGGAATTGCAACGGCAACTATTATCTTGACAGCCAAGCATAGGCAGAATCAGTCTGCGGTTGAGGACATCTTGAAAAGGAGTTTTTTCCTCTCTCTCCTATTTATGTTACTGGTAGCTGTTACAACCTATTTATCTGGCCTACTTTTAATCGGTTTGTATTCAAAAGAACCACAGGTTGTTCAGGCCAGCCAGACAGTTTTGCTCTATTCCATGTTAGGAGTTCCCTTTACGGCTGGCACTCTTATTATGACAGCTCTTTGGCAAGGTTTGGGAAATGCTAGATTACCCTTTTATGCCACGACTATCGGTATGTGGCTAGTGCGGATTGGCATAGCTTATTTACTTGTAACATTTTATAAAATCGGCTTGTCAGCGATTTGGATTGCAACGATTTTAGATAATGCCTTCCGAGCAGGGGTGCTATTTTTTCAGTATAGGTATTCAAAACAGGAATCAATTTAAGATAAGGCTAAGAAAACTTTCAGTTTCTTTTAAGTTAGTAGCGATATACTATCATCAAGCTAGAAATAGCGAATTTCTTTTCACCTAAAGGTGTCCCTATCTCTAAGTCGCAAGCGACAAAGAGCTAGGTATCATATAATCTCCAGAGAACAGTCGACTGCGGTCGGCTGTTTTCGTCTATTATTCTTATGAAAAATGGTATAATAGTTGTGATTGTATAAGGAGAAGAATATGTCAGTAGTAGGAAGAGCAAATGGAAAAATCATTTTGATGGGTGAGCATGCGGTTGTCTATGGTCAGCCAGCAATTGCTATGCCTTTTTCTGCTGTTGAAATTACCGCTCAGGTAAGGGCGCAAGGTCAGGCTTTGAGTGTGGCTTGTGACTTTTACGAAGGCTTGGTTCACAAGATGCCAAAAATCTGGGAAAGCCTCAAGCATGCCATTCGCTTTTCCCTCTACCGTATCGGTGCCCCGACAGATCCGGCTATTCACATCGAAATCAGCTCCACCATTCCCGCCGAGCGAGGCATGGGGTCCAGTGCTGCGGTGGCAGTAGCCGTTGCCCGCGCCCTCTTTGCCTACTATGAAAAAGACCTGACCGACGGCGAACTCTGGGACATTGTACAGTCTTCGGAAAAAATTGCTCACGGTAATCCCTCGGGCATTGATGCGGCGACCACCAGCGGCAAGTCCCCCGTCTTTTTTATCAAGCACCAGCCCATCGAGCCCTTGGAGCTAAAACTCCAGGCCTATTTGGTGGTGGCTGATACAGGCGTGACGGGAAATACCCTAGAAGCCATTTCAGATGTGGCGGATTTGTTGGAGAAAGAGCCAGAGGCTATCAAGCTAGTCGAAGACCTGGGTACCTTGACCCGACAGGCTAAGGAGGATTTAGCCACAGACCAGGCAGAGCTTCTAGGCAGCAGAATGAACCAAGCCCATGCCCTCCTGCAAAAATTAGGCGTGTCTGATCCTAGCCTGGATAAGCTCGTCAGCCTTGCCCAAGAAAATGGAGCCCTCGGAGCCAAATTAACCGGTGGTGGAAGAGGCGGTTGCATGATTGCTCTGGCAAGAACAGCCCAGGATGCCCAAAATCTTGCACACATCCTTAACCAAGCTGGCGCCCGCCAAACCTGGATACAGTACTTAGGAGAAACCAATGACTAAACAAACAGGCATAGCTCGTGCCCATACCAATATTGCCTTGATTAAATACTGGGGAAAACGCGATAAGGAATTGTTCCTACCCATGAATTCTAGTCTATCCCTGACCCTTGACGCATTTTATACGGATACCAAGGTCGTTTTTGACCCGGAATTAACTGCGGATGAGTTCTATCTCAACGGAATCTTACAAAAAGAAAAAGAAATGTTAAAAATTTCTCGATTTTTGGATTTATTTTGCGAATATATAGGTGAAAGGGCATTTGCCCGAGTGGAAAGTCTAAATTTTGTTCCGACTGCGGCTGGTTTGGCCAGCTCAGCATCAGCCTTCGCAGCACTTGCACTTGCAACCGCAACTGCCTTGGATTTAGATTTGTCACCAGCCACCCTATCAACCCTTGCTCGCAGGGGTTCTGGCTCTAGCACCCGTAGCCTATTCGGCGGCTTTGTCGAGTGGGATATGGGAACTGGTTCGGAAGATTCGATGGCTCATCCCATTGACGATGCGGATTGGGATATCGGTATGGTCGTCTTGGCGGTCAATACCGGACCGAAAAAGATTGCCAGTCGAGAAGGAATGGACCATACCGTTGCAACCTCACCATTTTACCCAGCCTGGGTAGATACAGCCAAACAAGACTTGGTGGACATCAAGGCAGCTATTGCTAGCCGTGATTTTGAAAAACTTGGTCAGATTACGGAACACAACGGCATGAAAATGCATGCAACGACGCTTTCTGCCAATCCGCCATTTACCTACTGGTCAGCGGATAGTCTAGTGGCCCAAGAGGCAGTCCGTCAGGTTCGTGAGGAAAGTGGCTTATCAGCCTACATGACTATGGATGCAGGACCGAATGTCAAGGTCCTCTGCCGAGCAAGTCAAATGGATGAGCTAGTAGCTGAATTGGCCAAAGTCTTCCCAAGAGAGAAAATCATTACCAGCAAGCCTGGTCCTGCTGCCTACGTCCTCAGTGAAGATGATTGGCAGGCCTCACAAGTAGCGTTTGAAAAGGGCTTGTAGCATGAAAGTACAAGTAAAGATACCTGGAAAACTCTTTCTAGCAGGGGAATACGCAGTTGTCGAGGCAGGCTATCCCGCAGTGATTGCGGCCCTTGACCAATACCTGACTGTCACCATTGAACCAAGTGACCGCGGCCTTCTTCACTCCAGCCAACAAGCAGACCTCTATCTGACCTGGGAGCGTCAGGAAGGTGCTCTTCATGTCCAAGGTGACCATCCCTATGCTCTGATTGAAACAGCCATGCAGGTGACCGAGGAATATTTGACTGCCAAGGGCTATACTTGTCAAGCAGCTTACAGCCTATCTGTCCAGTCTGACCTGGATGACCAGACTTCAGGTGCCAAGTATGGCTTGGGCTCGTCAGGGGCAGTGACGGTTGCGACGGTCAAGGCTCTCCTGACCTACTACGGTCACCGACCAGATGCTCTGCTGACCTACAAGCTGGCAGCCTTGGCCCAGACCAAGCTAGGCATGACGGGTTCCTTCGGTGACTTGGCGGCTTCCAGTTTTGGTGGCTTGATTGCCTATCATTCCCTGGACCGTTCTTGGCTTTTAGGGAAAATGGCAGAGCTGTCCCTGCTTGAACTGGTGGAAAGTGATTGGCAAGGTTTGTCCATCAGCCCCATCCAGCTACCTGAAGGCTTAGACCTCTTAGTTGGTTGGACAGGGTCGGCGGCTTCGACAGATCGATTGGTTTCCCAGATGGAAAGCCAAAAAAGTCAGGCAGAAAAAGAGCACATTCATAGCCAGTTTCTAGCCGACTCCAAGACCTGTGTAGAGCAGTTGATAGCGGCCTGTCAAACAGGCAATCGAACAGTTGCTAGACAGGCCATTTCTCAAAACCGCAAGCTCTTACAGGATTTTGCGAGAGGAATGGGTTTGGTCATTGAAACCCCTCAACTGAGTCAACTCTGTGACCTGGCCCAGACTTATGGAGCGGTGGCCAAATCATCTGGTGCAGGCGGTGGTGACTGCGGCATTTGCTTGGTAGACAGTAAGGAACAAAAAGTAACGATTGAGAAGGCTTGGCAACAAGCCGGCATTCTTCCACTCCAACTAAAGATCACAAGTAGAGAATAAGGAGAACCCTATGTTTTATCTAGGAGAATTTGGTTTAGATCGCAAGGATCAACATGTTGGCTTGGCCAACCAGCAATATAGTGCAACGCCGGCCAAGGACTTTACGGAGACCTTGTTTGTCCATCATTCCCTGCCTCAGACCAAGGTGGATGAAGTGGATATTTCGACCAGTGTAGCTGGTTTGGACTTTGCCTTTCCTTTCTTCATCAATGCCATGACCGGTGGAAGCAAGAAGACGCGGGAAATCAATCGTCTCTTGGGAATTATGGGGCATTTTGGGAAGATTGCTCTGGCTTCGGGTTCGGTTAGTGCGGCGATCAAGGATCCGTCTGTTGCGGAAACCTTCTCCGTTATGCGTCGGGAAAATCCTTATGGCATTATTTTTGCCAATCTAGGTGCCCACCACAGTGTTGAGAACGCCAAGCGAGCGGTGGATTTGTTGGAGGCCAATGCCATCCAGATCCATGTCAATGCACCCCAGGAGATTGTCATGCCTGAGGGGGACCGTGATTTTACGATGTGGTTGAAGAATATTGAAACTCTGGTGCGGGAGCTGGAAGTACCGGTCATCGTCAAGGAAGTTGGTTTTGGCATGAGCCGAGAAACGGTTGCCCAGCTGGCTTCTGTCGGTGTCAAGACCATTGATGTGTCTGGGACTGGGGGGACGGATTTCGCCAAGATTGAAAATGCCCGTCGGACCTTCAATGATTATACCTATCTAGAAGGTTGGGGGCAGTCAACGGTGACATCCTTGGTGGAAGCTATGTCTGTCCCTGAAGAAGTTCGCCCAAGTCTGATTGCATCTGGTGGTATTAAGACGCCACTAGATATTGTCAAATCATTGGCCCTCGGTGCAGACCTTGTTGGTATGTCCAATCATTTCCTCCAGTATGTCAAGGATGGAAAAGGGCATCGTTTTGACGACGGCTTGCAGGCTATTAAGACCTTCCAATGGCAGATGGCTGAAATCATGACCATGCTGGGTGCTAAGAATATTGCGGAACTCCGTCAGAAAGATTTGGTCTTGGCTCCAAATGTACAAAATTGGTGCGAAGCGCGTGGGATTGACTGGAAAGCCTATGCTCGTCGGACGCAATCTGTTAAGTAAATGCATACAATTAGGGTAGAATCTAGATGATTTCTACCTATTTCTGTATATTTATGATAAAATATACGAAAATTTAGAAGAGGTGTTCAGATGAAAGCTATTGTTACAGTTGTCGGTAAGGACAAGTCAGGGATTGTTGCGGGTGTTGCGACTAAGATTGCGGAGTTGGGGCTTAATATTGATGATATTTCCCAGACTGTTTTAGATGAGTATTTTACCATGATGGCGGTGGTGTCATCAGATGAGAAGCAAGATTTCACGCAACTTCGTGCGGAATTGGATGCCTTTGGTCAAAGTTTGAACGTGAAAATCAACATTCAAAGTGCGGCGATTTTTGATGCTATGCACAACTTGTAAGGAGAACAATCATGGATATTAGACAGGTTAGAGAAACCATTGAGATGATTGAGGAGCAGCACTTCGATATTCGGACCATTACCATGGGGATTTCCCTCTTGGACTGTATTGATGCGGATATTGAGAAAGCTGCTGAGAAAGTTTATACCAAGATTGTCACCAAGGCCAAAAACTTGGTAGCCGTCGGCGATGAGATTGCGGCAGAACTGGGGATTCCTATTGTTAACAAACGGGTATCGGTGACGCCTATTGCTTTGATTGGTGCGGCGACGGATGCGACGGATTACCTTCCTCTAGCTCATGCCTTGGACAAGGCGGCTCATGAGATCGGAATTGATTTTATCGGAGGTTTTTCAGCTCTCGTTCAAAAGGGCTACCAAAAAGGAGATGAAATCCTCATCAACTCCATACCGCAGGCATTGGCCCAAACCTCTAAGGTCTGCTCGTCGGTCAATATCGGCTCAACCAAGACGGGTATCAATATGACGGCTGTGCGGGACATGGGGCGGATCATCAAGGAGACGGCGGAGGCTTCTGATATGGGGGCTGCCAAGCTGGTGGTCTTTGCCAATGCGGTTGAGGACAATCCTTTCATGGCGGGTGCCTTCCATGGTGTCGGTGAGGCGGATGTGGTCATCAACGTCGGCGTATCTGGGCCTGGTGTGGTCAAGCGTGCCCTTGAAAAAGTGCGTGGTGAGAGCTTTGATGTGGTGGCGGAGACCGTCAAGAAGACCGCCTTCAAGATTACCCGTATCGGTCAGTTGGTCGGCAATATGGCCAGTGAACGCCTGGGGGTCAAGTTCGGTATCGTGGACCTGTCCCTTGCTCCAACGCCAGCTGTTGGCGACTCAGTAGCACGGGTTTTGGAGGAAATGGGCTTAGAAACCGTTGGTACGCACGGAACGACTGCTGCCCTTGCTCTGCTCAATGACGCAGTCAAAAAGGGTGGGGTCATGGCCTGCAACCAAGTAGGTGGCTTGTCAGGTGCCTTTATCCCTGTGTCTGAGGACGAGGGCATGATTGCGGCGGTGCAAAATGGCTCGCTCAACCTTGAAAAATTGGAAGCCATGACGGCCATCTGTTCTGTAGGTTTGGATATGATTGCTATTCCAGAAACAACGCCTGCTGAAACCATTGCAGCCATGATTGCGGATGAAGCGGCTATTGGGGTTATCAATCAGAAAACAACTGCGGTCCGTATTATTCCTCTCGGAAAAGAAGGAGACATGATTGAATTTGGCGGCCTTCTGGGAACGGCTCCTGTCATGAAGGTCAATCAGGCTTCGTCTGTGGACTTTATCAACCGTGGCGGACAGATTCCAGCACCGATTCATAGCTTTAAGAACTAAAAAACGTAGACCGATTGCCACAAGCAGTCGGTTTTTTGTTATACTATATAGTAAGAAATGACAAGGAGAATACTATGGCAGACGTAAGATTATATATTTCTCGTCACGGGAAAACCATGTTTAATACCATCGGGCGCGTGCAGGGCTGGTGTGATACACCGCTGACCAAGGTCGGTGAGGAAGGAATTCGTGAACTGGGCTTGGGGCTAAAGGATGCGGGTCTTGATTTTAAGCTGGCTGTTTCTAGTGACTTGGGACGAACTGTTCAAACTATGACCATCGCCCAGCGTGAGTTAGGAATTTTAGGGAAAATCCCTTATTACCAAGACAAGCGTATCCGTGAATGGTGTTTCGGTAGTTTTGAAGGCATGTACGATGCCGAGCTTTTCCAAGGTGTCCTGCCTCGTTTGAAAGGGACAGTTGATGCGACGGGTATGTCCTTTGCGGAAATCGCAGCAGGTATCCAAGAGGCAGACACCGCTGGCTGGGCGGAATCGTGGGAGGTTTTGAGCAATCGTATCTTAACAGGTTTTGAATCCATCGCCCAAGACTTGGAAAAACAAGGCGGAGGCAATGCCCTTGTGGTCAGCCACGGTATGACTATTGCAACCCTGGCTCATCTGTTGGAGCCAGAGCGTGGTGCCAATGTCTTTCTCGATAACGGCTCGATAACCGTCCTCAAATACGAAAATGGCAAGCTCTTGATTGAAGCGGTTGGGGATATGTCCTACCGCAAACGTGGGGCAGAATTGATTGCCCAAGGGAAATAAAGAAATGAAATCAGGTATGTCATACGTTTTTTCGGATGTGTGACATACCTGTTTTTTATATATGAAATCTAAGTTACATCATTTTAACTCTTTCCTGCTGAAGATAAAGTAACTCAGATAGAGATATAGTATAGTAGCCATAAAGCTAACACCCATGGATAGCCTTGAAATATTTTCCCCTTGTTGGAGGGAAAGAAATAGAAAATAATCTGTTGGTAATTTTATATGGAGTAGGTTACTAGTAATGAGGTTGGTGACATTGTCAAAAAGAAGGCTAATTAAACTAAAGGCAAGATAGGCTTGATTGACCTTATTAGACTTGACAAATATCAGGATGGACAAAAGAGAGATACAGATAAATAAAGGTGTTTGAGCAATGAAACTTTGTACTATCACTGCAATATCAACACGATCACTTAGAATGAAGCCAACACTGCTACTCAATAAATAGGCTAGAAGGATATAAGCGAGATCTAGCACAAGGGTTGTTAAGACTTTATAGAAAAACACCCTTTTTCTTGTTTGTTGCTTGATAATAATATGATTGATGGTACGGTAAGTAAAATCTTCTCCAAAGAATAGGTTGGCTGGAACGATAAAAAATAGTGTGATAAATTGAGAAAGCAATTGAATCAGAGAGCTAGTGAAGTCTTCGTTGCCATGTAACAAAAAAGCGGATAAAAAGGACAGTAAAGCCAATATTCCCAATGAAATCGTTAATCTCTGTTCTTTTTGAATCTTAAATAAATCAGCTTTAAAGTAATGTATCATGCTCTTCTCCTTCTTGAATCAATGTCAGGTAATAATCTTCAAATGACATTTGTTGTTTAACAATTTCTTTGACCTCAATCTCATGGTTTATCAAGAGATGAATGAGGCTCATAACATTCGTATCTGATGACAGACTGATATAATCCTTATCTATTTTGTAAGCGATGCCCTGCTCTTCAAGGATAGTAAAGGTCTTAGGATGGTTGTTTGTTTGTAGATAGAGTTGTTCCTCTAAAGTTTGTTCAAGCTCTTGCTTTGAGAATTCTTTGACGATAAGGCCCTTATGCATAATAATGTATCGATCAACCACCATCTCAAGCTCTGATAGGATATGACTGGAGATAAGGATGGTCATCCCATATTGATTTCGAAGATTTAAAATAATACTTCTCATCTCTTTGATTCCAACAGGGTCAAGACCATTAATCGGTTCGTCTAGGATTAAAAAATCAGGGTCATCTAGGATAGCTAAGGCAATGGCTAAACGTTGACGCATTCCCAGTGAAAAATCTTTAGATTTTTTCTTAGGATCAATATCCTCTAAACCGACAATTGCTAATGTCTCTAAGATTTTTTCATCCGCTTGCTTGAGATTTAATTGCAGAGCCATGTAACGAAGATTATCGATCGCAGATAAATTGGGTTGTAGAGCAGGGGATTCAATTAAAGCTCCAATACGACAATCTTTTGAACTATTAATGGTACCTGAAGTTTGGGAAATGAGGCCCGATAACATTCTGAGAAGCGTTGTTTTCCCAGCACCATTTTCACCGACTAAGCCACAGATTTCTCCTTTATTAATAGTCAAGGAAACCTGCTGAACGGCCTTTTGTTTCCCATATTGCTTTGATAATTCTTGGGTAGATAAGAGAGATGACATAACTACCTGCCTTTCTATAAAAAAAATGATAAATCTATGATATACTAGATTCAAAAGTTAGCAAATTTCGTTACATAAATGTAACTCGTGGAGAATATAATGGGAACTTACGGAAAAATTTTTAAACTCATTCGTGAATCAAAAAATATGTCTCTAAAAGAAGTGGCAGGGGATTTCGTGACACCTGCTCAGTTATCACGCTTTGAAAATGGAAAGAGTAATCTTTCTGTAGATACATTTTTTAATTGTTTGAGACGGATGAATGTGGTAGAGGGCGAATTTTCTACCCTCTACCAGTCCTACTTTCAGATAGATAATTTGTTTTCATCAGAGCGATTTGTCCGTGCAGTTTATAGTCACAATACTCAGTATATGGATGATAGAATTTTGTACCATCAAGCAGAGTATGATAGGGATGGACGTCCGTTTGATAGGGTGATGGTTGCAGCCTTTCATATTTTTAAGCAACAATGGTGCGATCCTGATTATGATGTTTCTGAGGATGAAAAAGCTATTCTATCGGACTATTTAATGTCCATAGATGATTGGGGGAAATTTGAACTCTGGATTTTCGGAAATTGTAGCAGAGGTCTTCCTAGCAAAATGTTGGAAGTTCTGGGAATGGAAGTTCTCAATCGAACAAAGTTTTATATGGATATCACAGAAAACAGAGATAATGTCTATAAGGTACTCATCAATATTTCGAGCAGTTTGTTAGATAGGGGAGAGGAGATTGCTGCGATTCGCTTTCTCAAAATTCTTGACTCTGTCAATATCATGGAAAAGAATATGCGGGATCGCTTGCTGCTTAAGCTCCTAAAAGCACGCTTGTCCTACATGAATGGAAATGATGGTGGCCTAGAAATAATGAAGGAATGCCTGCATATTGCCAAATTTTTAGATTGCTATGATTTAATCCACCAGATCAATAAGGAAATTGAGAAAGTTACAGATATGTAATGAATTTTAAGTGGCTCGTCATTTCCTGTAAGATAATACTTGTAAGTTTGACAACTTTATAAAACAATGTTTAGAACCTGTATTCACAAGAAAAGTGCTTTTAGAGAAGAGATGGTTTTTTGCTAATCAAGGCAGTTTTTTGAGGGAATACTGACTGTATTTTGAAAAAACGAACGGTGAGTAGCTGAAAAACTAGCCTTAGCTAGAAGTGCTGAACTGTGAATACAGGTTCTTAATTATCTTGGAGGAAATAATGATGAAGAAATTACTTGTTTTAGGTGCTCTTGCAATGCTAGGTTTTGTAACTTTTGGGCTTCTAACAACTAATAGCAGTTCAGCAAGTGCTGAAACGGAGGGCAAGGTAGTTCTGTTTGGAAAAGTCGATCTTTCAGACGATGAAGAACAGGACACGGATGAGGAAAGGGAAGAAGTAGCGACGGAGAGCGATGATGCTAGCTGGCTTGAAAACTTTATCACGACACATAAAACACCATTTTCTAAAACAATCAAGAAATGAAATCAGGGACTTTTCTCTGATTTTTTTCTTGATTTATATATCGAGATGCGATACACTTTATGTATCGAAGTTCGATGTATCGTAGTGCGAAAGGAGTTTTATGAACGATAAGTTAAAAGGTTCTGTTGCAAAGTTTTAAATCTACTATCAAATAAGGTAGAATAATAGAAAAAGATAGCAGGAGGAATGACGATGAATCATTTTAAAGGAAAGCAATTTCAGCAGGATGTA
>NZ_POJH01000012.1 GCF_002960625.1 Streptococcus suis
AATGTTAATGAACAAATCAATGCAGTTCGTACAAATGTGGAAGCCTTGGCTTTGGAATTGCGTAAATTCTTGGGAACTGAAGATATCCAAGTCTTGCTTGCAGCGACTTCTACCAACCTACAAAACGTTGGTGATGCGGAAGGTATCCTTATCGAAACAGGTACAACTGCAACTCCAGATATGTCCGATCCAAACGGTGCAGCTGTAACATCAAAAGTTAGTGGGTCCCTTAAAGCTACTGAAGTTGCAGATTATTTGACAATTCAATATACACCTGTTGCATATTTTGATGCTGTTGCACCTAAATATTCACCATTTAAAGAAAATGGTGGGCAATCAACAGGTGGTGCTTACTTCCGTACATCTGTTAACCCAACCGATCTTTACGGCAAGCTCTTGGTAGAGTTGGTTGCAAACGACGGAACAGTTGTTGAAACTAAGAAAGTTGAACCAAACACAGCTGTAGATTTTGATTACTTCAAGACTACACATGGTGCAGGCTATCCATTTGTCTACACATATGATCCAGACTATGATTCGAAAGATATGTTCGGTGTTATCCGTATTCAATGGGCGAAAAATACAATGAGTGCTGTCAGTCAAAAGTTGATCCGGCCAACCACTAATACGACTGTCTACAAGACAGAGGATGGTCAACAACTAGCTACCTATACGGTGTTAACAACACCAGACTTGAATACAACACCGTCTGAAAAGAGAGAATTTGCAGGTTATACTTACAAAGAAACGACAACAACAACATCTAACGTCGTTCTAGTTCCATCAGAGCCATACGTTGAAGTAACTCGTTATGGTACAAGTGGTGTACAGTTCAAGACGATCGTTGAAGCTGTGGGTACAGATGGGACTATTAAGAAAACCTACTATATAGCAGATCCGAACTACACAGGTACACAAAGTTATACAGATACGAACCTGGATGGCTTCCTACCAATCTTGGTAACAGATGACATGCCAGTTGGTACAGTGAATACAAACTTGAAGCTTCTTCCTTCTCTTCTAACCTCTGGTTATGAAGTTTATCGCGTAGATGCTTCAACAGAGAAGATTTATCCAGACAAAGAAGGAGATAAGCAACCAACTCCAGTTCGTGGAACCTTGATTACAGACCCAGCAGAACTTGATTTCAGTACCTTGACTTCAACAACCCAGTGGTTCCATATCAAATTCCATGAGAAACAAGATGGTACACTAGCATTTGCTCGTCTTCGCCCAGCAGCCTTAGGTAACGCTTCACGTATAATGTTTGAGTACGATATCCGTGATAATGATGGTTCGACGACGGATACAGGTACTGAGAATGGTGGTCTTGGTGTACGTACAACCTCTTGGAAGGGGATGCACCACACTATCAGTTTAAACAACAATGCTCAAACTGTTTCTGAAACGACTCATATTTATACACCAGTTCCACAGGAAGCAATCATCCGTTACCAAGTTGAAGGTGAGGCAGGATACCGTGAAGATTCAGGTACCTTGACAGGTAATCCAGGTACAGACATCAATTATTCAACTGAAGCTACCATTAACAAGTATAAGAAATTGGGTTATGAGCTTGTATCTGATAACTTCACAACAGCCGCTGGTCAAGACTATGACTACGACGAAGGTTTGCAAGAATTCCTTGTTGTTATCAAGCCTCGTCTTGTAGATGTTCCTAAGACAGCTGTACCAGGTGAGCCTGTAGATCCAACCGATCCAAACTCACCAGTATGGCCAGACACTCTTAAAAACTTGGAAGCAACTCAAGAAGTTACTCGTACAGTTGAGTACAAGTATGAAGATGGTACACCAGTTCTTGTAGATGCTGCAGGTAATGTATTGCCAAAAGGTTCAACAGAAGGTACACCACTTGTTAAGACTGAAACTGTAACCTTCACTCGTCCAGCTCAAGTAAACCTTGTAACTGGTGAGATTACTTACGGTGACTGGGTAGCAGATACAACAGATACACTTAGCGGAAACCAAATTCCAGCTATCACAGACTACACAGCAACTCGTACAACCCTTGAGGGTGTAGATGCGCCAATGTCTGAAACAGTTATTCCTAAGACAGTAGCTGC
>NZ_POJH01000013.1 GCF_002960625.1 Streptococcus suis
CATTTTAGGCAAAAACAGAACTTAGTCTGAGACTAAATTCTGTTGGTTTTATGCAGTTTTCTCAGAGTAACTTCTAGATGGACGGGAACTAGAACTTACTTTGAGAATTTACCCAAAAATCGGCACTTTTTCTATTCAAAGTATGTTTCTGCAACAACAGAATAAGACCCTGCCACAACATCCATTCTTTCTAACTGTCCACTGGCATTTATTCTATAAAAACCAGCTGATGGAGCAACATTGGGATCTGTCCCTTTCATATTTGGACTGCTGTGGTCTTCTCTAACCTCAATGTAAACCAATCCATCGGATGACTGAACATTTGTAACCACCTGTGCTAGAAAATCATCTTTAGTAAATGGTGTGCCATATCTTGTCGCAGCATGTGCCTTGGCCCAATTAGCTGCCTGCTCGACGGTCAAATTCTTGGTATCTACAGACGTATTAGGAACAGTTGCCGAGCTAGTTTCAGTTGCCACTGCTGAACTTTCACCGAGAACCAAGTTTTCAAAGAAGGCTTGTAATTCCTGGTTTTTAGTCGGTCGGAAATACAAACGCTTCTCTGGATTACCCTGATTTTGCTCGGTAATCCAAGCAATCACCTGACCATCTTTAATGGTAAAGAGATAGAGGTGGGCACTTGGGAATTTTGTATTTTCAATATCCGAATAGATCCCAACTACTGCTGTTTTTCCTGCTGCCACTTGTCCAGTTTCACTCCAAACTAAATCAGGAGTCTCTCCTAGAAAATCTGGCGTCATTTGTTGCTCCGGGCCACTGAGAATACCTGAGGGCAAGGTCACACCAAAAAAGTTACCTTGACGACTTGGCCCATAAGATACATAGTATTGGGGAGGCGAGAATGATGGCCCCCATTGGTCAATCACAAACGTCCTCAATGCCTCTGCCTTGCTAGCATCCCAAGGACCGACCTGACTACTTGAACTACTTGATGTAGAAGTAGAGGTAGAGGTAGTTGTGGTTGATGTAGTGGAACTGGTGCTTGACGAGCTAGAGGATGACGTCGATACAGAAGTCGAGGTTGTTACTTGTTTCTGCCCACCACAGGCAGCTAGTAAGCAGACACTGGCTCCCAAAAGTAAGCATGAAATAAATCTTTTCTTTTTCATTTTATCTCTCCCATTTTAACTAATCATCTACTCGATAAAAGACACCTTGGCTAAAGCTTTCTGTCGTTGCAACACTCTGGGTAGTAAAAATCCTATCCTTGCTAGTGTCCGTCTGATCGCTATGCCCTTCTAAAAATCCATAAGTATTCTGTACCCCTTTTGGAATCAGCAAAGTTGGTATGGTAGGTGAAGACATAGCATTTGGATTGGTAATTCCTGCTAAAAGAACTTCACCTTCAAACTTGGCATTTTGTACATCAACAAAGACGGTATTGCCCTCGCCATTTACAGCCACATTTCCTTGACTATCAATCTCAATCCGATTACCACGCGCATTGACCCATTCTCCTTCTAGACTAGCAAAATTTCCAGCTTGGATTTGTTCCAAATTCATGGACTGGACACTATCTGTTTGATCTGAACTGCTGGTTTCCGTTTCCGCTCTATCAAACTCAAAATCTTCCCAGTCAAATTGATTAGGATCTAGAATTTCTGACTCTGTCTTTCCAAAAACAGAAACAAGTTCATCTCTCATATGAAAATCTTGCTCGACTCCCTCAATCAATTGACCATTTGCATCTAACTTATTAAGCGTACCTACGGCATCTCCTGTCCCTGAACTCCATCCATAACTAACATATTCTCCACTCTGGAACAAGACAAGGGCGCTTCTCGCACCACCAACTCCAGCTACAAAATTTTCTGCTAACAAAGAAATTTGACTATCAATAATCGCGTAGAATCCCGTTACAAATACTGACCCATCTGTATTTTCAGATCCGATAAACAGTTCATTCTGACCATCCTGATTAAGATCATAAAAGGCATATCTTAAATGGGGAACAGTTTTTACCGCACTTTCCATAACCCAAGAATTCATCGGAAGCTGTAAACCTTGTAGGACAGCCATCATTTTTTCTACATTTTCTTTGTCTGCACTATTCGCAAAGTCAATGATTGTCTGGTAATCCGAAAAGACGGACTGATACAGTTCCTTATCATCCTTCTTGACTTGGCTCGAACTAGTTGAACTTTGTTGTTTCGTTGATGAACTAGTCGAACTTTGCTGAGTGGATGACGAGCTAGATGATTGTTTCGTCTGGACATTTGACTTGCTACAAGCTGATAAGGTCGCTGCACAAACCAGTGCTAGAGCTAGATATTTTTTCATAATAACCTCCAAATGAAAAATAGATTGGGAACGAAAGGTATGGCTATTCTTGACCATACCGATAGTTGCTCCGACTAGCATTTCCAATTTTCACTGCCCTTTACCGGACACATTATCTGTAAATGTTTATTTTTCCACTTGACCAATTTCACTATTTAAGGTACAATATTCTTTGTTATGGCGGTATAGCCAAGTGGTAAGGCACGGCTCTGCAAAAGCTTGATCGTCGGTTCAAATCCGTCTACCGCCTTTATTATAGGATTTTATCCGAATTTATACAAGTCAAAAGCCCGATTTTTCGGGCTTTTTTTGATTTTTCATTCGGTTAAATTCGGTTAAGTTTGAAAATAATTTCGGACGAATATCTTTTTGAACAAGAGAAAAACTCTCTGCTATCACAGAGAGCCTTACTATACCTGCAATTCCTCACGGATTGCTTTTTGCAACAATTGACTAAAGTTGACTTTGTTTTCTTTGCCAACTTCCACAAGCCAGCTTGGTAGTGTGACGGTCTTATTGACGATTTTAGAGCGTTCACGCTCACGGACAAGTTCGGTATCAACAGAGATAGCCTGAATCACATCATCATCGCTTGCTAGGTTGCTTGCAAGTGCTTTGAATGATGATGGTTTAGGAAATTCTTTACCCTCATCTTCAAACATGACGGTATAGATTTCAAGAACTTCACGAGCGTTGAAAATAGCTTCGCTTAGATTGTCAGCTTCGCTAAATGCTCCAGGGAAATCAGGGAAAGAAATGCTGTAGCCACCATTTTCCTTATCTGCTTCAAACAATGCTAAATAATTATATTTCATAGTGATAGATTAAGCCAATGATCAGAGCAACCCCTTTAGGGGTACAGGGAGGAGTGCCCTCACTCCCCATGCAAGACTTTGAGAATATTGTTCAGTGTACCAGGTCTGTAATCCTTCTCTTTGGGTTTAGGTATCGTCACTGTCCGTCCGTCTGGATGTTTCCAAACCTCGTGAGACCCTTTGCCAAAGTCAGTTTTACTAACACCTTGCTTCTTAGCAATCTTCTTAAGCTCTCGCTCTGTCATTGGCTTATCTCCTTTCCTTATCTTTAATTATATTATACACTTGTTTTTAACAAATATTTTTCAAACTAGCAAAAAACTCCCCCAGGCTAGCACCTAGAGGGAGCATGAATGAATTACAACTCAGCAATCTGGCTCAAGTTAACTTCAGCAATGGTATCATTACCAAACATAGAGATAACCATTTTGACCTTGTTGTTGTCGATTTCTGTGATTTTACCTGTGTAGTCTGTGAAGGCCCCGTCAATGATACGAACTGTATCGCCAACTTTGACATCAATATCAAATTCTTGCACAGTTTGACCCATAGATACCAAGATTTGACGGATTTCTTCTTCCAAGAGCGGTGTTGGTTTTGAGCGGTTACCGTGTGAACCCACGAAACCTGTAACGTTTGGCGTGTTACGCACTACAAACCAAGCTTCATCGGTCATAACCATTTCCACCAATACATAACCAGGGAAACGGTTTTCTTCTACTTCCTTAACCTCACCATTTTTCTCAACTTGAACGGTCTGAGTAGGAATTTCTACACGAAGGATATTTTCTAACATATTGTAAGTGTGGGCGCGTTGGAGCAAGTTCTCCTTGACCTTGTTCTCATATCCTGAATAAGTTTGCAAAACAAACCAGCCCTTATCAAAACTATCGTACATTTTAACTTCCTTTCTATGGAACCACTGCATTTTTAGACGCTAAAAAAAGCCCGAAGGCTTTCGCTTTTCTTTATTATATCACTTCCATTTTACAAATGGCAAGTGTTTTCTAGAAAAGATTGATTAAACTCATGATACCACGTGACAAAATCAAGTCAAAGAGATAAACAATTGCCACGAAAAATGCTGTGTATTGTACAACAGAGGCAAAGTCCTTCCAGCTCTGCTTACGAGTTGGCCAGGCGGTCTTTTTTAAAATCTGGAAAATATCTTTCAAAAATTTCACGCGCTACTCCTATCTGGTTTCCTTGTGAACGGTGTATTGTCCACAATGTTTACAAAATTTATTTACTTCTAACCGTGTTGGCTTGGGATTACTCGACAGACTAATCGAATAGTTGCGAGAACCACAAACAGTACAGGCTAGGCTTGCTTTTTTTAGTGCCATAAAGCCCTCCATCTCTCTCATTTTATCATGTTTCTAAGGATTTGACAACTCCTCAAACCAAGTTGTAACCGTATCCCAAAGAGATTTAGCCCTCTCTGGCAACTGGGCATCAATCAGATTTTGCTTGGTTTGCTCAATCAGATTACGAGCTTGATCGGAAATCTCCTGTACCTGCTCCTGGCTAATGCCAACCTCAGGCTGTGCTGCTGGTTCCTCTGCTACTTCCACAATTCCATTTTGAACATAGGCATTCTCCACATCGAAGGAAGTCCCTGCTGTATTTGGCAAAATCGCATCAGCTACTGTGCGGAAGACTGTTGGAGCCATCCAGTAGCCACTGCTATCAATGTAATGATTCTCATCCGTCTGTTCAAAACCAACCCATTGACTGATAACCAAATCAGGTGTATAAGCAATATACCACTGGTCATTAACAAGATTTACATCAAAACTTGTTTCGGTTGTTCCCGTTTTTCCTGCAAGATAGTAATTCGTCGCATCTGCAGATACACCTAAACCATTCGTATAGGTCCCAAGCATCATAGAGGTCATTTTATCTGCAACCGAGCGGTCAATTACTTTTGTACTTGTCTCGCGATGCTGAGCCAATACCTTTCCACTCGCTGTTTCAATACGTGTAATTAGATGAGCATCCTTCATTACACCATCATTCGCAAAAGCACTATAGGCCTGAGCCATTTGCAAGGGGTTCGTTTCCACACCTGATCCGATTGACGCACCAAGTACCTTTTCAACATTTTCCATATCAAGACCAAACTTTTGACCAAATTCAAAAGCTTTGTCAATCCCAAAGGTATTTACAATATATGCAACTGGCAGATTGTAAGATAAAGCTAAAGCTTGGTACATTGGAATGGTATCCGAAGTTGAATAGTCATAGTTGTGTAAGGTATAATCCCCATAGGTTTCTGTATGGTTATCCAATGGTGTATCAATTGCCCAACCCGCTGCTACCGCTGGCGCATAGGCAACAAGGGGCTTAATAGTTGAACCGGGACTACGCTTAGCTTGGGTCGCAAAGTTGAATGTTCGAAACACAGCATCTTCCGAACTATTCACGCGCCCAACCAAGGCTCGAACCCCGCCAGTTGCAGGATCCAAAGCTACACTTGCAGCTTGAGCCGAGGTTCCATCATAACTTGAAGTCGGGAACATAGTTTCATCATTGAAGATAACCTGCATACTCGCTTGAGAATTTTGGTCCATTTCGGTATATATTCGATAGCCGTTATTGATGATATCTGATTCTTTAAGGCCATAGCGATCAATCGCTTCAGCAATAACCGCATCAAAGTAAGATGGATAAGAATAGTTATCTTGTTTACCAGTAAAGGTATCTGCTAACTGGCTCGCTAAATCGACTTGAAAACCTGCATCGGCAGTTGCCTGATCAATATAGCCAGCGTTGACCATATTTTGCAAGACGGTATCTCGGCGATTGATTGCATTTTCTAAGGAATAATAGGGATTATAAATTTCTGGACCCTTAAGCATCCCTGCTAAAACAGCAGATTGCTCGATCGTCAAGTCACTAGCAGAAATACCAAAATACTTTTGACTAGCATCTTCAACTCCCCAAACCCCATTGCCAAAGTAAGCATTGTTGAGGTACATGGTCAGAATTTCCTGTTTGCTGTATTTTTTATTGATTTCAAGGGCAAGGAAATATTCTCTAGCCTTACGGCTGATAGTTTGGTCCTGGGTCAAAAAGGCATTCTTGGCTAACTGCTGCGTAATGGTTGAACCACCACCTGAACGCCCCAAGGTCAAGACTGCTAGAATAGTTCGCTGATAGTTAATTCCTGAGTTTTTATAAAAACTCCTATCTTCCGTCGCGATGACGGCATTTTCCATATGATCCGAAATCGCATCCAGCTCCACATAGGTACCTTTTTGACCAGATAGGGTGCCGACCTCTGCTCCGTCCTTATCGTAGATAATGGTGGTAGCCTTAAGTGCTTCCTGTAAATCCCCAACATTAGCTGTCTTGGCTAGGAAGAAGAGATAGCCACCAACGGTCAACACCATGACCCCAATCACAATCATCAAAATCTTGGTTAGCTGGTAGCGACGCCAGAACTTGCGGATAGGCTCTGGTATGCGGGATTTCTTCTTATTTTTTTCTAAAGACTTGCCACTTCCCCGACGGCTACGACGGGAAAATCCCTCTTGTCCTAGACTGTCTTGTCCAGACTGGTCTGGTTTATCCATTTTTTCTTTTTCATCTAATCCCTTTAACTGGATGGTTTCTTGTAAATCCTGGTCCATCGTCTCTTCCTTTCTATGTGAATTTTTTCCATTATACTACATTTTACACATTTCCCTAAGAAAAAGCCCCCCTTGCCCCTTGTGACAGCAGAGAGTGAGGGGGAATTTTTTCCAAAAATATGATAAAATAGGGTCATTCTGAACAAAGAAGAGGATTCCCATGACACAAGTATATGACATTACCATCATCGGTGGCGGACCAGTCGGTCTCTTTGCCGCCTTCTACGCCCACCTCCGTCAAGCCAAGGTCAAAATCATTGACTCCCTTCCCCAACTGGGTGGCCAACCTGCCATTCTCTATCCTGAGAAGGCTATTCTGGACATTCCAGCCTTTCCCAGCCTGACAGGACAAGAGTTGACCGACAACCTTCTTGCCCAGCTGGCACCATTTGACACCACCATCTGCCTCAATGAGACCCTGACTGCTATCGAACCTGGGGAAACCATTACCCTAACAACCACCAAAGGTAGCCACCAGACCAAGACCCTAATTATCGCTATGGGTGGCGGGGCCTTCAAGCCACGTCCGCTGGAGATTGACGGTGCCGACAGCTTTGACAACGTCCACTACCATGTGTCCAACATCCAGCAGTATGCCGGCAAGGACATCGTCGTCTTGGGTGGCGGTGATTCTGCGGTCGACTGGTCCCTGGCCTTTGAAAAAATCGCCAAGACCACTCACATCGTCCACCGTCGCGACAACTTCCGAGCCCTCGAGCACAGCGTGGAGGAGCTCAAGCAGTCCAGCGTCAACATCCACACACCTTTTGTCCCTAAAGGGCTCTCTGGGGAAAATGGCAGAGCTTCTAGCATTCATTTTGACAAGGTGAAGAGCGAGGACAAGCTCAGCCTGTCTTTCGACCACCTCTTTGTCAACTACGGCTTCAAATCATCTGTCGGCACGCTGAAAGAATGGGGACTGGAACTCAATCGCCACCGCATCGTTGTCAACAGCAAGCAAGAAACCTCTGTCCCTGGTATCTATGCTATCGGAGACTGTTGCTTCTACGAGGGCAAGGTTGACCTGATTGCAACTGGACTGGGCGAAGCCCCAACCGCCGT
Source organism: Streptococcus suis (assembly GCF_002960625.1). Classification (GTDB taxonomy): domain Bacteria; phylum Bacillota; class Bacilli; order Lactobacillales; family Streptococcaceae; genus Streptococcus; species Streptococcus suis_T. Next base: position 7,814 of record NZ_POJH01000013.1, read on the forward strand.
CAACAATGCTATGAACTACCTCAATCCAAATGAAAAAGTGCAACCCAAGCACTCGACCAGCCTATAAGATGAAAGTTGATATTCGCATTCCCCAAGCCTTTCCGCAGCTGACTGTCAAGGAAGTCTTGGAAGATTATTTTCTCATTCCCAGAAAAATCCGCCACTTCCTCCGCACCAAGAAACACGTCCGTGTCAACGGTGAGCTGATTAACTGGCAGAGCACCATTGCAGCAGGCGACCTGCTCGAATTGACCTTTGACCAGGAAGATTATCCAGAAAAAAGCATCCCTCTGGGGCTGGCAGACTTGGTTGAGGAACTCTATCAAGATGAGCATTTGATTATCGTCAACAAGCCCGAAGGTATGAAAACCCACGGCAATGAGCCCAATGAAATCGCCCTGCTCAACCATGTATCTGCCTATGTCGGTCAGACCTGCTATGTGGTCCACAGGCTCGATATGGAAACCAGTGGAGCCATTCTCTTTGCCAAAAATCCCTTTATCCTGCCCATTCTCAATCGGCTTTTGGAGGACAAGGTCATCTACCGTGACTACCTCGCCCTCTGCCAAGGGCAGCTAAGAAAGACAGACTGGACTATCACTGATAAAATCGGACGGGACCGACACGACCGCAGAAAGCGGGTGGTCGACAACCGCAAGGGACAGACTGCTTTGACCCAGGTCCGCCTCTTGAAGACCCTTGGCAAAAATAGTTTGGTTACCTGTCGCCTCCAGACAGGGCGGACACATCAGATTCGGGTCCACCTAGCCCACCACGGCCATGCCCTAATCGGTGACCCTCTTTACAGTCGAGTAGCTGCCCCCCGCCTCATGCTCCACGCCCAAAAACTCAGCTTAACGCATCCGCTGACACTCGAAGAAATCAGTGTAGAAGCAAGGTCGGAGAGTTTTGAGAAAGTAGTGAGAAGTATGAAATAAATAGCTGCACCCTTAGAGTTCTATATCCCTATTTCACTGGACTAAGCCAGTGAATTTTTTTATGCTTCCACTAACCAAAAAATCCAGACAAGGTAATCCTGTCTGGAATTAAAACTCTACTCTGGCACAACAACCTTCAAACGAATATCTGTCGGCTGTAGAACTTTTTGAACCTGTACTAGGAAAGCCAGACCGTTATCCGATGGGGCATACTGAAAAGTCAGATTGATAACTTTTTCTGTAAAGTCATCCCCATAGCTGTCCACATACTGCTTACTTTCGATAAAGTGAATGTAGTTGTTCAACTTTTCTTGGAGTTTGAGCAAGTGGTCTTGTTCAGTGTCAGGAAGCCATTCGTTCCCATCTGCTAGTAATAGTTCAAGATGACCGTCTACAACGCCGAGAGAGTCGATAGATTCCGTATTAATTATAAATAGATGGAGCAGTTAAATTAAAACGAAAAACTATTTTTCGATATAGTCTATCTATTGCTTCAGATTCCGTATTAAATTCAGCCCTTATTTTAAAATCTTGACGCTCACTTACTTCATAAAATTTATACTTTTGTGACTCCTCATCAAAATAATAGCCGAGAGTAAATTGCCCTCCAAATTTTCTTCCTGGCATAATAGTAAATGCCCCTATTTCAGATTGGTGAGCTTCCACAAAATTCAGTAATTCTTGCTTTGTCATTGATCTTCCTCAAGCTCTAATTCAATAATAGACTTCTGTTCCAGACTTGGTAAGGTATCATCGGGAAGGATGGTCTCAACCCGAGTTGCGTAGGCAGAGGCAAAACCGAAAACAACCACAATAATCGCAACCGAATAAACTAGAAAAACCCTTTTTAGAAAGGCACTAGAAGCTGAGTAACCCTCTGTCGAATACTGCTTCAGCTCAGGTTGTTTTTGCTCTAAGATATTTTTGGGTAAAAAATAGGGTCTAAAAGCTGTCATGCCCACAGATAAAAATACTGTAATCCCTATAGAACTGTACATTTCTGTACTCGCACCAATCGCTGTTATGTAAAACATACTGGAAAACAAGACAAGTCCAAAAACAATATATAGAATCAAGGATACCTGAGCATCCTTCTTCAGTTGTAAAAACTCTTCTACTGTCATTTTTTCTTTTTGCACCCTACTCTCCTATTCTATTTCTTTGGGAATTTTCAACTTGATTTGTTAGTCTTGATAATGGAGGTAACTCATCAAGAATCTCATATTGACCGATGTCATTGATGGCATAGATGGTATGGTCCTCAATCCCCTGCTCATCCTTATCTGGCTGGTAATCAGCCCCAGACCAGGCAGACTGGAAGAGTTCATACACTTCATTGTTTCCAACTTGGAGGTAGCCACGACCCACCTGGGTAATCTCTGCCGCATCTGGCGTCTTAAGCATCTCCATGGAGTCGCTCCGATCTGCCACCTTGAGCGCCAGCTTGAAGCGGGAGTTGGACCAGATCTGGTCATCCACCACACCAGATGGCTTCTGAGTGGCTAAGATCAGGTGAATACCCAAACTCCGACCGATACGAGCGGTTGAGACCAGCTCCTTCATGAAGTCAGGTTGGTTGGTCTTGAGCTCCGCAAACTCGTCGGAGATCAAGAAGAGATGGGGCATAGGCTCACTCACCTCACCCAGCTTGTACTTCTTCTGGTATTGATTGATATGATTGACATCGTGGGTCGCAAAGAGACGTTGACGACGCTTCAGCTCCGCATTGATGGACACTAGGGCCCGCATGGACTGGGCGCCATCCAAGTTGGTAATAGTCCCAAGCAAGTGAGGCAGGTCCTTGAAGAGGTTGGCCATGACCCCACCCTTATAGTCGATGAGGAGAAAGGCAACATCATGCGGATGGAAATTAACCGCAAGGCTTAAGATATAAGACTGGATGACCTCTGACTTACCAGAACCCGTGGCACCCTTTCGACTACGATATTTTTGGAAAATAGCAGAGCAGATAACCACACCTCCTTAAACAGCCTATAAATCCAGCTAATCGCAAAAACAACCCAAAGCAGAGCTTTACAGCTAGAATAGACAGGCAGAAGAACCTTCCATGAAGAATCATTTCTACCACTCCATTATACCAAAAAGACCCAGCTAAAACTAGCTGGGCAATTCAATCATCTACAACCTATTAAACATTTTCTTTCAAGGATTCCTTATACTTCTTTGACTTCTTGCCATACCAAGCTTCGATGGAGTAGTCAAACTCTTGACGATAGTATTCTTGGTTTTTCTGGATTTCAGTAACAATTCTATACTGATGTAATGTCGTTCGAAACCAGTTCGTAAAAAATATAATAATGAAAATTGGAGCCAACATAATGGCTGACATGAAAAATTTGGCAACTAATCCATCGATATCTGCTCCAATAAATGTTAACCCCAAATTCACTAGATATACAAAAGGTATATACTTAATCAATTTATTAACTTGGATTGCATTTATAAAGTTGTTTTCGTCGTTTTTGCTTGAAACTATTAAAAATAATATATAAACCAAAGAGCCAACAAATATTCCCCAATATACTATCCTTAGAAAAACTATTGTTACAAAATACTGCAATCCGAATATGAATGAATAATAAACGATACCGGACAAAATAGACAATACAAGCAAATTTTCCAAGTAAGCTTTTGGTCTATCATTTCTTGAAATAAAATAGATTCTAAAATAATTAATCCAACCCACCAGAAAAATCAAAACTAACACCTGAGTAGGAATTTGCAATAAAGTTTCAAACTTGCTAAGTGGAGCAGCAAAGGATGTGTTCGAATAAGCAAACATTTTACCAAATGTCGGCAAATAATACGAAGCAAAAATAAACATTGCTATCATAATTGGAAATAGGAAAATAATTGTGAAAATGTTCCACTTTTTTGTAGTATCTATTATATCTGATACTATTTGCTTTTTTTGCTCCATGCTTACCCTCCAAACCAGGACGCAAGCATTTTCGAATTTGAGTTGAAATAATAAGATACATTCTGACCAACCGATTTCAGATCATTCCAAGCCGACTCTATTGCTTTTCCTGTATTTTCTACTAATTGCTCACCTAGATCGACTAATTTATAAGCTTCATCCTTAATAGTATCATAGCCAACTTCATTCTCTCTTCTAAAAAGTGGGAACCGATTAATAATCATAATTTTCCTATTCCCATTCTTGAGCTGAACCACTGAGCCAATTGGTAAATATTTCTTCATCAATAATTTCTCCATTTCTAATACCATTCTTCCTTTGTTTTCCCTTCCCACTCACGATATTCTTCAGGATATTTCCATTTATAATAGCCCTGAAGAAAGAACGGAAGAAAAAGATAGATTTGCAAGGTCAAAATTCCTATATTGGTAATAAACCATATAGACAGGGTTCCTAAAACACCTAATCCATCCATGCCCTTCCAACCTTCTAGTATCCATTTTAAAACGGTTAAAATAATCACTACAATCCAAAAATACCGTGCCAGAAAACTGAAAGCTCTGTCTAATCGTGATGGCAAAAATTGACCATACAGCAACTGACTAAGACTTTTAATTTTATGATTGAACAGATTGCCAATAATAACAGCTTGAGAAAAATAAATCACGCCAACCCCTAATATACCGAGGGTTCCATAAAATACATTCAATAAAAGTAAATTAAATTCAATCAATAACCAAATAAAATAGGTTACAAAAATATGAAACTGAGTACGATAAGTTAGAATAAACTTGAATTTGAATCTTTTTCCCAAAATAACGATCAGTAACCATAGAAATGCCAAGAGATAAAAGATCCAATACGGAAAAAAATTGATTGGAGAACCGGTAATGGATGTTTTTTCACTTGGGAGATGATAGATCATATTAGATATGACAGCAAATAAATAATTGACACCAAAAATAAGAAGAAGACTCCACCAGAAAGTATTCCAATTTCCTTTAAAGGTTCCTCTATATTTCTCAGTCTCTTGCGCTGATTCAAAATTTGGTTTCCCAAATTTTTTATAAGATGGATCATCATATAGATTTAAGCTCTCTTCAAAGCTTGCATCTAAAAGTGTTTTTTTCATGTTTTCTCCTCAACCAATAGCAAATAGTCTTAGCTCTTAGTTCAATACACTTTTTGCTACTAATTTTAATATTTCCTGCTTATATTTATCACTTCCCCAAACTTTCCTTATATCGCTTGGACTTTTTACCATACCAGTCTTCTACAGAATAACCAGATAGTTGACGGTAATCTTCGGAATATTTCTCCAAGTAATATCCCTCTATACAACTAGTAGCAATAGCTACAGAGAAATAAAACGGGAGGATAGGAAAAAAAACACTAAATGTCATCGCCAGGGAGCGTAAAAAATCATTATGGTAAATGTCTTCTCCACTTGCACTTTGAAAGCTATTTTTAAATACAAAACGACTAACAAGGAGAAGAACAACTAAACCACCACCATATCTTTTTGAAAAAGCAACAAATTTTTCCAGGAATTTGTACAAGATGTTGTTTGATGGTTGTCCTTGATACAATACTCCTTCTGTTTTCTTTACAAACGAAATAAGACGTTCTGATACCACTATACTAAAAATACCGACATTGTACTGACCCCAAAAAGTTGGACAAATAATTATTGAAAGGATTTAGTTCTGTATTGGACAGGACTAAGTCCTTTTAATTTTGCTTTGATTCGTTTGTTGTTGTAGTAAAAAATATAATCAGTGATAGCTTTCTCCAGTTGATCCAGAGACTTGAAACTCTTTTCAAATCCGTAAAACATTTCTGTTTTCAAAACGCCAAAGAAAGACTCCATCATCCCATTATCTGGGCTATTCCCTTTGCGGGACATGGATGGTCGAATGCCTTTTGTTTCCAAAAAGTAATGGTAAGACTGGTGCTGGTATTGCCAACCTTGATCGCTGTGGAGAATAGTCCCACTGTATAAATCTGCTGAAAAAGCCTTCGCAAGCATGGTTTGAACCTGTTTCAAGTCAGGTGACCGAGACAGGGTAAAATCAATAATCTCACTATTATAGCCGTCAAGAACAGGCGATAAGTAGAGTTTCCCTTCAGGCAAAGCAAACTCCGTCACATCGGTATAACATTTTTCATAAGGCTTAGATCCCTCAAACTGGCGTTTAATCAGATTATCAGCCTTCTTACCCACCTCACCTTTGTAAGAAGCATACTTGCGCTTACGACGAATACGAGCCGCTAAGCCCATTACTGTCATCAAACGCTGCACCTTTTTGTGGTTGATGAAGAAACCTCGATTTCTGAGTTCTAAATAAATCCGACGATAGCCGTAATTACCTTTATGGTCATCATAAATGGCTTGAATTTCAGCCTTAATTGCTTTGTTCTTGTCGGGTTTATCCAGTTGCTTGACTTGATAATAATAAGTTGAGCGAGGCATTTTAGCTGTCGCAAGTAGGAGGTCTAGTCGGAATCCTCCTTGGACCATATCTCTAATTGTTTCTGCTGTTCGCGCACTAGTATTTCGTCCCTCAAGCGAAGTTCTCTCAACTTTTTTAGGAAGGCCACCTCAGTTCGAAGACGTTCATTTTCCTCTTGAAGGCGCTCTAATTCCGTCATCTCTTCCCAGGTTTTCTTGCGTTTACGTCCCATCTTACTCGGTCTCCCTCTTGTTTTTTCAAGAATAGTATACCCGTTTTTCTTGTATTGTGCTATCCAATTGGGAAGCATTCCTCGATTTGGCAAGGCATAATCAAGGGAAACTGAGAGTTGAGAACACCCATGAATCAAGACCTTATCCATTATTTCTTGCTTTAATTCAGGTGAATAGTACCTATTTTTACCTTTTTCAACGATTTCCACGCCATATCGATCCATGAGTTTTATCATGTAGGTGAGATTGGCAATAGTGACCTTGTATATCTGGCTAAGGTTGACCCACGACACGCCACTCTTTCTCAGCTCATATATTTCTAGTTTATCTTCATAACTTAATTTCATAAGAAAAACACCCCAATCGTTAGATTTTGTGTCTAACTTTTGGGGTGCAGTTCACATTGACGATAATTGACAGAACTGAACCCCATAGAATCGCAAATCCTACAGCACATATCAGCCAAAATTGTAAAATAAAACAACTCATCACCAAAAACATATACCTATTAAAAATATAGTAGGATAGAACTCTATACTCCTTGACTTTTCTCAATTCCATCAGATAACAGAATAAAAACAACAAACTTAGTACTAATGGGATTCGAAATAATAGTTCAGCTTTTAAAAACAACAATACTCCAGATTCCTTATCAATATAGCTTCCAATTAAACTGAGTAGCCCGATGAAAAGAACCATCGTAAAAAAACCTAAAATTTTCTTCTTATGTCCATGTTGATTCACATCATCCATAGAAGTTTTGATGTATTTATCTGTTACAAGATTCATACTCTCTTCTAAAGAGGCATTCCATACTGTTTTTTTCATGTTTTCTCCTTAACCAATAGCAAATAGTCTTAGCTCTTAGTTAAATACACTTTTTGCTACTAATTTTAATGTTTCCTGCTTATATTTATCACTTCCCCAAACTTTCCTTATATCGCTTAGACTTTTTACCATACCAGTCTTCAATGCTATATCCTGAGAGAATACGATAGTCTTCCATATATTTACTGATATAATAGCCTTTTATCTGACTTGCACCAAGTGCGATAACAAAATATAAACCCACCAATCCAATAATAGGAAACGAAAGGATGCTAACCGTTCTTATTAAATCATTTCTATACAAATTTTCTCCGCCGGAAAAAATATCCTATACAGAAAAACTGGAGTAAGAACGAGCCAACCAAATTTTCTAGAATGAGCAACAAAAAGCTCCACATATCTTTCTAGTGGGTTACTGAAATCTACATTACCATACAAACTATTGTACGAAGTCTTACTAAACCATTGATATCTTTCAAGAAGGGCAATCATGAAATCCACCGAATAGATGAATATTGACAAGAACTCACCAAGTATCATTGTAGAAAAAATAACTAGTAATATTTCTATTTGGCAATAGAATAGAAATGTAAACAAAAACATATACTTATTAAAATAATAGTAAGACAAGACTCGTTTTTGATGGATTTTTTTCAAGGAAATGAAATACAAAAATGTAACAAGTAGCCCTAGAAAGAAGGGAATACTTACTAATACCTCCGTACTTTTAAATAGAGTTAATATGATTTGTGAATTAATATATCTACCTATAAATGTTGTTAAATACATGAAGAGATTAACAGTCAAAAAACCTATTATTTTCTTTCCATAACCATTTTTCTCTATGTCCTCCATTGAAGTCTGAATGTACCGATCCGTTACCAACCCCATACTCTCTTCTAAAGAGGCATTCCATACTGTTTTTTTCATCTTTTCTCATCCTTATCAAATCATCCTGCTCTACTATTATACCAAAATTCTAGATAAGATGGCATATTTAAAAAATGTTACCCAGATATGAGTTTGAAGCCACCAAAAAAAGCTGAATACTCAGCTTTTTTTATGCACGTATAATCTAAATAGGGGAGCAGCATACATCTCTTGAAGTGCTGACCAGTAAAAGTTACTCAAAAATATTACCCAACTCAACGTCCACGCGATTTTCTTTGACATTGATGTCGGTCACGGCTAGAAGCGATTTGTAGTTGGCTACGTTGCGGTCGCCTTTTTGGTTTTCCGCAAAGACGGCTACACCTACTAAAGTTGAATCAAACTCAGAGAGTAGGCTGATCATACCATTGATGGTACCACCGTTTTTCAAGAAATCATCGACAATCAAGACACGACTTCCTGCCTTCAAGCTACGCTTGGATAGGAACATTTTCTCAATGCGGTCGCTAGATCCTGACACATAGTTAACAGAAACGGTTGAACCCTCTGTAATCTTAAGGTCACGACGAACAATAACAAATGGAACATTGAGTACATTGGCAACGGCATTGGCCAAGGGAACACCCTTTGTTGCAACTGTCATGACAGCATCAATTTTTTCTTCCTTGAAAGCATTGGCAATAATACGACCAACGTTTTTCAAGACATGAGGTGTTGAAAGAAGGTCAGATGAGTAAATATAACCACCTGGCAAAATTCGGTTACTTTCAGCCATCTGGTCACGAAGAGCCTGGGCAATCTCGATGGACTCTTCCTTAGAAATGGAAGGTGTGAACACAACACCTCCACTGGCACCAGTAATGGTTTCAATCTGACCAATCGAACTTTCTTCAAAGGCTTTTTTAATAATTGCAATATCTTCTGAAATCGAAGACTTAGCAGACTCATACTTTTCCGCAAAGGTATTCAAGCTTGTTAATTCGTAAGGGTGATTGATGAGGTAGTTAGAGATAACAACCATTCGTTCACTTCTTCTTAATTTCATATCGTTCTCCTTTTTGGCTTTTTCCTATTATAGCACAATCTATGCAAAAAGCGAACTTTTTTATTTTAAAAAGTCCGTCTTTTTCGTATTTTGTTCATTTTTCACAAATACCATGATGGTTGAAGCCTGCTATAGCCTTGATACCAAGTCCAAACAGCATCAGCCTGTTCTTTCATCAAGGTGATTTGGAGGGGATCCACGCGCTCCGCCTATTGCTTACTTCCCTTCAGGGTACATGGAATCATAGATATCTTTTAACATGGCTTTGAGTTCATTCTCAGCGACTTCCCTTAGTTGCTCTTGCTCATCCTCACTCAATTGAATTCTTTCCTTATCCTGTCCAGATTCATCAAGGAGATAGTATATTCCATCTCTATCCAACTCCATTTTTTCATTAAGTATTTGACTGACACCTAATGGTTGTTCATTCAAAATGTAGCTATAATGAAGGTCAACTCTATTGTTTAACGGAATAACTTTTATTTCTATTTTTTTGGTAGTTAAACTGGTGATGTTATCGTTCATCCTCAAATTATACTCATCAATCTCGTAACCCGCATTTCGCACTGCATCGACATAGCGTTTTCCACCAATTATTCTGCCATAACCCGTTATGACCTCCAACTGCTCGTAGACCGTACCATTCTCATAAGCTCTCTTGAAAGCTCCATAATCATACTCTCTGTAGCCAAAAAAGGAAATGACTACGGTGAACATTACAAGAATAGGGAACATGATTTTTTTATGTTTTCGTAGCTTATTCAACATTGCTTACTTCTCCTCAGGGTACATGGAGTGGTAGACATCTGCCAGTAGTTCTTCTAGCTCCGCTATAGCAACTTCTGTCAACTCTTGCTCCTCAGCTTCTGTCAGCTCTATTCTCTCTATATCATTTCCATTTTCATCTATCAGATCATAACCACCAGCTCCATTTCGTCTCATATTTTTATCAAGTTGTTGGAAGACACTAATCCGTCTGCCATTCAATTCATAGTTAAAGCTGACAGTAATATGTATCTCTTCTGGAATAAATTTTATCCCTAACTTTTTAGATATTAATGCAGGAATTCGGTCCATCATCTTCAAATTGTAATCATCTAGGTCGTAGCCCGCTTTCTTTACATCGTCCACATATTGTTTCCCAAAAAATCTGTCATATCTTGTCAGAGAATAAAATTGTTCATAGGTAGAAGCTCCGCTCTCATAGGTTCGCTTAAAATCACCGTAACAATACTGACGGTAACCGAAAAACGATAGCACCAAAGTCAATACTATGAGGACAGTCACTCGGCTTTTCTTACTCAACATTACTTACTTCTCCTCAGGATACATGGAGTGGTAGACATCTGCCAGTAGATCTTCCAGCTCCGCAATAGCGATTTCTGTCAACTCTTGCTCCTCAGCTTCTGTCAACTCTACACTCTCAATCAGATTACCGTTTTCATCCTGTAAATAGTAGCTGCCTTTACCATCCCGATTCATATCCTTGTTAAGTTGCTGGAATACATTAATCTGTCTGCCATTCAATTCATAGTTAAAACTGACAGTGATATGTATCTCTTCTGGAATAAATTTTATCCCTAACTTTTTAGAAGTTATTGCAGGAATTCGATCCATCATCTTCAAATTGTAATCATCTAGGTCGTAGCCCGCTTTCTTTACATCGTCCACATATTGTTTCCCAAAAAATCTGTCATATCTTGTCAGAGAATAAAATTGTTCATAGGTAGAAGCTCCGCTCTCATAGGTTCGCTTAAAATCACCGTAACAATACAGTCGGTAACCAAAAAAGGAAATGACTACGGTGAACATTACAAGAATAGGGACCATGATTTTTTTATGTTTTCGCAGATTATTTAACATTGATTTCTTCTCCTCATAAGATTACCATTTATTCGGAAATATCACACAGTATATCTTTATGGACATCTCAACAAGCATAACTCACTGATTATACAAAGTCTCCTCCATCGTGTCCAAAAAACCATTGATTTCTTTTTGGACAATACTCAAAAGACGCTTTTCTTCTGATTCGTGAAGTGTTAAGTTTTTCCTCTCATTTTGTTCCATTATCTGATAATAGCTACGGAGCAAATTCAGTTGCCTATCCATGACAAAAAACGCTTCAATAGTAGCATCGTTCTTTTCCACTGAAAATGAAATACTAAGTTCCTCATCGGCTTCACCTGGTGGATGAATTTTTAACTGCAAATCCCCCTCGATTTCCAAGGGGTCAATAGCTCCATCAAATCGAATAGCGCTATCCGGTGGAATCGTAAAACCAGCTTGGCGGATAACTTTCGCATATCTCTCCGAAACCATTAGGTGATAGAAAACTTGAATCTTATCGTCATTTTTAAATGCCGTTTTTAGCTCTTGTGCACTTTGATAGCGACTATAGCTGATAAACCCCATCACTATGAGTATGATTGTAAAAAGACCAATCATTATTTTTTTAAGTACCGACATTTTGCTTCTCTCCTCTATTTAGGTAATCATAAAAATCTTTTAAAGCTTTATCATCAGCATCACTTTCTTTTCCGAAAATAATATCTAGACTAACCCCATATTTGATAAAATTACCTCCGATTGTAGGGTTCTCCATGAGATATTTTACGTTCTCTTTTCCATTTTCTCTATTTCCATTTCCCATCACTGTATAAAACTCTTCAACACGATTGATTTGATTGTCCCACTCATAGAGAATCTTCTTCCAAAACGTCATGCTCTCTAATTATACCACAATATATGACGACTCCCTTGTTCAGTATACATTCCATCTATAAACTATAAAAAGCGAACTTTTTTATTTTAAAAAGTCCGCTTTTTTCGTATTTTGTTCATTTTTCACAAATACCATGATGGTTGAAGCCTGCTATAGCCTTGATACCAAGTCCAAACAGCATCAGCCTGTTCTTTCATCAAAGGGATTTGGAGGGGATCCACCTGCTCCGCCCAAGAAAGAGCACCCAGACTATTCACGGTCAGATAAAGGGCTAAAAGCCTCCAAAATTCCTCTGGAATAGCGCCGTCAAAATAGGCATCTACCTGACCACGCGCAAAGGCTGGAGACAAATCTGCCGTGAAAATCAACCGATTGAATTCTTCCCAGGGATCTCCTATATCATAGCGATCAAAGTCTAAAATTTTTAGCTTTCCACCTCTTCCCAGTAGAAAATTCCCTGTATGAAAATCTCCATGATGGTAGGCAATCGGTCGCCCTTCAAGCAAGTGACGGTTGGCCTGGACAAAGTCTATCATGGCTTGACCATTTGGATAGGAATGACTACATGTACGATAGGCTTCTAACTTACTGTCAATCTTGGACTGATAGTAGTTGTTCCAGTCCCGTTGGTTTTGGTCAATAGGCAGGGCATGTAAGGTTCGCAAGAACTGACCTGACTGACAGCCCAGTTCATATAAGACAGAATCAGACAGGCTAGAAGCCACTTCATTCATCTCCTGACCTTCCACCCATTCATAAAGGGTATAGACTGACAAGTCATCCGCCCAAAAACTTAGTGGCTCTGCCACAGGCAAACCTAGACCAAACAGGTTTTCAACTAATTGAAATTCTAATCGCTTAGCCTCATAGGCTGGCCGCTCTGCTATTCTCAAAAGACCAAAGCGGCCATCTTCTAGTTGGACCTTGTACTTTTGGTCCGTGGACCAGCCTTTGGTGAGGGGCTGTCGAGACACTATCCTAACTACCATTAGTCGATATTAGGCTTATAGAAGGCGCGGTTGTCCATGGCAAAGATACGGTTGGTCATCTCGCCTGGGCCGACCTTGTCCAAGGCCGATAGCATCATCATCATTTCCGCATCGATGTTGTCAATCATGTGGAGGATCTCCGCCTCCATAATCTGCGGACGGACAGGGCTTCCATACTCCAGTAAGCCATGGTGGCTGAGGATGACATGGCGCAGAACAGTCACTTCCTCCAGACTGTCATCGATGCCCAATTCCATCAAGACCTTAGTAATCTCTTCATCAATCAAGGAAATGTGCCCAATCAGATTGCCACGGACAGTGTAGCCTGTGTTATCAGGACCTGTCAGTTCAATCACCTTGGCTAGGTCATGCAGCATAATCCCTGCGAAAAGCAGGCTCTTGTTGAGCTGAGGATAAATGTCACCAATTTTATCAGCCAAACGGACCATGGTCGCTGTATGGAAGGACAAACCTGAATAGAAGGCGTGGTGATTGGTCTTGGCTGCTGGATAGGAATAGAATTCCTTGTCGTACTTGCTGTAAAGGGCACGGACAATCCGCTGCCAAGTGGCATTTTCGATGCGGAAAATCATCTGGCTCAAGTATTCCTTGGTGTCCTTGACATCAACAGGTGGTTTTTCCTTGAAATCAGCAGGATCATTTGGCTCGCCTGCCTTTGGCAAACGAAGAACCAGTTGATTGACCTGGGGGGTGTTGTTGTAAACCTCACGGCGTCCCTGCATGTGAACAACAGTTCCAGCAGTAAAGTCTTTGATTTTCCCTGGTTGGGCATCCCAGACCTTGCCTTCAATCTCGCCCGTATCGTCTTGGAAGGTCAGAGCTAGGTAGTCTTTGCCAGCTCGTGTTTGACGAACTTCAGCAGTCTTGATCAGATAGAATCCTTCGAAGAATTCATCTTTTTTCATTTGGTTAATTTTCATTATCTTCCTCATCTAATGGGGACAGGCCAAGCAGTCCCTTGGTTTGGTCATCTTCGTACAGGTCAATGGTACGAAGACTACGCTCGATGGCGTTGGTGCGAGTGGTTAAGAGTTTGTCAATATTGCTGCTGGCTTGATTGAGCTGTTTCTGGGCCTTAAGCAAGAGGTCAGAAAACTTGCCAAATTCCAGCTTGACATTGCCCAAGACCTTGGAAATATCATCGGCCGACCGTTGAATGTTGAGGGTCTTAAAGCCGACGGAGAGGGAATTGAGCAAGGCAGAAAGGGTGGTCGGTCCTGCTACCACGATATTTTCCTGACGGCGTAGGTCATCAAAGAAAATGGGATTGCGAACCACTTCTGAATAAAGTCCTTCGGTTGGCAGAAAGAGCACACCAAAGTTAGTCGTTTCAGGCGGATTGAGGTACTTGCTCTGAATGTCCTTGGCAAAGCGTTTAATAGCAGCCAAGAGATTTTTCCGATGGAGGTCAATCTGGTCCTTGTCCCCACTTTCATAAGCATCCTCCAAGCGGTAGTAATCCGCCAGCGGAAACTTGGAATCGATTGGCAAGTAGATATAGTCGCCTTCAGTCCGTCCTGGTAGCTTGACCGCATACTCCACGCGCTCACTAGAGCCTGAAACCGTGGCAAACTCTCGCTCATATTGGCTAGGTGTCAAAATATCCTCGATAATCTGTCCCAGCTGCAATTCGCCCATGATGCCACGGGTTTTAGTGCCAGACAGGACCTTGTTAAGACTACCCACATCACGCGCCACCGTCTGCATTTCGCCCAGACCACGATTGACCGATTCCAACTGCTTGGACACCGTTTCAAAGGAGGCTTGTAGGCGGGTTTGCAGGGTTTTCTCCAGCTTTTCCTCAACCGTCTGCCGCATTTCTTCCAGACGTTTTTCATTGGACTCCTGAATAGCTTGCAAACGGCGGTCGGTGGCATCTCGCGTTTCCAAGTGGCTCTTATTCAGCTCTTGACGAATATCGGTTAGCTGTTGGTAAAGCTCCGTGCGGAGTCTTTCTACCTCCTGATGAATGGCTTGCTGCTGTTTGAGAGTTGCGTTTTCTAGTTGATAGCTGAGCTGGTCAGACAAGTTGTCTGCTGTATCTTCGGCCTGATCTTGCAAAAGCAGGGCCAAGCTCTGCCATTTTCCATAAAGAAAAACCAAGGCAAGCAAGACCAGTATCAGCAAAATAAGTACTACAATATCCATCTAATCCCTGTCCTTACTGTAGATCAGGACCACGTAGCCCTGATCCAGTTGAATGTCTATGTCCCTATCTATAAATTCGTTAGAAGCATAGCATTTTTTGAAAAAATAATTGCTGGCATCCAGCGGGTACTTGGCATGACGAATGGTCAGGCGGCTCTGGTCCGACGGCATAAAGGAAATGTACTTCATACCAGCAATCGGTGACAAACGGTGCCGACCTGCTGGTCGAAAACGGATGATGTTTTGCCTATCCACCAATTCAATCTGCTCCATAAAGGCAGCCAAGTCCGGCTCTGCAGCCAGAAAGAGATTGCTCATCATGTGGTCCATACGACCACCCAAGGCTCCGTAGATACGGACCTGGGCCTGCGGATAGGCCTTGAAGATTTCCTTTAAAGCCAGCTCCAAGTCTGTGTCATCTTTTTCAGCAGGAGCTTGCAAAAAACGCTCTGCTAGAGCCTTTATCCGCCCTAATTCTTCAGGCGTGACCGAGTCAAAATCACCAATAGCCCAGTCAAGAGGCAGGGAATGGTCCAGAAGACGAACAGAGCCTGCATCTACCCCCACATAGAGGTCGGCAGGCTCAGGAAGGCAGTCAAAGGAACCGCCTGCAATGACAGCAATCTTAATCATGAAGGGCTGCTCTCAATTTGGCAACGTTGGCATCCAAGTCTCCTTTGAAGAGATAGGAACCAGCCACAAAGACATTGGCACCCGCATTTTTAGCTGAATGAATGGTCTTATCGTCAATTCCGCCGTCCACTTCGATGTCAAAGTTCAAGCCTTTAGCTTCACGGAGTTTAACCAAATCTGCAATCTTCTCAGCCACTTCTGGAATGTAGGCCTGACCACCAAAACCTGGGTTGACCGTCATGAGCAGAACCTGATCCACCAAGTTGAGCACAGGCTCAATGGTTACAAGCGGCGTACCTGGATTGATGACCACGCCCACCTTCATACCGGCAGCACGGATTTTCTGCAAGGTTCCATGCAGGTGAACCGTTGCTTCTGCGTGAATGGTTAAAATATCTGCACCTGCTCGAGCAAAGGTCTCAATATGATTTTCAGGATTGGACACCATGAGATGGCAATCGAAAACTAGCTTGCTATGAGGACGCATAGCCGCAACCACATCCGCCCCAAAGCTAATATTTGGCACGAAATGACCGTCCATGACATCAATGTGCACATACTCCACACCTGTCTTTTCTAGACGTTTGAGCTCTTTTTCAAAATTTGCATAATCTGCCGCCAAAATAGACGGTGCAATCTTAAAATGTGACATAGAGTACCAACTTTCTATTTGAATTTCTTACTTACCTTGGTATAGGTTTCACGCTGATTTTGGATTTCGCTGAGGAATTGGAGATAATTGTCAAAGCGACTTTGGGAAATAGCAGAGCTGACAACAGCTCCCTTGACTGCACAATCCGGCTCGTGTGTGTGGGTACAGGTCCTAAATTTGCAGTCCTGGCTGACTTCCGCAATTTCTGGGAAACAATCTGTCAGAGCCTCAGCCTCCTTGACTTCATAGTCTAGGGATGAAAAACCTGGCGTATCCGCAATTTTCCCACCGAAGACATTGTAGAAGCTGACCGCACGAGTGGTATGGCGACCACGCCCCAAACTATCTGAAATCGCCCCTGTTTCCAAGGCTAATTCTGGTGCAATGCGATTGAGAAGAGTTGATTTCCCAACCCCTGTCTGCCCCATAAAGACCGTCACCTTATCCAGCAATAATGGCGTCAATTCCTCCAAACTATAGACAAATGGATAGCCAATTTTCTCATAGATAGCCTTGAAGGCATCCATCTCCGCCCAATCTTCCACCAAGTCCATCTTAGAGATATAAATAATGGGATCCATGTCCTTCTGTTCAAGGAGAACTAGGAAACGATCCAAGAGATTGGCATTAAAATCAGGTTCCTTGGCCGACATGATAACCACCGCCTGATCGATATTGACAATTGGAGGTCGAACCAAACTATTCTTCCGCTCATGGATTTTTAAAATATAGCCTTCTGAGTTTTCCTCCGCAGAAAAGTCCACAAAATCACCTACATAGGGCGTTTGGCCTTTCTTACGAAAATTTCCTCTGGCTCTGGTTTGATAAATCTGTCCATCCGCCTCAACATAGTAAAAACCTGCCAAGGCCTTGATAATTCTTCCTTGCAATGAAGACTCCTTTGTGTGTACTTGTTCCTATTATACCAAATTTCCTAGGAAAAAGGGAGCAGGAAAGAACTCGAACCTTAATAAAAGAGCGCGTCACCCATTTCACGTTTCAAGTTGTTGAGCTGAAACAGTCTATTCCCAGACTGTTTCAGTCCCACCCCCGCATAGCTCCAACAGTCAGAGTAGTGACTGTTGGAGGTTGGATATGAAGTGGACTTTGTTCGCAACAGTCGTAATGGTTAGATTTGGAGTGTTAAACACGAACTGCTGAGATTTGCTTTGCAAATCTTATCTCCTACCTTTAACAGTCTCCCAGACTGTTAAAGCCAATCAACCACTGCGCTGAGATGTTGACACTAACCTTATGAAGTGGGATGGTCTTTTACCCAGACTCTGAGATTTTACACTTTCCTCTAGTCATTTCAATGTAAAAATAGTATAATAAAAACAAGCGGAGGTGGTGGAACGGCAGACACGCATGCTTCAGGCGCATGTGCCCATCGGGTGTGAGGGTTCAAATCCCTTCCTCCGCATGATAAACGAGAAACCCCAAGTCAGAGTTGATGACTTGGGGTTATTTTTATATCTTCTCACGCAATTTCCTATCACGCATTTCCAAAACCACATCAAACATGTCTAGGATGGCAGGGTCTGATTCATGCAAGATGGTGATGATAAGTTTGTCCTCCAGCTGCAAGAGGTTGGTCAAAACCTGCTTAGTCAGGGCAGGGTCTAAATGGGAGGTCGGTTCATCCAAGAGCAAAATCTCCTTACCACTCATCAGGGCACGAAGCAGACACAGGACATTTTTCTCGCCACCACTCAAGAGACTAGGATCACTTGTGGTCATCAATGTGTCCTGTAAACTCGTTGGCAGGCTCCTTAACAAGCCAAACATGACATCTCTTCCCTTCTCATAGGTTCCAAAAACAGACACATTGCTTTCAAAATCGGTATGGTAAAGATGCTCAAACTGGCTGAGATAGAAGGCGGTAGCTGCTTCCATTTCATGCAAAACATCGTTTTCCAGATAGGAAATACTTCCCTTGTCCAGAGCCAGTTCTCCTGCCAACACTCATAGAAAAGTGGATTTCCCGCTGGCTGACGGACCAATGATGGCATACTTTTTCCCCTTGTCAAACCGATAGGAAAAATCTACTACCGCTAATTCTCCCACATGATAGGCCACATCCCTGACTTCCAAGGCTGTCACATTGGGATAGCTTGGCACTTGCTCAGACAAGACCTGACCAGCAAGATAGTCTTCTAAATTGGCAACTGTTTCCTTGGTCGAATGGATATAATTGACATCCAAGAGGATGTATTTCATAGGATAGATGAAATTTTCAACATAGCTGAAGGTTGCAATGGCAGCACCGATGGTCAACTCTTTTTGCAGCAAGAGATAGCCGACCAAGCCAAAAGCCGTTAATTGCACCAAAAACATGGAAAATCCATTGACGACATTGGCCAGGGTCTTGAATTGACCAAAGCGAAAACGGGCTCCTTCACTTTCTTCTACTGACCGATGGTGGACACGGCTGATGGAACCGAAGGTTTCACTATTAACGCGGTTCTTAGCAGAAAAGAGGTCAGTCACCACCTGAAAATAGCCTTCCAAACTCTGTAAAAATGACCGCTGACGCTGAGAAAGAGGGCCTGAAATCCACTTGGGAATGAAAACCGCCAAGGCAGACGACAGAATAATCCCAACCGCAACCAGCGGATGAACAAAGAGAAAGAGGGAAACCGCATAGATGAGCATACTCAAACTAGAGCGGATAATGTCCATGAGGGGACTCAGGTAACTCTCCTCAATGGTTTCCAAATCGTTGTCAAAAATGGACAGATAGGCAGAGACATTCTTCTCTGAAAATTTGGCTAAAGGCTGTGATAACAAGCTGTTTGCCAGACCTTTTTTAGCCGTGACATAGAAGCCCTGGGACACCTTCCACTCATAAACCTGGGAAATGTACTGAAAGACTGAATTGGCAATGATGGTCAAAGTGTAGGCCAACAAGAGCCAGACAAGTCCTGTCCAGCCCATCTGAAAAATATGGTCAAAAAGATACTTATTTAACTCAGGCAAAACGACATTGGTAAAACTATATAAGATATGGAAAACCAACTGAATGGCAATAACTGGTTTCAATTGATAGATGATATTTTTCATAACTCCTCCTAGATAGGAACAATCTGACAAAAATTAATTGCTCTCCCCAATCCGTACCACACCATCATAACGAGAAAGGACATCATCGGACACGCGGTGGGAAATATGAATGAGTGTCTTATCAGCTAGAGAGGTAAGGTAGGCTTCAATTACTGTATAGGTTTCCTGATCCAAGGCAGACAGACTTTCATCCAGCAACAAGATGTCCTTATCTTGCAGCAAGGCACGAATCAAGAGCAGACGCTGCTTTTGTCCGCCAGACAGTCCGCTATCATCACTAATTTCCTCGCTCAAAGAAGCATAACTTGGGAAACGACTGTCAAGGTTCATGGTCTTAATGAGTGACATCAGCCTATCTTCTGAAACCTCCCGTCCCATGGTCAAGTTGTAAAGAACAGTATCATGGAAAAGGGCTCCCTCTTGTGGCAGATAGGCAATCTTATCTTGAATGGTTTGGTAGGACAAGTCTGAAAGAGAGGTTTTATCAACGTAAATATCCCCTGCTTGCAGTTGGCTATTCTTGGTCAAAATAAGAGCCAAGGAAGATTTGCCAGAACCACTTTCCCCAAGAATTAAATACTTCTTGCCACGTTCAAACGTTACTGTCAAGTCTTCAAAGACCTGCTTCTCACCGATAGCATAACTAGCCTTGACCAGTTGAATACTCTGGAAAGCTGAAGCTAGTTCCTGTCCCTTCGTTTCTTGACCCAAAGAAGATAACTCAAACTCTTGCTTCAATTCCTTAACGGCATGCCTGTCCAAAAAGGCTGCGGCAATGCTATTAATGGGATCCACCAACTGCTCTGAAATGGTCAGAATAGCTGTCAAGCCACCGATGGTCAAGGCCCCAGAAAAGACCTGAAAACCACCGATAAAGATAATCGAAAGAGTAGTCAGATAAAAGACAAAACCGACTAAGAGCCGCATGGTTACTGTCGTTCGATTGGCCTGATTGACCTTGTCATTGACTGCTTGATAGCGATCGTTCAGACCATCTAAAACTTGCTGTCTTTGGCGGCTATTTTTCACTTGCAAATAACTCAAAAAGACATCTGAAACCCTTGTATTATAGACCTGCTGACTGTCCGAAATCGCCTCCTGATTGAGCCTCCTCCGCTTTTTGAATAGATAGGGAATCACAACTGGCAAAAAGGAAATCAGAATTAAGAAAATAGCAGTCAGACCATCCAAGCTAAGCAAGGCTAGACTGGCAATCCCAAAGGTACAAACACCTTGAAAAATCGTAAAGAAAGCGTCGTAATAATCTTCTTTCACCGTCTCCAAATCATTATTGAGCTGGGAAATATAGGCCCCTGCCCCCTGTTCAACAAACTGCCTAAAAGGCAAATCAAAAATTTTCCCAATAAAGGTCGCTTGTAATTGGAAACCTACTTGATTGAGATAGCTGACATTGGCAATCTGACGAATGTATTCAAAGACCAGCATGACAAGGACAGTTAGCCCCATCAGCACAAAATAGGACACAAAGGCTTGCCTATCTCCAGCCGCAATAGCATCAATAATGTAGCGATATTGGTACAGAAAGCCAACATTTAGCAGGGCTACTGCAAAAATACAAGATAAGGTTAGCCAAAAATTCCTCTTTTTCATTTCCCCACCGCCGTTTGATAGATTGCTAAGCAAAGCAATAAAAAATCTGTATTAAACACCGTTATTATACCACAACTCCCCATGTTTGTGTACTTTTTCACATAAAGAAAAAGCCAAGCCAGCATTCTGACTTGGTCGTGATTTTATTCTGTCGTTTCAGTCGCTACTTTGAAAAAATCTTTGTATTTCAAAAGGTAGCCTTTTCCTGTGGATAGGTCATATTGGACCAGTTTGAGTTCTTCTGCAACTTTCGCATCTCGCTCAGCCTGACCTACACGATCCTTATGAAGCACTTCTGTCAAGAGGGCATAGTAAGGGCTGACCTTGTTATTGGTCGTCTCCAGCATTAGTGCATTCATGTCGCTAGAGTTAACTAGCTCATAATTGTATTTCGCTGTATCAAAATTGCTCCAAACGAAATAATCCGTCTTGTACTGCGCACTTGGGTCCGTCACGAAAGCAGACTCTGGATACAAACCTGGCAGATGGTCGCCGTAAAAGACAACAGTCACCTTTTTATCCAAGGTCTTAAGCTGGTCTAGAAAATCCCTTGTTGCCTGATCCGTAAAGGATAGAAGACGAGCATAGCTATTGAGGTTGGCATTTTCCTCAGCCGTGAAGCCCTCTCCAGATGCAGTGATACTTGCAGGCTCTAGGGAATTCCACTGAACATGGTTCTGCATGGTAATGGCCGAAACAAATGTATTTGTTCCTGAACGCACCTGCTCCAAAATCAAATCATAGGTCTTCTTGTCACTGACAAAATTCCCCTGATAATCTTCAGCCGTCACTGCAAGTGGATAGTTGGCACTATTGAGCGTATAGAACTGCTCAATCCCCAACTGTTTATAGATAGAATTACGGTTGTAGCTAGTATCGAAGTAGGGGTGAATAGCGACACGATTCTCTGCTGGATAGAGGTCGCTGATACTTGGCAACTTCTTCATATTTGGTGCCACATCCAGATAGACAGATGAAATAGAAGAATTATAATTGTAAAGTGGTAAACCACTATAAACCTGAAACTCGATATTGGCAGTCCCACCACCATAGTGGTCGCTCTTCATCAAGCCACTGGTAGTCTGGCTCATGATGTATTCAATATTTTGCAGGACATTTTGACTTAGAGTCACACCTGGAATCCGACGAGGGTCAGCCAAACTCTCGCTGAGGATGTAGATAACCGTCTGGTCAGTCAATTGACCTGTCCGCTCTGCATTGATTTCCTCAGCCAGAGCGGTATATTTCTTCACAATAGCCTTCATGGTCTTCTCAGAGTAGTTCTCAGGCATTTCCATACTGGTCTTGCTGAGCTGCTGCAACCAGAGGAATGAAAGAGTGCGATAACGAGCCACAAAGGCGTAGCCCTTCCAGTCTACGTTCCGCCAGTTATTGACCTGAGAAAGAATAGGTATCCAGCCAGCAATCTTATGGTCTTTTTCATTGCGAATAGCCCAGCCCATTCCTAAAATCAAGGAAAGAATGACAGAAATCCCTGCCAGCCGTTTCCAGATGGAAGCAACAATCCTTCCTTGGAAGTAGTTCTTATGAATTTTCCGATAAAGAAAGAACAGAAGAACCAAAAAGAATAGGGATATGAGCACAACACGCAGACTGATAAAGCTGAGAATCATTCCCAAGTTCCCGACCCATTTGAAATCATTGGGGGTCAACGGCTCCGAACGATAGCGGAATTTTAGGAAATTGGCCGCTATCAAGGTCACATTTAAACCAGCAATGACAGCAACCGACAGGATTTGACGGTTGATGACCAAACTAATGATAATGTTTAGGAAAAAGAGGCAGGCAATCTGAAAGACAATGGCTCCAGGAAAGAGGTGACGGGTGAAATATGAACCCGTTCCTCCAGCCATTGAAGCCTGATAACCGATATGCGACAACATAGCCAGAGCCAGGCTGATAAAGAGCATACTGTAAACGTTGGTCCGATTGGCCTTAAACTCTACAAATGCCTTATGAAGATAGCGGAGAAAAATATAGGTCCCTATAAAATGAATAGGGGCAAACAGCGGTGTCTGGCTAAAGAACTCTACATAAGAGCCTTTCTCAACCAAACTCTCATAATGGCTATCTTTCCAATAAGAGATAGCTAGAGGGCTGAGAGAAAGCAAACTGGTCAAGAGCAAATAGCCATCTGGTACCAAGTGATTGGCTGACCACTGGCTTAATTTTTCTCGAATTCCCGTCTTCTTCCGCCATAAAAATGCCAACAATACGGGAAGAGCCAACATCAATAGAAGCTCAAATTGAAAGAGATTATTACGGAAAATATTCCAGGCTTGATATTTCTTGGCATTGAGCCGATAGACTAGATTGACAAGATACAGAAAGCCTAGAAAATAGCCGACATACTTGGCAAAGCTCTTGGTCTTGATAAACTGTTCGTACTTATCCAGCAGGACCAAGATATAAAAAGTAAAAATAAGATAGGCAAGTAAGGGCAGGGGGATAAACCAGAGCGGAAAAGATACACCGCTTAACAAAAGGGCCCGCCCCATCGCAAGTAAAATGGTCATAATCATAACCAGAATAAATTGCTTGCTTGCCTTTGGATTGATTTGTTTCATAACATTTCTCTCTTAGGAAAGGCTTGATTTTCGGTAAATAAAGATGTAGTACATCGACCAGACTAGCCATCCAGTCAAACTGATAAAGATAACTGGCAATAACCACCACTGTTGCTTGTAGGATAGGATTAGGGTATTTTGCCCCGGTTGGCTGGTGACTGTTGGCACACCGATATCGGAAAGCATCATATCTTCCCTATCTAAAACGGTATCATTCAAAACAAGCTGACTGTCTTGGTAAACAATAACTGGTACCGCAGTTTCTTCTGCTTCTGACGCCGTCCAAGTCACCACCAGCTGATCTCCATCAACTTCTTTGGCAAAATCTTGATTTGGTAAAATCACTTGGTCACGATAGGTAAAATAGGTATTATCCGACTCCTCATTGGTCAGATGTCCAGTCTTTTCTGATAAATCTGGCACATAGTCAGGCGTGGATTTCTGAGCAATGTGGATAAATTCACCCAAGTCTTTGGAATGGAAAGAAGCCCGTAACTCTTCCGTCGTCCCGTACAAGGTCGTATGAATTCGTTTTTGCAGGAAAGTATCACTGTAATAATGCCCATTGATTTCCTTATAACTTTCATTCCAGAGGAAACCAACCGAAACAAGCAAAGAAATAACAGTCAAACCAGAAAAGATTTTCTGCATTTTTTCTGACAAGCCAGATACTTGTAGCCCTACCACTCCTAATAACAAGGCATTAGCATATAGGAAGAATCGGAAAGGAAATTGGATCAACTCAACTAAGTCGATCCCCTTGCCAGCTACTAATTGCCAAGGGAAAAGGTTGGTTGATAAAATCAAAAATACTGCGTAGGTAATAGCAAGACCAGCCAGAACCAGCGATTGTTTTTTCCAATTTTTCACCAAGAAATAGAGATAGATTCCAAAGAAAAGAGGAAGTGGATATGGATAGTAGAGAAAGGCGGTTTTCAGCCATGTGACAGTATTTTGAACGAATTTCTTATTTACAAATGGAGGAACCAAACTGTTGGTCGCGTTGATATAAACCAGTGGCAACCAGATATTAATGGTCAGGAGCAGAAAAATCCCTACCGAAAGGGCTACTTGTCCAATAATCTTCATTTTTTGGTCTGATTTCCACCAACCAATGAAAAAGAGAATGCCATAGGCAATGACCAAGAACAAGGTCGATAGCATATGGACCTGTAACATAATCCCTACTGCACCTGCCATAAGGAAAATGGGGACTTTTTTTGTCTGCAAGAAACGGACTGCAGGGATTAAACAAAGCGGAAAAAGAGCCACTCCCCAGCTGGTAAATCCTTGGGTTGCCCACCAATACTGAATGGAATAGGTGGTCACAAAGAACATTGACAAGAAAATAGAGTGAGCATACTTGACCTTGACCTCACGCATGAGGAGATAGAGAGAGGTGGCACTCAGAGTTCCCAAGAGAAGATTGGATAAAATCTGATAGCGGAACCAGGTTCCACTAAAAAGAACTAGCACCCCCTGTAAATAGGCAAAATAAGGCCCATAGAGAGCATTGACAATCCGTCCTGACTGCTGATAGCCATACAAACTGATAATATAGGAGAAATTGCCCTCCTTCATCTGCATAGCCGCATCATAGAAACGATTGTAGTGGAAAATCAAGTCCGCACCTGTCACCATGCCCTTAGTTAGCAAGTGGGGAACTAATAATAATAAAGAAAAGCCCACAAATAGGCCCAGGGCTACTAAATGGGGATGCTTTTTCAGCATAGTTTTTAACATATAGATACCTTCATAAAAAAAGAGGGAAACCCTCTCTTGTTTTTGTAAATATTCTGCCAATTTGCAGACAATATTTTTCAAAAGTTAGTCACTTTTCAGTATAGCAAGCTTTCCACCCACTGTCAACGAACAAGGCAAATAGGAAAACGATTTTAGGTAAAATAGATGAGAGTGGGAAAGGCACCAATGATGGCTTTCCCACTCTCACTTGCTTATAAACCAACTTCCTGGAGGCTGTCAGACAAACGTGCGAAGTCAGCCATAGAAAGGGCTTCTCCACGGACACTGGCTTCCAGCTCTGCCATGCCAAGCGCCTGCGTCAGCTTGTCCTTGACCTCGTCGGACTTACCGAAATGGTTGGTCAGGTTGTTCCACAAGGTCTTGCGGCGGTGCACAAAGCTGGCCTTGGACACCCGGAAGAAGAAATCTTCGTCTTTGACGCTCACTAGAGGTTGCTCGCGGCGGACCATTTTGAGAATGGCGGAGTCCACATTTGGTGCAGGGACAAAGACAGTGCGAGGCACGATGAAAGCCACCTTGGCAGTCATGTAGTACTGGACCGCAATGGACAGGCTACCGTAGGCCTTGGTGTTTGGCTCGGCAGAAATGCGGTCGGCCACCTCCCGCTGCATCATGACCACAAACTCGCTGAAGGGAATCTTGCTCTCAATCAGGTGAATGAGGATAGGAGTGGTGATGTAGTAGGGCAGGTTGGCCACAACCTTGATGGGCAGGTCAGGATTCTTGAAATTCTGAATCTGGGTCTGCAGGTCGGTCTTCAAGATGTCTTGGTTGACCACGGTCACATTGTCAAAGCGACCCAAGGTGTCCGCCAAAATCGGAATCAGGCGGTCATCAATCTCAAAGGCCATAACCTCAGCAGCATTTTCCGCCAAAAACTCGGTCAAGGCCCCGATTCCAGGACCGATTTCGATGACATTGACATTCTGGTCAATCTCAGCCGTATCTACAATCTTCTGTAAAATATTGGTATCGGTCAAAAAATTTTGACCAAAGGATTTCTTAAAGGTAAACCCGTGGCGTTCCAGGACGGCACGAGTAACGTTTTTGTCTGCAATTCTCATGTGTGTTTCTTCTCATTCATCTGTTTCATTTTGAGTTTAATGTGATCAATTGGCTTATCGCCCCATATCTTTTTCATGTCATCATAGGCACTTTTGCTAATATACATACCAGCATCTAGGTATTGTGTAGCATTGATAGCAAAATCGTGCTGCTCAATAAAATCATCAACCGTCGTTATCATCCCATTCCATTCATCATCAAATACCATTCGCAATCGTTTCCAGTCTGTAAAGACTTGAAGCGTTGTCCGGCCATCTTTGTATTTCCCTTCACGAACTGGAAAGGACATGGTAGATTTCTCTTTCAATACCGTTTTCCCATCTGCATCAACAGCATCGTGGATAAGATTACCCTTCATTGGGATTAGCAACTTGGCACCCATCAATTCCCTAGCCATAAAACCATAGTACAACTGAAAAATTTGCTTAGCTTCATCTGTTTCTGGATGACCTATTTGTCCCATAAGCAACATCCAACGAACCAAATCTGGGTTAGTAATTGGTACTTGAATTTCTGGAATTCCACTAAAATCGGGTTTTGGAACCAACTCTTTCGCCCAGACTACTGTATCTTTGGACTCAATAAAAACTCCAAGTGCTCCATTTAGGTAAAATTCAGTTCCTAAAGCGTTGGTAATTCCTTCACCATCTTCCCCTTTTTCAACCTTTCGTAAAGTCACATCAGTCCGTTTAGCTTCTGTTAATTTTGTCATTACATAGTCGTAGCGTTCCTCATCTACAATCTGTATCAACGGATCTGTACAAAGGAATGAGCCATCTTCTCTTTGGAAGGTTTCAGAATGGAGGTGAGCTTCTCCGGTTCGTGTCGATTGGAGAACATAGATCCTATCAGCTACTAAAAGTTTGTCTCTGACAATATCTTTCAATGTTTTGATTTTTTGAAGATTCTCGTCAATTTCCTCTGCTGAGAAAAGTTTGTCGTTTCTTCTACAGTAATCAATAAATAGCCCTACCAATTCAGCAACATCAGCTAAGCTGGCTTTCTGAATATCCTCGGGTTTTAAAATTGCCTCTTGAAAGCCAATAAAACCATCAGCTAACGCTCTGAGATAAGCTTCTTCTTTAAAGTCAACGCTAGCAACAGCATTATACAGGACTAACCCTGTTTTGGCAAACTTTTTATCAGACAGAGCTACTCTCAAGCTACCTTTTTGATTGTTCAAGACTTGCATAGAAATTTGAGATTTCTCAATCCCCTTGATTAGTACAGTATGTTCCCGGCTGCCCTTAACAAAAGTAAGCCTATCACCCACCTTTATTGTACCATAAGCCTGACCAGATAAAATGACTTCCCCAGAATCTTGCGAGTTAAAGACCGCTTCTACACCAAAAGCAACTGGCTGCTGGGTAGCTGTTGTCACGTCTGTCATCTCATCTTTATTCTTTTTCCAAAAATCAAATAATCCCATCTTCCATCCTCCAGATTTAACATCTCACTCAATTCTGAAATAAGACTCAACTCCCTCACAGTAACTGCCATTTCCAGCTATTTTTCATTATCGATTCTCCACCTTCCACTCACCGTCTTCAAACCAGAAAAAATTCTCCGTCAGCTGTGGCTGTTCAAAGATTTCCAACATGGATTCAAAACCGTCTGCCAGCTGAACATTCTTCAGGTCTGCACAATCCAGCCAGAAGACCTCGCCCTCATCTGAAGATTGGATAGAGCCTGAAAAATGGCTAGTTTTATAGCAAAATACCAAATAGCGATAGTGGTCAGTAGGATCCGTCCAGTTTTGAATGCCACAGAGTTCGAGGTTGAATACAGTCAAGCCCGTTTCTTCTTTGACCTCACGAATGACGGAGGAAATAATACTCTCGCCACGTTCGACATGGCCACCCGGAAACGTGACGCCCGGCCACTTCTCTGACTTCCTATTCTGGACCAATACCTGCTGACCGTCTGTAATCATACACATATTGGTTAGGATGACTTGTTCCGTCCTACTCATGCTCCCTCACCTCAACAACTTCACATAATCACTCTTGGTCGCAAAAAGGTGACCCACTCGAACTTCATTTTTCACTACGCTATAGAGGGCAATGTAGTCTTTTCCAATGACATAGCCTCGGGTTAGATGTGGCGGGTCTATTTGCTTACCAAAACGGTTATCGGCGTTAAAACCACGTTCAGGAAAAATTTGCAAACTCTCCAATGCTTCGACAATCATCCCAATTCGTCTTTTGGCAATTTCTTCTGAGAACTGTTCCGAGAAATAGGCGTAAATAACTGCCAATTCCTTCTCCACTGCTGGCGCAAGTATCACTGAATAAGACTCAAATTCCATACTTCTCTTTGACACTTTCTAGGCTGATCCCGTGACCTGCCTCAATCGCCTGCTGATTTTCCTTAATTTCCTTCTGTAACTGTAAAAACAACTCTTCTCTTTCCAACTCTTCTTCTGTCAGAATTGGCAACTCATTTTTTACAGCGATATTTTGCAAGAAGAGGTTAAAACCAGCGGTCAAATCCAGCTGGTTCATAGCAAATACTTCCTTGGCTTTTTCTAAAAGTCTGGAATCAGTTTTAAAATTTACTTGGGCATCTTTGTTTATAGTTATCAATCTAGTCCACCTCCTAGTTTTCTATATTGTAACACAAATAGACATCGCTGGCAATTTTCAAAAAAGCAGACACCAGCTGACAGTTCCCGCTTTATTCATGCTCCCTCATAGCCTCTTCAACCTCCGCCAAACTTATCCCAAACAATTCCAATCGTTTGAGGAGTTGCTTGCCATTGCAGTAGCCGATGCGGAGCTTTTCCCCCAGACACTCCCTCCGCCTGCGGCTGTCAGCACCCATAAGCAAGCCAAGGCGCATCAGGTCTGACTTGCTGATGTCAAAGTGATTTTCATCATCATAGTAACCACGCAGGCCTGCAAGGGCATTTTCCAAGTCTTCAAAGCTGGCGTGCTCAATACCCAAGGATCGCCCTTTTGTTTTGGACTTGGGGGCAGCCTCGTCCCGCTGTAAAAAAGCGTGTTTGACCGTGGGAATGGCCTGCATAATCATCTTCCGAATCCGCTCTCCATTGTAGTCTGGGTCAGTAAAGACAATAACGCCCCGCAGGTCATGGAGTTTCTCGATGCGTTCCAAGTCATCGTCTGATATGGCAGAGCCTCTGGTTTCGTAGGTGTCCACCTCGTAAAACCGCTTTAGGTTTGCTGTATCATCCTTGCCCTCGACAACGAGGACTTCTTGTATCTTAATTTTCTGTGTCAATTCTGAACAAGCTCCTTGCATTCTCGTAGGTCGCTCTCGCCACTTCTTCGACCGACTGGTTGCGAAGCTGGGCCAGCATATCCACCACATATCGGGTATAGCCGGTACGATTTTCCCGACCCCGCTTGGGAACAGGCGCTAAGTAGGGCGCATCCGTCTCGACCAAGATTTTTTCTAGGGACAATGCTTGCGCCGCTTCCTGAAGTTCAACGGCTTTTTTGAAGGTCACTACTCCCGAGAAGGAGATGTGCATGCCCAGGTCCATGAAGGCCTGAGCCTCCTCTAGCGTGCCAGAGAAGGAATGCATGATACCTCCGCGTGGTCCGACACCGACTTCCTTGATGATCTGGTAGGTATCTTCCAAAGCATCACGAGTGTGAACCACAAAGGGTAAGTCCAACTGCTTAGCCAACTCCATCTGTCGCTTGAAAACACGAGCCTGGGTTTCCTTGTCCGCTGTCATCCAGTAGTAATCTAGCCCAATCTCCCCTAGGGCAATGACCTTGGGATGTTTGAGAGCCTCAAGCAAGTAGCTTTCTACTTCCTCGTCATAGGTGCCAGCCTCTGTCGGATGCCAGCCCAATGTCAGATAAATTTCAGGGTGCTGGTCAGCAAGCTCCCTAGCCTTGTCAATGGTTGCTCGGTCAAAACCGACCACATTGTGGAGGGTGACCCCCATCTCCTTGGCAAAGTCTAATTCTTCTTGGACCCTACCGTCAAACTGCTCGACGTTGAGGTGGGTATGGGTATCAAATATCTGTATCATGGTTCTATTGTACCATATTTCAAGCCGTTCTTTTCCAACGAAAAAACCAGCAGACTCGAGTTCCTGCTGGTTTTAGTTGTATTCTTATGCTACTGTAAGAACTTTACGTCCCTTACGGCGACGAGCTGCTAACACGCGACGGCCGTTTTTAGTTGCCATACGGCTACGGAAACCGTGTTTACGTGCGCGACGGATTTTACTTGGTTGAAAAGTACGTTTCACGATGAATACCTCCTCTTAGATTCTTGTATTCGTTTAGCCGGCTAGTTTTGATCAGTTACTAAACATACCAAACTATTTTATATAAAATCTGGGGGTTTGTCAAGCTATTCTGTTCTATTTTCAATCAGATTAAGAAAAAACATTGAAAAAAAGAGGCTGAGCCTCTTCTTAATCGCGATGTCCTTCAATATCTACCACTACATAGCGGTTTGGTTCGCTACCTTCTGAATAACTTGTCAAACCGTCCATCTTAGAGATAATGCGGTGGATGATTTTACGTTCACTGCTTGACATAGGGTCTGTGTGGTAGGCTTCCTGTTCAACCAATACACGTTCAGCCAATTTTTGCGCATAGCCTTGAAGCACTTCTGCACGGTGTTCTACATAGTCATTCACATTGATGGTAATGTAGAAATTACGTTCGTAACGGTTGTAAAGGAAGTTCTGAGCCAAGAGTTGCAGGGCCTTCAAAACTTTACCGTGATAGCCAATGACACGTCCTGGTTCATTGGTGTCGACTTGGATATTGATTGTACGTCGGCTATGGCTGGTTTCAATACTTGCTTCCACATCCATATCGTCCAGAATTTCTTGAATGTAGGCAGAAACCTCTGCAACAACCTGTTCAATGTCGTACTGGGGCTCCACCTTGATATTTAAATCAGCAAATTCATCTTTGACAACTGGCTCTGAGCTGATTGTTTCTTCTTGAGTAGGTGTTTGACTTACACTTGCTAACAATTCGTCAGAAAGAATTTCAATGCGACCAGTTTCTTCAAGAATGGTTGTCGCTTCTTTTTCGTTCTTCAAAATCTGAGCCTTAATCTCATCATCAAGCGTTTGACCAGATTTTTCAAATTCCTTAACTGCCGCAACAACTTTTCCAAGGTCAATCGTAGCTTCTGAAACACTCTTGACTGGCTCATTGAGTTCATTGATTTCACTTGGAACGCCTCGAACAGCCTTTTGGTTGGCTTTGACAACTGTTGTTTCGTTGATGACATCAATATCTACGATGGCTGGTTTTTTACCAAAACCAAAGAAACCTTTCTTCTCACGCGCTACAACAGTGATATGTGCCTTCTTACGGGGAATATTCAATTCTTCTAGACCATTTTGAATGGCTTCTTCAACATTTGCACCTGTAAATTTCATTTTCTCTCTCCTATTCGTTTCATCCTACTTCTGTTTGCGAGCCTTTTTCTGAGCCCGTCTGATTTTAGCTTGACGCTCTTTTTCAGCATCAATTTTAGCTTGACGCTCTGCTATGATTTTAAAAGGATTATTAAACACCAAGGTTTGAACCACTTGATAAGCGTTAGATACCGTCCAGTACAAGGCCACACCACTAGCGGCTGTAACAGCAAAGAAGAAAATCAGTACTGGCATGATGTACATCATAGCTGTAATGGCACCATTTTTCTCAATGGCTGCCTTATTGGCCAACCAAGTACTTAAGAAGGTGAAGGCTGCTGCTAAAACTGGAAAGATAAAATAGGGGTCAGCTTCACCAAGATTTACCCAGAGGAACTGTCCAACCTTGAGAGCTTCCTCCGTTATCAGAGCTTGATAGAGAGCTATCAAAATCGGCATCTGAATTAAGAGTGGCCACATGGATGAGGTCATGCTGACACCGTTCTCTTTATAGAGTTTTCTTGTTTCCTCATATAATTTCTGACGAGTATCCATATCACTTCCAGCATACTCTTCCTGTAAAGCACGTAGCTGGGGTTGAAGTTCCTGCATCTTACGCGAAGAATTCATTTGAATTTGGAACAAAGGCAATAAGATAGTCCGAATGATAATCGTAAAGAGAATAATCCCGATACCAATCTGACCGTTGATGGACAAGAATTGAATAATGCTAGCAAACCAATGAATCAATCCATTCCATGCGCCCGAAGACTGACTGGAGGCTGTTCCTGTTCCACAAGCGGTTAGCACGAGTAGAGTTGTGGTCAGTAGCCCAGCCCACTTAAGATTCTTTTTCAATCGCAACACCTTCCTGGTATAATTTAGCTAGTTTCAAAACATGGATGAGGTTTTTCTTGATTTCCTGATAGGACAGCTCTTCAACTCCTTTACGAGCGATGATTACAAAGTCATCCGTCACCAACTCTTGCTGGCATTCTATCAGGACATGGCGAAGTCTTCGCTTAATGCGATTTCTCATGACAGCGTTTCCCAATTTTTTGCTGACAGATAGGCCTA
Organism: Streptococcus suis; assembly: GCF_002960625.1. GTDB lineage: Bacteria > Bacillota > Bacilli > Lactobacillales > Streptococcaceae > Streptococcus > Streptococcus suis_T. Next base: position 40,844 of record NZ_POJH01000013.1, read on the forward strand.
CTCGGAAATGAGCCTGGTCCTTGGGTAAGCAGTAAACCACAAACTTCCGATTGGCTACATTCTTTCCTTTTGTAAAAATGTCATTAAAATCTCGTTCACGCTTGACACGATAGCTTTTCTTCAAACCGTCACTCCATCTTTCAAAATTACCTCTATTATACCATAAAATTCAAAAAAGCCAATAAACATCACGTTTATAGGCAGGTCATACACAGAAAGAAAATGTATGTAACTATTTTCAGGTTACATACGTTTTTTCAAAATATTTTCAAAAAACTTACACTTCAGCGAAGTTAATCCCTCATTTCCGAGGTCTTATATCACATTTTTTCCAAAAACTGACGATGCCTTGAAAACATGATTTCTGAAAACAAAATGTTCTTCATGCATCTGTCGTGTCTTTAGAGGCTTTTTGATACTGCTGCATTTTCTTTTGCTTGTTGCATTTGCAGATAAATTTATGTAAAAACTGTCCCGCCAAGCGATTGACACGGTGGACTGCTGTTTTTGATTGAAGGACCGTGTAGATGACCAATTCAATCAAATGAGAAATTTCTTGGTAGTGTTCCAAAGGCACATCTTGTTAATAGTAGCCTGCCTTGCTGCATTCCAAGACCAGTTTTCCGACAATTTCATGAGCCTGGCGGAAGGGCATTCCCTTGCTGGCCGAATAATCTGCCAACTCAGTCGCATTTGAAAGAACTTCTCTGTTGACTGTTCACAAGGAAAAAAACTGACCGAAGTCAGCCTTTTAGGATAAAATCTCTTTAATCTGGTCAAAATCCAGACGACGCATTTGCAGAACGGCATCATTAACAGCCTTGACGGTTTCTGGACTAGCCGTATCGTATGCTTCCATCAAAATCCGCGGTACAACCTGCCAAGAAATCCCAAACTGGTCCTTGACCCAACCGCACATTTCCGCCTCTGGCACTGCTGACAGGAGGTCATAATAGAAATTGAGTTCGTCCTGACTATCCACATAGACCATGAGCGAGAAGGCTTCGTTGAATGTAGCTTCGCCACCGTAACCGTGGTCCATAACAATCATTTTCTGTCCACCGACAAGAAGTTCTGCATAGTTCAGTTTGGCAGCCTCAACAGCAGCCTCCCCTTCGCCGTAGTAGGAAACTTGACCGACACTAGCCTGAGGGAGCTTGTCCTTATAGTAGTCCAACATAGGCTGGGCCAAACCGACCTGGTCCTGTGAGAAGAGCAGGCAGATGTCAAACTGATAAGGCTTGTCCAAGTCGGGTGCATAAGATAGTTGCCAAGACAGACCAAAGCGGTCTTCCAACCAGACATAGCAAGGGCTGAAAGGATATTCTCCCAAAGGCATGAGAATACGACCGCCTTCTGACAAGGCTTGGTACAAACGTGTCACTTCATCCTTGCTGGCTACATTGACCATGAGGGACATGGACTCATTGAGCTTAAAGTATGGACCCGCACTAATAGCCGCCAAGGTCATATCGCCCAGTTGAAACTGAATCAAATCCGAATCACCCGAAGGCGTATCCGTAATGGTGTAGGTCCAGTCAACATTGCCACCGAAGAGTTCTACATAGAAAGCTACCACTTCTTTTGCCTCTGTATCGTACCAGAGATGTGGAATAATGGTTTGCATTGATTTCTCCTTTGAGTTAGTAGCCCCAGTATAACATTTGTCCGTACAAAAATAAAACACGTTGCCTTGCACTTACAGATGTGCTATAATGAATAACCAATCTAGAAAAGGAGCAAAATATGGAAATCTGGAACGCCTACACAGCCGACGGTCACTTGACCGAACACACTCTCACACGCGGAGAAACCATTCCCAACGGCCTCTACCACCTGGTCGTCGATTGTATCATCCGCCACCGCGACGGCAGCACCCTCTTCATGAAACGCGACAGCACCAAGCCCTCCTACCCTGACTATTATGAAGCGACAGCAGGAGGTTCAGCTTTGTTTGGGGAAATAGCAGAGCAGGCCATTTTGCGCGAAGTCCGCGAAGAGACAGGCATTGAGCTGTCAGCTGACCAACTCCGCCACCATACACACTTTGTCGCCCATGATGACCAGTGCATTTTCCACTGCTACTGGGCTGAAACCGACTGGGACAAAGCTGCTATCCAACTCCAAGCCGAAGAAACTAGCAACTACATCTGGGTCCCACAAGAAAATTTGAAAGATTTCCTGGAAACAGAGCTAGTCATTCCAAGGCAGAAGGACTATGTGGAAAGCTTGTTTTTAGAAAGCTAAATTCCCCTAACAGACAAATCCCCGCTATCACAGGATAGCGGGGATTCATTTATTTCAAACCTGCCACTAGGTCGGCAATATCGGCTGGTCGAGTACGACAGCAGCCTCCAACTACCTTGGCACCCAGTTCGTGCCATTCAAGAGTATTATCCAAAAGGCTGTGGCTATGGTCAGCTTCTTCTTTCCAAGTTTGAGTGGCTCCATCATAGACCTCACCCGAATTTGGATAGGTGACAAATGGTTTATCCGTTTTCTCTCTCAACTGACTGAGAAAGGCTGGGTAGAGAGAAGGAGCTGTACAGTTGAGACCAACCGCCAAAATCTGCTCGCTGCTGTTGACCAGCTCTGCTATTTTCTCAATAGCTGTCCCGTCAGAAATCGACTGTCCGTCCTGTGAAGTGAAGCTAATATAGGCCTCTACCTCTGGAAAATCCTCTGCCAGCAACTCTACCAAGGCTTGTGTTTCAAGAAAATTAGGAATGGTCTCCAAGGCCAAGAGTTCAGCCCCCTGTTCTAAGAGGAGCTCCATCCGACGACGGTGAAAAGCCTTCAGCTCCTCCAAACTAATGTTGCCATAATCACCTGTATATTCTGCGCCATTGGCTAAATAAGCTGCATAGGGACCAACATCGCCTGAAATAAGTGGATAAGTGCGACTTGTTTTTTCAGTTTCCGACAAGTCAGCCCAGACCTCGTCTCGAGCCTCCTTAGCCAAATCAACTGTCAGACGAATCAACTTTTCAGCCTCAGCCTGTGACAAACCAGCTTCCGCCAAACCTTCAAAAGTCGCCTGATAGGTTGATGTCGTAACCAAGTCCGCACCTGCACGAATGTAATCCTTGTGAATGTCCTTGATTAGCTGGGGATTCTCCAACAGATACTTGGCAGACCAGAGCTTACCTGATACATCATGACCTCGAAATTCCAATTCCGTCCCAAGAGCACCATGTAAAATGACAAACTCTTGATTTTCTAATAGTTCCTTAAAACGACCCATACGAGTTTCTCCTTACCACTTTTTAAAGCGAATGTAATGATACACATAACAACCAATCATAAAAGGTACACCAAAGTAAAGACCTGCACGCTGAGAAGGATCCCAACCGATGCCGATGATGGAAATAACCAGCAAAACAACTGTAATCCATGGCAAAGTCGGTGAAAATGGCGTCTTGTATTCCAATTCATCTTCGCTATGATTCTTCAAAAATTCACGTCGGAAACCGATTTGTGCAAGCGGAATAGCCAACCAAGCAATGACAACCGCAAAACCAGCGATGGAAACCAAGGCCAAGAAAATAGTATCTTCTGCATAAATTGAGGCAATCAAGGCTATAACAACACCAACCATGGACAAAATCATGCCACGCATTGGAACACCATGCTTGTTGATTTTTACCAATTCCTTGCTAATCATGCCCTCATTGACCAAGGACCAAAGCATACGACTTGAAGCGTAAAGTCCTGAAGTTGAGGCTGATAAGATAGCTGTCAAAATGATGAAGTTCATAATGTCCGCTGCGTAAGGGAAGCCAATCTTGTCCAAGACAAGCACAAACGGTGCTTCCGTCACACCTGCCTCTGACATGGGAAGCAAAGCTGCTAAGACCACGATGGTCAAAACAAAGAAGATAACCAAGAGACCGATGGTCGATTTAATGGCTTGCGGCACTGCCTTCTTGGGATTGTCTGTTTCCCCAGCGGCAATTCCAATCATTTCCACACCTGAAAAGGCATAGTTGACGGATAGCATGACCGAGATAAATCCAACTAGTCCGTTAGGGAGCAAACCGTCACTTGTGATATTGTTAAATAACGGCGCTGCATTGGTTCCTTCAAAAGGCAAGACGCCAAAAATAGCAAGAGTCCCGAGTACGATAAAGGCTGCAATGGCATAGACTTTGACAGAGGAAAGTGCGTCCTCTGCTCGAGCAAACCAGCCAACAGACAACGTGTTCAACCCAAAGACAATGACCGCAAAAATCGTTGCAAAAATCCAAATTGGCACACTAGGAAGCCAACGTTGCATGAGTTGAGCTGCTCCTACGAACTGTGATGCCAGAGCGACTACCCAGCAAAGCCAATACATCCAGGCCACCATAAAACCTGTTCCGGGACTGATGAACTTAGTCGCATAAGTATGGAAAGACCCAGTCACTGGCATGGCTACGGAAAGCTCCCCTAGAGAGAACATGACCAAATAAACCATAACAGCTCCAAAAAGATAAGCTGCAATAGCTCCAAATGGTCCAGCCTGTGCAATAGTATAGCCTGAACTCAGGAACAAACCTGTACCAATTACCCCACCGATGGACAACATCTGCAAATGACGGCTGTTCATTTCACGGTTAAAGGTGCCTTGATTTTCAAAATTATGATTTTCCATAAACTCTCCTAAATAGTAATGATTTATTTATGATAACACAGTTTTTCAGAAAATCGTTATACCGTTTTCAATGCAAGCGCTATAGTTTCAAACTATGACAAATCCCCACCGTCACAGGACAGCGGGGATTTTTTATCTTACAAAGATTTCAACATATTATCAATATGCTGGATAGATTTTTCACGGCCGAGGAGGTAAATGGTATTTGGTAACTCTGGTCCGTGCATTTCGCCTGAAACGGCGATACGGATAGGCATGAAGAGGTTTTTGCCCTTGATGCCTGTTTCTTTTTGAACAGCCTTGATTTGTGGGAAGATATTATCTGGTTGGAACTCTTCGTCCGTCATGGCTTCCAATTTTTCCTTGAGGGCATTGAGGACAGTCGGTACCGTTTCGCCTGCCATGACTTCTTTTTCCTCGTCTGTCAATTCTGGGAAATCAGAGAAGAAAAGGTCTGTCAAACCAACGATTTCATCCGCAGATGACATTTGTGGCTTGTAAAGTTCCACTAATTTCTCTGCCTTGTCTGTCAAGCGACCCGCTTCTTCCAAGAATGGCTTAGCAAGGTTGAAAATAGTTTCCAGATCAGCATTTTTGATGTACTCATTGCTCATCCAGTCCATTTTCTTCTGGTCAAATGCTGCTGGTGACTTGCTGAGACGATTTTCATCGAAGAGTTGGATAAATTGCTCACGGGAGAAGATTTCCTCTTCACCACCAGGGTTCCAACCCAAGAGACCGATAAAGTTGAAAACAGCTTCAGGCATGTACCCTTTACGACGGTAATCTTCGATAAACTGAAGGGTGTTGGTATCACGTTTGGACAGTTTTTTACCAGTCTCAGAGTTGATAATCAAGGTCATGTGACCAAATTCTGGCGCTTCCCAACCAAGTGCTTCATAGACCATGAGTTGCTTGGGTGTATTGGCAATGTGATCGTCCCCACGGATAACGTGCGAGATTTCCATGAGATGATCGTCAATAACCACGGCAAAGTTATAGGTTGGATAGCCGTCACGTTTTTGGATAACCCAGTCGCCACCGATGTTGCCACCTTCAAACTCGATTTCGCCCTTAACCATGTCATTCCACTTGTAAATACCAGCTTCATTGACAGCCAAGCGAACAGTTGGGACAATACCAGCCGCCTCACGCTCTGCAACGTAGGCTGCTTTTTCATCTTCAGACATGCCAAGGTATTCATTGATGTAGCGAGGTGTTTCGCCCGCAGCTTCCTGGCGCTCACGCTCTGTCGCCAATTCTTCTTCTGTCACGTAAGACTTATAGGCCTTACCTTCTGCCAAGAGTTGGTCAACATACTTTTGGTAAATATCTAAACGCTCTGATTGACGGTATTGCTCATGGGTTTCTGGGCTTTCATCCCAGTCAATACCCAACCAACGCAGGTTTTCAAGCTGAGAACGCTCGCCGTCTTCCACATGGCGCTTGCGGTCTGTGTCTTCGATACGAATAAGGAAAGTACCGCCGTGATGACGGGCAAAAAGATAGTTGAACAATGCTGTACGGGCATTTCCGATATGCAACAGTCCCGTTGGACTTGGTGCGTAACGCACACGAATTGGTTTAGTCATGTTTCTCTCCTGTAAAATTTTCATACTCAATGAAAATCGAAATCAGACTAGGCGATGCAGACGAAGATAGAACTGAAGTTCATCAAGCCAAGTCAACGACGTCTGAATTTGATTTTCGAAGAGTAGCAATCAAGAACATTATAGCATAGATAAGCATAAGAAGATAGAAAAAATCAGCCTAGATAGACTGATTTTGAGGTGTTTTTTGATTACTAGCCAGCCAGTAGAGGACATAGAGGACCAAGAAGCCTGTTGCCGCTAGGAAAAGTCCGCTAATCTGATTGACAGTCAATACCAAGACCAGACCTGATACCAGTAGTCGAGTAAAAGCTTGACCTAGCATAAAATAGGTCGATACCGCTCCACCAATGGTCGCCAACTGCTCCTCTGGCATGGAATTGACAAACTTGGCATTAAACTTGGGACCGCTAGCTCCAGAACTAATTCCCATTGTAGTAAGGAAGAAGAAAATAATTGGCAGTTGATGAAACAACATTCCGACAAACACTCCCAGTAGAGAGAAAGTGGCAGCCACTTCAAGCGTCACCATGCTGGTCTTTTTGAAGAGAGTAAAGACCAAGGTCGAACCCAAGATGTTGCCGACAAAGAAAATCAAAATGGTCAGGGCAAGGGTGGTCTCAACATTGAGGAAAACGGGGTCTGGGTCTTCGCTAATCAGCAGGACCAAAATAGGATAGAGAATCGCTCCACAGGCGTTGATTATGGGGCTGGTAATCAGGACCAGTCGGAACTCGGGGATCTTGCGCAGCTCCACGATGGCTTGCTTGAAAGAAGCTAGAATGCCCGGCCCCTTGGTTTCCGGCTTGGGCTGGCTCGGCTGCTCTGCTATTTTCAAAGGCTGCTCCATCAGGAGTTTGCGAAAGGCTGGCGTCAGCAGCTGCATGATGAGGAGGGCGGCCAAAAAGGTGCAGGCGTTGAGAAAGGCCAGGTTTTGGTAGGAGAGGAGGCCGACCAAGAGGGCAGAAAGGGCCTGAGAGGCGATGTTGAGGAGGCTGGTCACGGTCTGGCGAAAGGCCGAGTACTGCTCCCGCTCTTCCTTGGGCGCTACGCGCAATCCCAGAGGTGTATAGAGGCCATTTTCATAGAAGCCAGCGAAGTCTGCAAAGACATTGAAGCTTGCAGCCATCACGACAATCCAGAGGGCTGGCTCAAAGCCCATGCAGAAACCGAGGATGAGGTAGAGGGCCACACGAAAGAGGAGGGTCAGCTTGATAGTGCCAATCTTGTTGACTGTCTTGTCTGCCAGATAGCCTGTGAAGAGGCCCATAAAGCTAGGAAAGATTTCCGAGAAGGTCACAATCGCCAGCGCCAGACGGCTGTTGGGCACCAGCAAGACATAGTTCATCAGGGCAAGATAATAGACCACATCGCCAAAATTGGACAGCATATCCGCAGTCAGTACCCAGAGGTAAGTCGCATTTTTCAAAATCTTTTTCATGATAATCCCTTTCTTTTGAGTAATTTCCAGAATATTCCGACTTTTTATCTTACAGAGGAGCCTGGAAAGACTTTCCTCTTCATCCTTTATATAGAATAAATGGTTAAGCTTGAGAAGGCTAGGTCACCTGTTACCAAAAGAATCTTTTCTTTTGGCTCAGATGCATAATTATTAGTGGTTGACAAGGCGCTGTCTACTTGTACAACAGCTTGCCAGTTAGCAGGCAGATACAGATCAACTGACGCGAAGGCCGCATCGATATGAAATTCAGCCGTATCTCCCAGAATAACCGCCTGATCAAAGTAAACCATACTGGAGCCAAAGGCCACCTCCACACTATCCTGGATAAAATTCTCCTCATGAATATAACGAGTAGAGGAACCAAAAGCTATTTCCCTACCCTTGTCGCCAATCACCCCTGTACCAAAACCTTTTGTGTCAATGGCATTCCTGCTCATCTTAGGTTTAATCAGCATCTTCAAACCTGCACATGCCAGTATTGCACCTAAAATCAAGGTCCAGGTATCAATTTCCAGCCAATCAAAATGATTGTTTAGCATAATAAAGACCAAGGTTCCCCAGATAAAGCTTGTGACCAACTGTTTTTTTATCATTGCTTTGAAAAAGAGATAACTCCATCCAACTACCAGCGCTAATTTCCAAAGAGGAAACTTCATAACTGGCAAGTAGTCTTGAAACAAGACCAGACCCGCCAAGACCAGCAGAGCTATCCCTAAACCGTTTTTTTTCATCTTCCTACCTCATTTCCTGTAACTTTTCTTTTAATAAATGGTAATAATGCCGCGACACATGGACTTCCTTGTGGGTCTTATAAAAGGAAATCCGGCTAGTCCCTGAAAAGGACTTGTCCAGCGAATAGATGGCTTTGGCATTGGCAATGGTAGACTTGGAAACCCGGCAAAAATGAGCAGGGAGACAATCTTCCAGTTCATAGAGCTTCATCTTGACTTCATAGGCGTCATCTCTAGTATGCCCCATCAGCTTGGTCCCATCGGTTTCAAAAAAGAGCAGGTCTTCCAGTTTCAAGAAATACTCACTAGTGCCCTTGTAAAAGACCAGGCTAGGACGGCTCAGGCGACTCAAAGCTTGCTGGATTTGTTCCAACTCAGGCCCCAACTGACTGCTTCTGATAATCACTTCGACTTGTTCTAAGCTGTCATCTAATTCAATCCGAACTTTCATAAGACCTCCTTTGCTTTTTCTGGTTTTATTATATCAACTTACTCGAATTTTGCAAGGGCATTTCAGTAAGTGGTAAAAATGAGAGGGTAAGTGGTAACATCAGGCATATAAAAAACCAGCCGTAGCTGGTTGAGTATTAAAAAATCGCGTCAAGCAGAGAGGAACTGCCACCGCCACCATCGCCACCAGCACCAACAATATGATTACCGATTACTTGGGCAAAGGTTTCAATATTCAAACTTTGTACATAGATTTCCCCGTAGCCTGAGAAGGTATTCACAATGCCTTCCCCTGTACCGATCGATTGCAAGAATCCATTTTCCATGTGAATATCGTAGTTGAGGTCACGGCTCCAGGCTACCACATGGGCATTATCAATGGTAATGCTCCCACCATCCAGTTCAATCTTCTTAATCGAACCGAAGGCATTTGCCAATAGAGTTCCTCTTCCTTCCGTCGTCATCACAAAGAGACCACCCTGACCACCAAAGAAGGCCCGACCGACACTCTGGCGCTCCATCTTATATTGAGCAGAACCATCTAGGGCAAGAAAAGCACCATCATTGAGGCGGTATTGCTCTGCACCCAGTTCCAAGGCAATAACCTGACCTGGCGTTGAAGGCGCAAGCGCAATTTTGCCATCGTCACTATTGGAAATGGCTTGCGTGATAAACATAGACTCACCTGATACCATGGAACGACCAATGGCCCCCATGAGCTTGCCAAAACCAGAACCACCACGGGCATTGAGCTTGGTATTTAAGGTCACGCTTGGTGTATGGTAAACCATGCTTCCCTGCTGGATATAAGCTGACTCACCAGCTTCTAAGGCGATTTCCACCAAAGGAAATTGCATATTGCTGTCGATAGTATATTTCATCCGATTGTCTGACATAGTTGCCTCCTATTTTTTACGAAAAGTTCCTGTTAACCACAGGATAGCCATAATAAACCAAAAACAAGCTAAAATAAACCAAATCATTTTCAACTTCTTTTTGTATTATTTTTATAACACAATTCTACACCTAAAAAACAACAGTGTCAAGTATTTTTATAAAAAAATATGAGAGTCTCATTGCAAACTCTCACATTTATACTCAATGAAAATCCAAAATAGACTAGCTCCAAAGGTTTGGGGAACCTTTGGAGGTTGGAGATAGGCGAACGTAGTTCGTTTCTACTTATACAGATAGAACCCTGTTACTATTTTATTTCAAGGTAACAGGCTGAAAGACTCCACTGGAGCCTTTCACTCATCAAATCAAGTCAACAAGGTCTGCTTTTGATTTTCGAAGGTTATTATCTTTTTTATTTAAATCCAGCTATACACAGTTAGCTAAAACACTTTCTGCAAGACTTCGCCAATGGTAGTCACGCCGATAACGGTGATTTCCTTGGGCACCTTGATGCCTGTCAGGGAATTTTTTGGGGCATAGACCTTGGTAAAGCCTAATTTGGCGGCTTCGTTAATCCGTTGTTCAATCCGATTGACGCGGCGGATTTCCCCTGTCAGACCGATTTCGCCTATAAAGCACTCTTGTGGGTTGGTTGGCTTGTCCTTGTAACTGGAGGCAAGGGCAACTGCGACTGCTAGGTCAATAGCTGGCTCATCCAGTTTGACTCCACCTGCTGACTTGAGATAGGCATCTTGGTTTTGGAGGAGCAGGCCTGCCCGTTTTTCCAAAACCGCCATAATCAAGCTGGCACGGTTGAAATCCAAGCCTGTCGTGGTCCGCTTGGCATTGCCAAACATGGTCGGCGTCACCAGAGCCTGCACTTCCGCAAGAATGGGGCGAGTGCCCTCCATGGTCACGACAATAGCAGAGCCTGTCGCTCCGTCCAGACGCTCTTCCAGAAAGACCTCACTTGGATTGAGAACTTCGACCAAGCCCTGCGACTGCATTTCAAAAATGCCGATTTCGTTGGTAGAGCCAAAGCGGTTTTTGACCGCCCGCAAGATACGGAAGGTGTGTTGCCGCTCGCCCTCAAAATAAAGAACGGTATCTACCATATGCTCCAAGGTCCGCGGTCCAGCCAGAGTACCTTCCTTGGTCATGTGGCCGACGATAAAGGTTGCAATATTGTTAGTCTTGGCAATCTGCATGAGCTCATTGGTCACTTCACGGACCTGACTGACAGATCCTTGCACGCTGGAGATGTCAGGGCTCATAATGGTCTGGATAGAGTCGATAATCAGGAAATCTGGTTTTATCTTCTCAATCTCGGTCCGAATGCTCTGCATATTGGTCTCCGCATAGAGATAGAACTCGCTGTCAATGTCGCCCAAACGCTCGGCACGGAGCTTAATCTGCTGGGCAGACTCTTCCCCCGACACATAGAGAACGGTGCCGATGGTGGACAGCTGAGTGGATACTTGCAGGAGCAAGGTGGACTTGCCAATCCCTGGATCGCCTCCAATGAGAACTAGACTGCCCGGCACCACGCCGCCACCAAGGACGCGGTTAAACTCCTCCATGTTGGTCTTGGTGCGGGCCACTTGAATGGACGACACTTCATTGAGCTTCATCGGACGGGTCTTCTCACCTGTCAGGCTGACCCGCTCGTTCTTAACTTCAGCGACTTCCACTTCCTCGACAAAGGAAGACCAGGAGCCACAGTTGGGACAACGGCCCAGATACTTGGGCGAGTGGTACTCGCAGGATTGACAGACAAAGGTTGTTTTTTTCTTAGCGATGATGATTTCCTCCTATTTCCCCGTCGAACCAAATCCGCCCGTCCGAACGCCATCGGCCTGGTCGCCGTCAGCCAAGAGGAAGGGTGCAAAAACAGCCTGTACGATTCGTTCCCCAGCTTCCACCACGACAGTTTCTTCTGTGATATTTCGCATCTGGGCAAAGATATGACCTTCATTGGCTGGATTGCCATAGTAATCGCCGTCGATAACCCCAACCGAGTTAATCAAAACCAGCCCCTTCTTGCGAGGGTTAGACGAACGGTCGTAGAGATAGAGAACCTCATTAGCCTGCATATAGGCCTTGACACCTGTTGGCACCAGCTTAATCTCACCTGGCTCTAAGCTGACCCTCTCCGCAGCCTTCAGGTCGTAACCTGCTGCGTGGGCTGTCTCACGTTTTGGCAATAAGTTTTCATCAGTAAACTGGCTGACCAGTTCGAATCCACGGATTTTCATGTGTTTTCCTTTCGAGTACTTATTTTGAAGATAAATCTTCTAGTAATTTTTCAAAATCAGAATTTATCTTTTGGGTCTTATTAAAAATTGCATATTCTGACCGAGCTTTCTCCTTGGCTACCTGCCTTGTAATTTGACCATGCCCCTCTAAAAGCTCATAATCTTGAAAGGCTAAAAATCGGTCAATACTATCTGCCAAATCTTGCATGGTCTGAGTTTTTCCTTGCTCAATTTGTCGCTCCAGATAGTCAAAGTAGCCTGAAATACTACGTTCCAGCGAACGAATTTCCTTTTCGCTCAGATAATTTTTAGCCACAAGAGCGTCCGATTGCAAAATACGTCCGTCAGGAGAGTGCTTCCAGGTTACCAACCCCATGTTCGCTTTGGTGTGGTCTGCCTTTTCATAAATAATTTCTGCAGCTGTTTTACCTGTAATCGCATAATGAAATTTATTTTGCACATGAGCATAGAATTGCTTAGTCATCAAGCTATTAGCGTCATAATCAATCGCAATCTCTGCAAAAATATCTGTGATTTGTAACCAAATTCGTCGTTCACTAGCACGGATAGAACGAACTCGTTCTAAGAGCTCACGGAAATAATCTTTTTCCAGTCATAACCACCCGTGAAAACGGGTGGCTTGTACACCGGCTATAAGCCGTTTCTCTCCAGCGACGTCTAAAGACGTTCGCTGAACTTCGTTCAGGTTAGTGCTATAATTACT
>NZ_POJH01000014.1 GCF_002960625.1 Streptococcus suis
TGTTGTTTCTGAACTTCAACCCGATGGTAGTGTAAAAGTTTATAATGTTTCATCAACAGGAGATCGCACTGAAATCGCCACTATCCGTAATGGTGTAGATGGTCGCGACGGTGTAAATGGCAGCTCTGTCGTTTCTGAACTTCAACCAGATGGCAGTGTAAAAGTCTATAATGTCTCATCTACGGGCGAGCGCACCGAAATCGCCACAATTCGTAATGGTGTAGATGGTACCAAAGGTCAGGATGGTGCCAATGGTAGCTCCGTCGTTTCCGAACGTCAAACTGATGGCAGTGTAAAAGTCTATAATGTTTCATCAACAGGTCAGCGTACTGAAATTGCCACCATTCGTGACGGTGCCAAAGGTCAGGATGGAGCCAATGGTAGCTCCGTCGTTTCTGAACTTCAATCCGATGGCAGTGTAAAAGTCTATAATGTCTCCTCTACAGGCGACCGTACCGAAATCGCCACAATTCGTAATGGTGTTGATGGAGCCAAAGGTCAGGATGGTGCCAATGGAAGTTCGGTCGTTTCTGAACGTCAAACTGATGGTACTGTAAAAGTTTATAATGTCTCCTCTACAGGAGAGCGTACCGAAATCGCCACCATCCGTAACGGTGTCGATGGTGCCAAAGGTCAGGACGGTGTAAATGGTAGCTCCGTCGTTTCCGAACGTCAAAATGACGGTACTGTAAAAGTTTATAATGTTTCATCCACAGGTCAGCGTACCGAAATCGCCACTATTCGTAATGGTGTCGATGGTCGCGATGGCGCCAAAGGTCAGGATGGTGCAAATGGTAGCTCCGTAGTTTCTGAACTTCAGCCAGATGGCAGTGTAAAAGTCTATAATGTCTCCTCTACAGGAGAGCGCACTGAAATTGCAACAATTCGTAATGGAGCAGATGGTCGTGACGGTGCCAAAGGTCAGGATGGAACCAATGGTAGCTCCGTCGTTTCCGAACTTCAGCCAGATGGCAGTGTAAAAGTTTACAATGTCTCATCAACAGGTCAGCGTACCGAAATCGCCACCATCCGTAATGGTATCGACGGTACCAACGGTCGTGATGGTGCCAATGGTAGCTCCGTTGTTTCCGAACGCCAAACTGATGGTAGTGTAAAAGTTTACAATGTCTCATCAACAGGTCAGCGTACCGAAATCGCCACCATCCGTAATGGTATCGACGGTACCAACGGTCGTGATGGTGCCAATGGCAGCTCTGTTGTTTCCGAACTTCAGTCAGATGGCAGTGTAAAAGTCTATAATGTTTCATCAACAGGAGAGCGTACTGAAATCGCCACTATCCGTAATGGAGCAGATGGTCGTGACGGTGCCAAAGGTCAGGATGGAACCAACGGTCGCGACGGTGTAAATGGCAGCTCTGTTGTTTCTGAACTTCAACCCGATGGTAGTGTAAAAGTTTATAATGTTTCATCAACAGGAGATCGCACTGAAATCGCCACTATCCGTAATGGTGTAGATGGTCGCGACGGTGCCAATGGAAGTTCCGTCGTTTCCGAACGTCAAAATGATGGTACTGTAAAAGTCTACAATGTCTCATCCACAGGTCAGCGTACTGAAATCGCCACTATCCGTAATGGTGTAGATGGTCGCGATGGCGCCAAAGGTCAAGATGGAACCAACGGTCAGGACGGTGCAAATGGTAGCTCCGTTGTTTCTGAACTTCAACCAGATGGCAGTGTAAAAGTCTACAATGTCTCCTCCACAGGAGATCGCACTGAAATCGCCACTATCCGTAATGGATA
>NZ_POJH01000015.1 GCF_002960625.1 Streptococcus suis
TCATTAGGGGAGCTTTATTTTTAATAACAGCGGGAAGTAGCTCAGCTTGGTAGAGTACTTGGTTTGGGACCAAGGTGTCGCAGGTTCGAATCCTGTCTTCCCGATTTATATTTCAAAGAGTAGCAATGCTACTTTTTTTGCTTTTTGCGGCTCCATAAGACTGTAGTGGGTAGATGAAAAGCTAACACCTAGAGAGTACGAAATTCGTTCTCTCTTTCTTTATCTCTTTCTTGTTTTTAGGAGATAAGCTGAAAAGGGATCTTCCAGCCCTTTTCACTGTTCAAAGCAATCAAAATCTGTTTTTAAAGTTTTCAAGGTTCCTGAAACCAAAGGCATTTCTCTTAATGACTTTGATGAGATTATTGGTAGCTTTTCAGTTTGGCGTTGGAATATGGTAGTTCTAGGGCATTTAGTACCTTTCCTTGTCCTTTAGTAATGTCTAATATACCGTTTAAAAAATTGGAGTAAATAGCCGAATATAAAAACGAATGGCTCAAGGTAGTTATAAAATTCTACCCTGTAGCATTCGTTTTGTTTTATTTGAAACTGCTTCCTATAGCTTAACTTTTCTATTGTCCTCTTCTTAGTTTCCCCCTATGCTATTTCCTACTCAACTTCACAACCGCCTCAGTTCGTGCGGTATGGGGAAACATATCAACGGATTGGATGTATTCAACCTTATAGGCTTTGGTCAGCTCAACTAAATCTCTGGCTAGGGTCGAAACATTGCAGGATACATAAACCATTTTAGCAGGCTTGTATTCCAAGATTGTTTTGAGTAGTTTTTCGTCTAAGCCAGTCCGAGGTGGGTCGACCACTAAGGCATCTGCACGGTAGCCTTCTTTGTACCACTTAGGAATAATCTCTTCTGCCTTACCTGCTTCGTAGTGGGTATTGGTCAGCCCCATCCGTTTGGCGTTGGCCTTAGCATCCTCGATGGCTTCAGGGATAATGTCCATCCCTCGAACAGACTTGACCTTTCTGGCAAAGGCAAAGCCAATGGTTCCCACGCCACAGTAGGCATCAATCAAGTCTTCATCGCCAGAAATATCTAATGCTTTGACTGCCTCTCCGTAGAGAACTTCCGTTTGTTGGGGATTTAGCTGGTAGAATGCCCGAGGTGACAGGGAGAATTCATAATCCAAAACAGCCTCTTCGATGGCCTGTTTGCCCCAGAGAATCTCCGTTTTTTCTCCGTATATATCACTGGATTTCTGTCTATTCCAGTTTAGAGCAACAGTGACAATGGCAGGAAATTGCTTGGTTACTTCTTCAATGAGTTTGGTCAGATTGACCTGGCAGGAGGTGACAAAAATAACCTGCACCTGACCAGATTGACGGGCTCTGCGAACCATAACTGTACGAATGCCCTGCTCCTTACGCTCGTTGTAAATAGGGATACGGTGCTTAGTTAGGAGGTCAGCAATCCTATTGATAACCTTTTGGGTTTCCTTGTCTTGGACATAGCAGTCTGTAATACCAATCAGGCGATGGGAATTTTCAGCATAGAGGCCAGCCTTGACTTGACCCTTGAATGAACGGGTTTGAAACTGTAATTTAGCCCGATAATGACTTGGTTGATCCATTCCAATGGTTGGGTGAATGAGGTAATCCTCATAGCCTGCTGGCTTAAACTTTTTTAAGGCTTGTTGGAGCAGGTCTTGCTTGAAGTCCAGTTGCTTGTCATAACGAAGGTGCATGATTTGACAGCCACCACAGGCTTGATAAATGTCACAGCTTGGTTTGACCCGGAATTTTGATTCCTTGTTAATTTTCAGTAGCCTTGCTTCCACAAAATTACGTTTAACAGAGGTTACTTGACAATAGATTTCTTCCCCCTTGAGGGCACCCGGAACAAAGACCAGCGTTTTTTGATAAAAGCCAATACCTTCGCCATTGATACCCATTCGCTTGATTTTCAAGGGAATTCGTTGGTTTACTTGTAAATTCATATTATTATTTTACCGAAAATTCCTGTATAATGAAAGAATGAGAATTACAAAAATCGAAAAGAAAAAACGGCTCTATCTCTTAGAAGTTGAAGGACAGGAAAACACCTATATCACAGAAGATACCATTGTTCGCTTCATGCTCAGTAAGGACAAGGACATCACAGAAGAGGAATTTCAAGCCATTCGGGATTTTGCCCAATTTTCCTATGGGAAAAATTTAGCCCTGTATTTCATTTCCTTCAAGCAGAGAACCAAAAAAGAAGTATTGGATTATCTGGAAAAATATGAGATTGCAGGAGCCACTGCTCTAAAAATTGTTGCTAATTTGGAAGAAGATAGGTGGATTGACGATAAAGCCTATGTAGAAACCTATATACGTCAGAATGGCTTGAATGGTGACAAGGGACCAGCTATGCTTCGTCAAAAATTGATGACGAAGGGAATTTCGAAATCAATCATAGAAGATGGACTGGCTGAGATTGATTTTTCAGACCTGGCTGAAAGGATTGCAGAAAAGTTATGTCGAAAGTATCAATCCAAGTTGCCCCTGCGAGCTTTACAGGATAAATTGGTTCAGGGCTTGATGTCCAAGGGATTTTCCTATGAGCTTGCCAAACAAAGCCTTGCTCAATTAGACTTGACATCGGATGAAGAAAATGAAGCAGAGTTGATTGCCAAGGAGCTGGATAAGCAGTATCGGAAATACAGTCGAAAATATGAGGGATATGAGCTAAAACAATGTTTGACACAGGCTTTGGTCCGTAAAGGATTTGATTTTGATACTATAAAAACAGCCCTTCGTGAATATCTGTGAGAAAAATCTTCGCCTAGGTTGAAAAAATATGGTATAATAGTCAAGATAAATTGTAATAGTAGAAAGTTGGTAACAAAGTGAAATTACCAAAGGAAGGCGACTTTATTACTATTCAAAGTTATAAACATGACGGTGAAATTCATCGCACTTGGCGTGACACCATGGTATTAAAAACAACGGAAAATGCTGTTATTGGGGTCAATAACCACACCTTAGTGACTGAAAATGATGGCAGACGTTGGGTAACGAGAGAACCAGCAATCGTTTATTTTCATAAAAAATACTGGTTCAATATCATTGCAATGATCCGTGAGAACGGTGTTTCTTACTATTGTAACCTTGCTAGTCCTTATGTTCTAGACAACGAAGCCCTTAAGTACATCGACTACGACCTAGATGTCAAGGTCTTTGCTGATGGTGAGAAGAGGCTCTTGGATGTGGACGAATACGAGCGTCATCGCAAGGCTATGAAGTATTCAGATGATATTGATTTTATTTTGAAGGAAAATGTCAAGATTCTGGTGGACTGGATCAACAATCAACGTGGTCCCTTCTCCCCAGCCTATGTTAATATCTGGTACAAACGCTATTTAGAACTGAGAAGTAGATAAAGTTAGAAAAGAAAATCCTGTTTTACAGGTTTTTTTCTTACCATAAAGGAGGAAAGATGGCTTTTGATCAAACAAATGGACGGTACGCAAGTTTTGGTGTTGTCACCTCATTGCCAGGAGAGGTCATTGACAGTTTTTGGTATTTTATTGATAACTACTTAAAAGGAGTTATTCCCTTAAAAAGTGTCTTGCGTTTTTCCATCAAAAATAGGAAGGGGAAAGTGACACTTGTGTTTTCTCAAGAGGGCTATAGGAATGCCATTGCTTTGGATTTGAACAGTCGCTTCGATCCTTTTTATCCGTCAACGATTTTGGTGATGGATAAGCAGGGCAAGGAAACCATTACCCTGCCAGATGAAGTGACCCTCCTATAATCATCTTCCATTTTCGCTTCTTGCTCAGCTCTTTTTCATTTGGAATCAATCAAATCACAATAACATCTTGTTAATATAGTGAATTTAGTGTAAAATAATGGTGAGAGATTGTGCTGATTCGAAAGGAGGATACTATGAGTGGTCAATTTGATGACAAACCCCTTTATTTGCAGTTGGTCGATGAACTAGAAGTAGCTATTCGTGAGAGAATGGCGCCAAATGATAAATTGCTTTCAGAGCGGGAACTGACACAGGTACATGGGGTCAGTCGCATTACCGTTCGCCTAGCCTTGCAGGAGTTGGAAAAACGAGGCTTGGTCTATAAGAAACATGGCAAGGGAACCTATGTTTCAGAAATCTTGGATACTGCTGTAGATTTATCCCAGGCTTATAGCTTCACTGATCAGATGAGAAAAATGGGGAAAGTGCCTCGGACGGTTATCTTATCCTTTAGAAATATGCAGGCTACCGATTTTATTGCTCAGCAGTTGCAGGTCAGCTGTGGAGAGCTTGTATTTGAAATAGAACGTCTTCGTCTAGCTGATGAGATTCCAATGATGCTGGAGAGGACTTATGTGCCTGTTTCACTTTTTCCTACTTTGACAAGTAGTAGGATGAGCGAAAAACCTTTGTATGAAATTTTTCTGGAAGACTATGGACAGGTTGTTCGTTTGGCAGAAGAAGAATTTTATGCCAGTATTTCTTTAGACAATGAAGCCAAGATATTGGGGATTCCGAGTAATAGTCCAGTTCTTCATCTGGTGAGAAAGACCTATAATGATAAAAATAGGTTGATTGAGTATACATTTAGTATTGCTAGAGCGGATCAGTTTCGTTATAAGATTATTCATCAGAAATAGAAAAAACGCAGATGGTTAAGTCTGCGTTTTTTGCATTTAACGGTGGTTAGCCGTGATTTCGAATTTGTAGTATTTCCAGTGCTTGTAGGTTTCAGTATATTCCATAATTTCGCCACTTGCGCTGTGAGTGGTTGTTTTATTTTGAAGAACTGCAGGTTCTGTTGCTTTTAAATTCAAATGTTTTGAAACGTCTTTTGGACAAGGGCTAACAATCTCATTGGTTTCAACAAACGGTTCCTCAGACATATGGATGTTGTAGTCCAACTTGAAGCGTTGGTAGATAGACTGATAATGTTCTAGTGGAGCATCCGGATTTTGAATATATCGTTGAGGGATATAGGAATTGTGGAAGATGTATGGTGTATTTTCTGTTGAACGCACACGAACAATCTTATAGTAGAAATCATTCTTATCCAAGTTGAGTTTTTCAAGGATTTCAGGGTCATTGCCTTTTTCACAAGAGAGCACGACAACAGTATCCTTATCCATTGGGAAAACTTCGATATCGGAGAATTCTACCAAGCGCCCTTTGCGGGAACGGGAAACGAAGGTTCCTTTGCCCTGTTGCCGAATCAGGTAGCCATCCTTAACCAATTCATTTACAGCACGGATAACCGTAATAGAGCTAACGTTAAATAGTTTTGTCAATTCAGATTCTGTGTAAAATTTATCGCCATTTTCAAATTTACCAGAAATGATCTGCTGACGTAAGTCATTCTGTATAAGTTGATACTTAGGTACTTTCATGTTTATAACTTCCTTTCTAGCGCTTATTATACTAAATAAATAGAAAAAAATCAAAAAATATAGCTATTATTTCGAAAAAACTCCTTGTAACCCCCTTTCATGATGCGATTTGTCAAAAAATGTAGAAATTATTTCCAAAAAAAATAAAAAGTAGTGGACATAACCAGTAAAAAGTGTTATTATATTAACAGAAAGGTATATAATTATAAAGGTGACGAGATGACAGAGTTCTATATAAAAGATCAAATTTACTTAGATCATCAACCCTTTAAAATTCTATCAGGGGCCATCCATTATTTCCGAGTGCATCCTGATGACTGGTACCATTCCTTGTATAACTTAAAAGCTTTAGGTTTTAATACGGTTGAAACCTATGTTCCTTGGAATATGCACGAACCTAAAAAAGGGGAGTTTTGCTATGAAGGGATACTGGATCTGGAGCGCTTCTTACAGCTGGCGCAGGATTTGGGGCTTTATGCTATCGTTCGCCCTTCCCCATATATTTGTGCCGAGTGGGAATGGGGAGGTCTCCCCGCTTGGCTGATGCAGGAGGAGCTGAGGGTTCGTTCTCATGATGAACGCTACCTAAGGCACTTAGATGAATATTACGCTTCTCTTCTTCCTAAATTAGCCAAGTTCCAACTCGCACAAGGTGGCAATATCCTTATGTTCCAGGTAGAGAACGAATATGGTTCCTATGGTGAGGATAAGGAATATCTAAGGGCTGTAGCAGGTCTAATGAGGAAGTATGGCTTGACAGCTCCGCTCTTCACTTCTGATGGTGCATGGCGGGCAACTCTACGAGCAGGGACCTTGATAGAAGACGACATTTTTGTGACAGGTAACTTTGGTTCTAGAGCTAGAGAAAACTTTGCAAACATGCAGGCCTTCTTTAATGAATATGGCAAAGAATGGCCCTACATGTGTATGGAGTTCTGGGATGGTTGGTTTAATCGCTGGGGTGATGAAGTTATTCGCCGCGATCCAGATGAGATGGTTGACGCTGTTATGGAATGTATTGAGTTGGGTTCGATTAACCTCTATATGTTCCACGGAGGAACCAACTTTGGGTTCATGAATGGTTGCTCTGCCCGTGGTCAGATTGATTTGCCACAGGTAACTTCTTACGATTACGATGCGATTTTAGATGAGGCTGGCAATCCAACCAAGAAATTCTATGCCTTGCAAAAACGTATGAAGGAAACCTATCCAGATTTGGACTATGCTGAGCCACTGGTAAAAGAAGCCAGGGCCTTGCCAAGTGTGGACTTGAAGGATAAGGTAAGCCTCTTTGCTGTAGCAGAAAATGTAAGCGATTACTCCTCTAGCTTCTATCCAAAAAATATGGAAGAGCTGGGGCAATCGACGGGCTATATCCTCTATAAAACGCAGTTAGAGCGGGATAAGGAGGAGGCAGAACGGCTTCGTGTCATTGATGCGCGTGACCGTATTCAAGTCTATGCAGATGGTCGTTTGGTTACCACACAATACCAGACAGAAATTGGTGAAGACATTGCACTAGAGTTTACATCCAACCATGTTGAACTGGCTGTCTTGGTTGAAAACATGGGACGGGTCAATTATGGTCATAAGTTGACAGCACCGACGCAGTCCAAAGGGTTGGGTCGAGGGGCTATAGCAGACTTGCACTACATTGGTAATTGGGACATGTATCCATTGCCACTGGATGATATTTCTGGTCTGGATTTCACGCAAGACTGGCAGGAGGGGCAACCAGCCTTCTATCGCTACCAGTTTGAACTAGAAGATCTGGCAGACACTTACTTGGACATGACAGGTTTTGGTAAGGGTGTTGTATTTGTTAACAATGTAAATATCGGACGTTTCTGGGAAAAAGGTCCAATCCTCTATCTCTATATTCCAAAAGGATACTTAAAGAAAGGAGTTAATGAAATAGTCGTTTTTGAAACGGAAGGACAATATAGAGAGAAGATTAGCTTTTCACAGGAACCCGTTTATAAAGAAGTATAGGTACTCCCTTGAGAGTGTCTAACAGAAAGATTTATGAAGAAAAGGAGAACATTGTATGGCAATTATTGCTACACGTATTGATGGTCGTTTGATCCACGGTCAGGTTGCTAACCTTTGGACGACTAAATTAAATATTAGTCGGATCATGGTTATCGATGATGCGGTTGCTCAAAACGACATTGAGAAACAAGGTTTGAAATTAGCTTGCCCACCGGGTGTAAAATTATCTATTTTGCCAATCGAAAAAGCAGCTACTAACATCAAGGAAGGTAAGTATGACGCACAACGCTTATTGATTGTTGCTCGTCGTCCTGAAAACTTCCTGCGCTTAGTTGAATATGGTGTAGAACTCGCTGAATTGAATGTCGGCAATATGTCACAATCACCAGAAACTCGCTCTGTTACTCGCTCCATTAACGTTGTAGATAAAGACATTGCGGACTTTGATGCCTTGGTTGCTAAGGGAGTAAAATTGATTGCTCAAATGGTACCAGGCGACTCACCAAAAGACTTTATGCCTCTCTTGGATAAGGTTAGATAAATTTCGGATATTTTTGAAAAATTTAAAAGGAGGTTCACTATTATGCAATGGTGGCAAATATTACTTCTAACGCTCTACTCTGCTTATCAGATCTGTGATGAGTTGACAATTGTATCGTCAGCTGGTTCACCAGTCTTTGCAGGGTTCATCTCTGGTTTGATCATGGGTGACATGGCAACTGGTTTGACTATTGGAGCGTCACTTCAATTGATGGTACTTGGTGTCGGTACGTTCGGTGGTGCATCACGTATCGACGCAACTTCTGGTGCGGTTCTTGCAACAGCTTTCTCAGTATCACAAGGTATTGACCCAGAATTGGCCGTATCTACTATCGCAGTACCTGTAGCAGCACTTCTTGTTTATACAGATATTGCAGGTCGTTTCTCTACTACATACTTCGCACACCGTGTAGATGCTGCTGTTGAAAAATTTGACTATGCAGCAATCGAACGCAACTACCTACTTGGTGCTATTCCATGGGCTGCATCTCGTGCACTTCCTGTGTTCCTAGCGCTTGCATTTGGTGGTGAGTTCGTAGAATTGATGGTTACAAAAATCCAAGAATATCAATGGATTGCAGATGGTTTGACTCTTGCAGCTCGTATGCTTCCAGGTCTTGGTTTTGCAATCTTGCTCCACTACCTTCCATTGAAACGCAACCTTCACTACTTGGCAGTTGGTTTTGCCCTTACAGCTATGTTGACTGTTCTTTACGGTAACGTTTCAGCTTTGGGTGGTGCTGTTGCTGGTATCGTTGGCACTCTTCCTGAAGATGCAGGTATCGCTTTTGTGAACAACTTCAAAGGCTTGTCAATGATCGGTATCGCTATTGTGGGTGCTTTCCTTTCAGTGCTTCACTTCAAAAATAGCCAAAAAGTAGCAGTGGTTGCTCCATCAGTTTCAGAAAGTGGGGAAATTGAAGATGACGAAATCTAATTACAAACTAACAAAAGAAGATTTTAATCAAATCAACAAACGTAGCTTGTTCACTTATCAGTTAGGCTGGAACTATGAGCGGATGCAGGGTTCTGGTTACCTCTACATGATTTTGCCACAGCTTCGTAAAATGTATGGAGATGGTACTCCTGAATTGAAGGAAATGATGAAATTGCATACTCAATTCTTCAACACTTCTCCATTCTTCCATACCATCATTACTGGTATTGACTTGGCGCTTGAAGAAAGCGACGGTGTAGCTTCTAAGGATGCAGTTAACGGTATTAAGACAGCCTTGATGGGACCATTTGCTCCAATCGGTGACTCTATCTTTGGTTCCCTTGTACCAGCTATCATGGGTACTGTAGCAGCGACTATGGCTAAAGAAGGAACTCCAGCAGGTATATTCCTTTGGGTAGCTGTAGCAGTAGCTTATGACATCTTCCGTTGGAAACAGTTGGAAATTGCCTATAAAGAAGGTACTAAACTCATCACAACTATGCGTGATAAGTTGACAGCTCTTGTAGATGCTGCTTCTGTAATGGGTGTCTTCATGATGGGTGCCTTGATTGCAACTATGATTAACTTTGAAGTATCATGGGCTCCAAGTGTTGGTGAAAAAGTGATTGATGTACAAGACTTGCTCAACACTATCTTCCCTCGTTTGGTACCAGCTATCTTCACAGGCTTTGTCTTCTGGTTGCTAGGACGCAAAGGTATGACTTCTACTAAGGCTATCTTGATTATCATCGTTCTTGCAGTAACGCTTTCAGCAATCGGTAAGTTTGTCTTTGGCATGTAAGCGTATGGGTAAGAGTTTAATTTTAGTAAGTCATGGGATTTTCTGTGAAGAGTTGAAGAAATCTACTGAGATGATTATGGGTCCTCAGGAGGATATCTATACAGTAGCTCTTTTACCAGAAGAAGGTCCAGAAGACTTCCAGAAGAAATTTGAAGAAACAGTTGCTAATTTAGATGACTTTGTTGTATTCGCTGACTTGTTGGGCGGAACACCAGCCAATGTTGTTTCCCGTAAATTGATTGACGGTGGGCAGTTTGACCTCTATGCAGGTATGAACATGCCTATGGTGATTGGTTTCTTGAACGGCGTCCTACTAGGTGAAGCAGTTGACTATGTGGAATTTGGTACAAACAACCTCGTCCACGTCAACAGCCTACTAACAAGCGATGAGGATGATGAGGAGTAAACTAGTTCGGTGGACTAGTTTAGCCCGAGCTTAGAAATAAGAGAGTGAGGGTTATTCTAAAGTATTATGGCAAGTTAATACTAGCTTTAAATAGGCTTTAAGTATCCTGAGGGGAAGCAAGTTGATTGTCTCCCCTCATTTGATGTTGTGAGGAAAAGCAATGATTGACGTAAAAGATTTTGGTAAAAAAGCGAAGCTCTATTGCTTAAAAAATAAAAATGGTATGCAGGTTAGTCTGACAGATTTTGGTGCCAGAGTGGTAGAAGTGCTCTTGCCGGTAGAAGAAAATGGCGGTCTACGGAATGTCAGTTTGGCTGCTGGGTCGGATGATGATTACCGTAAGACAGACTTGTACCCTGGTTCAAGCATTGTCCCAGTAGCGGGGCGTATTTCAGGTGCTCAGGCTGAGATAAAAGGAACCAGTTATCAGTTCACAGAAAATGAGCCAGGTCGTACCTTGCATGGTGGGATTGACACGGCAAATGAACAGTACTGGGATGTTGCTCTAGATCATGAAAAAAATCAAGTTACCTTTGGGATTGTCCTAAAAGATGGTTTCAATGGTTTTCCTGGAAATGTGAGGGTTGAGGCTATTTATGGTCTCACAGACCAGAACGAGTTGACGGTGGATTATCGAGCGGTGTCTAGCAAAGACACGATTTTCAATCCGACCAATCACATCTATTTCAACTTAACTGGGGATTTTCAGCAGTCAGTAGCAGACCATGAAATTCGGATTGCGGCCAATCGCTATGCTCCGCTTGGTGAGGATAATCTGCCAACCGGTGTCTTAGAGGATGTAACGGGAACACCGTTTGACTTTAGGGAGAGAGCAAGATTTGCCCAGGGATTTGACAGCCAGCACCCTCAGAATGTCCTTGTGAAAGGTTTCGACCATCCATGGCATTTGGAGCAGGTAGAGGTTCCGGTTGAAGTTAGTAGCCCAGATGGGAAAATAAGTCTGCGCGTGCGAACCAATCAGGCATCAGTTGTCATCTACACCTACAATTATCCTGTTGAAGCTTTGGCTGCCTACCATGGTGCCTTTAGCTTGGAATGCCAGGCTCTGCCAAATGCTTGCAACCTAGATGGCTTTGGCTCCATTTTGCTAGAAAAAGATGAGGAATTCTTGTCCCAGACTGTTTATAGATTTTCATGGTAAGAATGAGAAGCTCTAACTGTGTTGCAGTTAGGCTTTTCTTGTGTTTTCTAAAAAATATGGTATAATAAACCGGTGTGTTTCAGACGAAGCAGACGAAAGAGGACGATAATGACAAAAGAACAAGAATTTTTACAGGAATTTGAAGCTTGGGTCAACACTCAGGTTATGGTAAATGAGATGGCTGTAGAAGAAAGCCGTCGTGTATTGGAAGAGGATAAGGATGAGCGTGCGGCGGATGCCTACATCCGTTACGAAAGTAAGCTAGATGCTTATCGTTTTATCCAAGGGAAATTTGCTAACTATCATGCTGGCAAGAGTTTCCATGATTTACCAGATGGCTTATTTGGCCAAAGACATTATTAAAGAGAGGATAGAAATCTTGGCAAAGAAAAAAATCAATCGTAAAAAACAATTAAAAAAACAGTTGGCAGACTTGAAACGTGCAGGGCGTGTGGGGGTTGCTACAGCGCGTGAGGCTGTGGAAACTGTAGTTGAAAAGGCTGAAGCTGCAGTAGAGCATGCTGTGGAACAAGTGAATGAAGTTGTAGCAGAGGTGACTTCATCAGCGACTTCATTGGAAGACTTTTTGGCACTTCCTGACTTGGAAGGCATTGCGGCAGCACGTTTGGAAACCTTCTACCAAGCAGGTATTCAATCTGTGGCTGATTTTGCAAACCATACAGAAAAAGAGCTCTTGGCTCTTAAAGGCATCGGTCCTGCAACTATCAAGCAGTTGAAAGAAAAAGGGATTGAGTTGAGCGCTTAATATAACAGAAACCAACGGAAATGAGTTGGTTTTTTCTTTTTCTCTTGCTATAATAGAATTAGAATATTCAAGGAGAAAATCTAATGGCAAAGAAGAAAAATCGGAAGAAAGTTGTTTCTATTCATTCGAAGAAAAAACTTACTGGACAAGAAATGAATGGTTTATCAACAGATCAACTCTTTTGGGAGGTTGTTTACAGGAAGTATCCACATGAAATCAAGAGTGGTCTTAGAGAGATTTTGAAGTTGAATCCAGAGCATCTAGGTGCTCGATTTGAATTGTACAAGTTTGAATACCCTGAATGGGGATATGAAAATCTCGAAGATATCAATTTATTTGCGGCAGAGGCTATTGAATTGTGGCTCGAGGAAGGTTGCCCAGCCTGGAATAAGGAAGAACCAAGTTACAGTTTAGGAATCGTTTTAAATATCTTATATTTTTATTTTGAAAAAGGTCTGTACGGATTAGCCAATGATTTGTGCGATATTATTATAAGTCATCCCCAAGAAGCCTATCATCGCGACTTTATTTTTATATTATTGAGCGTTAAAAATCAGGTTTTTGACTTTGAATATCTACAGAACCAGTTTGAAAATGAATTAAAGAATGCAACAGTTCAAGATGCGACCGCTATACATTTTTTAATAGCTTCTATGGTTAGGGGCGAATTTGCTGTGGCTAAGTCAGTCTTGCGACTAATTCTTGAACGCTATCCTGAATATTCATGGATCTTTCAAATTGGTCATTGGCCGACGGTGGCTTTCGAAGAAAATGGTCTATTTGTTATTAGTGAATCAGATACCATGTTTAACTCGCTGGTATTTATGCAGGATTTCCTGGACCGTAGACGGGATTTGGTTAAAAGAGTCAATCAAATGACCAGGGAAATTGAGGAAAATCGTGAGGGAACGATTCAACATTTCTATAAGTTCTACCAACTGCCAGAGCTTGTGCATTTGCAGGAAAAACGAGTTCGAATTTTTTACGAAAATGGTATTCATAAGTTAGAAGATTTTAAAAAATGGACTGAAAAAGAATTACTAGCTTTAGATGGCATTGGAAAAACTAGTGTCGAACACTTAAAAGCTCAAGGAATTCAATTCAAATCTTAGACTTATTTTTCTTGCTTACAGTTCATAATTCTGTTACAATAAAGCTATTCAGAGGTGTTTTGAGCCCCATTTGTCACAGGAAGCGGTGGTACTGAGAAATCCGCACAAATGTCAAAACTGGTTGCTGATGATGTGAATCGAATAAGCAAAGTGCAGATAATGTATCTGAACAAGGGTGGTACCGCGGAATAACTTCGTCCCTGTCTAGCAAGTCTAGGCAGGGATTTTCATTTGGAAAGGAGAAATATGCTACATCATATTGAAATTTATGTTTCAAACTTGGAAACTTCGCGTGCATTTTACGACTTTCTCCTGACCAAGCTGGGCTACTCGCTCTATCAGGAGTGGGATAAAGGGCTGTCTTATAAAAAAGCAGAGCAGTACCTGGTCTTTGTCCAAACGCCAGAGGACTTCCTAGAGGTAGGCTATCACCGTTGCCGAACCGGTCTCAATCATCTAGCCTTTCATGCGGGAACACCTGATGATGTTGACCAATGGCGGAAGGAATTTTTGACCAGACGAGTCAAACTTCTCTACGACGACCGCTATCCCCACGCAGGAGGACCAGACCACTATGCCCTTTATTTGGAAGATCCAGATGGGATAAAGATAGAGTTGGTGGGGGAGGGAGTATGAATCTAATTATTATTGGAGCACAAGCTTCTGGCAAGATGACCGTTGGGCAGGAAGTTGCGAAATTGACAGGGATGACCCTCTTTCATAATCACGATTCGATTGATTTTAGCCTGCGTTTTATTCCTGAATTTTCTGAGGATATGTTTGACCTCAATACACGTATTACATTTGCTGTTTACGATGTGTTTGCTAGGTCAGGCCGCCCACTAATCGGAACTGCCTTGATTAATTTTAAAAATCTCATAGAGGTTCAATTCCTTACAACTGTTCAGAGGATTTTTCATCATCATGGTCAGGAAATTTTATTTGTTGAGTTGGAAACTGCTTTGGAAGAACGGCTGCGGCGTAATCGGACAGAAAATCGACTTACCCATAAACCTTTGAAACGACACATTGCAGTTTCAGAGGCTGAGATTCTCTCTACAACTGATACATGTCAATATACCTCATTAGGCATTCCAGAGGGCATTCAGCATTATCTCAAAATTAATAATACTCATCTTTCTGCCAATGACGTAGCTCAACTAATTATCCAAAAAATGGAGGAACTTGAGCAAGAACAAACGAAATAGCCAGCCCAAAGGACTGACTATTTCTAGGAGATTATATGAAAAAGAATTGGGCTATTTCTAGCTTGAGGATAGTATAAACCAATTTTCTTAAAGAATACTAAAGGAATAAGTGATGACTGAATTTTGGATAGCAGTAGCTACTTTAATAGGAACCATTCTGATTTTTATTCAAAATCAAAAAGTAACTAATAGTAATTATCTGAAAGATGATTCACAAAATAGGAGGCAACAATTACAGGAGATAGTATTGGCTTTATATAAATATAAAGGCGAGTTGCGAGGTGTAAGAGATAAAAAAACATTACAACACCTCTTGAACAGGTTAAAACTATTTTTAAATCCAAATGGAAAAAGAGTACGTTTTAGAGGGGATTATAAATACTCTGTTGATGGTCATATTTGGAGAGTAATTTATCAATTAGAAAAAATAGATTTAAATACTTATTTAGAAAAACTTATAGATTACTTAGAAATTCTAATAAAATTTGAGTGGGAAAAAGATAAAAATAGAATGAGATATAATATTTTTCAAACTTTTGTCTTATTTTCGATATTAGTAGAAGTGGTTTTATTGATACTATGGATTATTCAACCTACCTATTTTACATTGTCTGAAAACGCGGCTATAACATCTCCTGAATTTCTAATTATTTTATCTCTAATATCATTTTTTATTTATTACTTATACATACGTCAGAAATTTTTCACCCTAATTTCAAATGATTTTCTTTCAATAATATTCCTAATCTGTCTTTTTTTACCTTACTGGTCTTTGTTATATAGATACAATGATACCTTGGTGATAGTGTTAAAAAAAATATCAATACTTTCTGATGTAATTGAAGATAAATTAACTTGGATATTATTTTGTGCAGCGTTTTTCTTTGAAATTATTTTTCTATTGTTGAGTATAGATAATGAGCTGTTAGACTATTATAAAAACATAAACAATGTAGATTGTATTAATATAAAAAAGCAAGTTTCAAACATTTATGTTTTATTAGGCTTAAGACCTAGCTTAAAAAATAGTAATAGATATTTGGCTTATTTTTATAAAATAACTAAAACAACTAAAATAGATGAGCAATGTGAGTTTATAAGTGGAGATTTAAACGATCTGATAGATAGTTTAGACAATGATTATAATTGGAAGAAATCTCCGTATAAGAGGGAAGTAAAATATTTGATAAAATATAGGAAAAAAAGAGAAATCTCTATAGGATTAATATTTTCTAAAATAATGGCATTTCGGCAATATAAGGATTATGTAAAAGCTACTATATCTTATTTGTTGCGACCTTTCAAAAAGATACATATAAAGATTATTGAATTTTGGGAAATGATAAAATAGAAAAGGAGAAAAATTAATGTCAAAAGAATTATCACCAAAATACAATCCAGCTGAGGTTGAGGCTGGTCGTTACCAGACTTGGTTGGACCAAGATGTTTTTAAGCCGTCAGGCAATGCGGAGGCTAAGCCTTATTCTATCGTGATTCCGCCGCCAAACGTAACAGGTAAGTTGCACTTGGGACACGCGTGGGATACCACCCTTCAAGATATCATCATCCGACAAAAACGCATGCAGGGTTTTGATACCCTCTGGCTTCCAGGTATGGACCACGCGGGGATTGCCACACAGGCTAAGGTTGAGGAACGCTTGCGGGAGCAAGGCGTGACCCGTTATGACTTGGGCCGTGAAAAATTCCTCGACAAAGTCTGGGAATGGAAGGATGAGTACGCAGCGACCATTCGTGAGCAATGGGGCAAGTTGGGTCTGTCTTTGGACTACCAACGTGATCGCTTTACGTTGGACGAAGGCTTGTCAAAAGCTGTTCGCAAGGTCTTTGTAGAACTCTACAAAAAAGGTTGGATCTACCGTGGCGAATTTATCATCAACTGGGACCCTGCAGCTCGCACAGCCCTTTCTGATATCGAGGTTATTCACAAGGATGTTGAAGGTGCCTTCTACCACATGAATTACATGTTGGAAGATGGTTCTCGTGCCCTTCAAGTTGCGACCACCCGTCCTGAAACCATGTTCGGTGACGTTGCGGTGGCGGTTAACCCAGAAGACCCACGTTACAAGGACTTGATTGGCAAAAACGTTATCCTGCCAGTCGTTAACAAGCCAATCCCAATCGTTGCCGATGAGCACGCAGATCCTGAATTTGGTACAGGGGTTGTGAAAATCACACCTGCCCACGATCCA
The DNA here is from genome assembly GCF_002960625.1 of Streptococcus suis. Classification (GTDB taxonomy): domain Bacteria; phylum Bacillota; class Bacilli; order Lactobacillales; family Streptococcaceae; genus Streptococcus; species Streptococcus suis_T. Next base: position 16,494 of record NZ_POJH01000015.1, read on the forward strand.
AATGACTTCCTTGTCGGTCAACGCCACAATCTGCCACAAGTCAACGTGATGAATGACGATGGTACTATGAATGAGCTTGCAGGCGAATTTGTAGGTATGGACCGTTTTGAAGCTCGTAAGGCAACGGTTGCTAAGTTGCAAGAACTGGGAGCCCTTGTGGAAATCGAAAACCGTGTGCATTCAGTTGGTCACTCTGAACGTACAGGTGTCGTAGTTGAGCCACGTTTGTCAACTCAATGGTTTGTTAAGATGGACCAGTTGGCTAAGAATGCCATTGCCAACCAAGACACAGCTGATAAGGTAGAATTTTACCCACCACGTTTCAACGATACCTTCCTGCAATGGATGGAAAATGTACACGACTGGGTTATCTCGCGTCAGCTTTGGTGGGGTCATCAGATTCCAGCATGGTATAACGAATCTGGCGAAATGTACGTCGGAGAAGAGGCTCCAGCAGGTGACGGTTGGGTACAGGATGAGGATGTCCTAGATACATGGTTCAGCTCTGCCCTTTGGCCATTCTCAACCATGGGCTGGCCTGACGAAAACGCGGCGGACTTCCAGCGTTACTTCCCAACCTCAACCTTGGTAACGGGCTACGACATCATCTTCTTCTGGGTGTCGCGCATGATTTTCCAATCGCTTGAGTTCACCGGCCGTCAGCCATTTAAGAACGTGCTGATCCACGGTTTGATCCGTGATGAAGAAGGTCGCAAGATGTCCAAGTCGCTTGGAAACGGGATCGACCCAATGGATGTCATCGAGAAATATGGTGCGGACGCTTTGCGTTGGTTCTTGTCAAACGGCTCTGCCCCTGGTCAAGATGTCCGCTTCTCTTATGAGAAAATGGACGCGTCTTGGAACTTCATCAACAAGATTTGGAACATTTCCCGCTACATCCTCATGAACAATGAAGGTTTGACCTTGGATGCGGCGCGTGAGAATGTTGCCAAAGTCGCAGCTGGCGAGGCTGGCAACGTGACGGACCGCTGGATTCTCCACAACCTCAACGAAACCATTGCCAAAGTCACTGAAAACTTTGACAAGTTCGAGTTTGGTGTGGCTGGTCACATCCTCTACAACTTCATCTGGGAAGAGTTCGCCAACTGGTATGTCGAACTGACCAAGGAGGTCCTTTACAGCGACAACGAGGCTGAGAAAGTCATGACCCGCTCTGTCCTTCTCTACACGCTGGACCAAATCCTTCGCCTCCTCCACCCAATCATGCCGTTTGTGACGGAAGAGATCTTCGCCCAGTACGCAGAGGGTTCTATCGTGGTGGCAGCTTACCCTGTTGTCAACCCAGCCTTTGAAAACGCTGAAGCTCACAAGGGTGTGGAAAGCCTCAAGGACTTGATCCGTTCGGTGCGAAATAGCAGAGCAGAGGTCAATGTCGCTCCTTCTAAGCCGATTACCATCTTGATTAAGACGGCAGATAGCGAGCTTGAAACCTTCTTCAAGGCAAATGAAAACTATATCCGCCGCTTTACAAATCCAGAGCAGTTGGAAATCAGTTCAAGTATCGTTGCACCAGAACTAGCCATGTCAGCCGTTATTACCGGTGCTGAAATCTTCTTGCCACTCGCCGACCTCCTCAACGTAGAAGAAGAGTTGGCTCGTCTGGACAAAGAGCTTGCCAAGTGGCAAAAAGAACTAGACATGGTCGGCAAAAAACTCAGCAACGAACGCTTCATCGCCAACGCCAAACCAGAAGTCGTTGAAAAAGAAAAAGAAAAACAAGCCGACTACCAAGCCAAATTCGACGCCACAGTAGCGCGGATTGAAGAGATGAAGAAGTTGGTGAATTAAGGTCACAAAACCAACAAAATAGTATAAAACCCAGCCTAAAAAGGTTGGGTTTTGTGGTATAATGAAATTAGTTTTTAAAGGAATATTTAAACTCTTGATAATATTCTTGGTATATTGATAAGGAACAATAGAGTTTTAAAAGAAGAAACTGAGTATTTACTTTTAAAATATTAAATATAAATGGAGGTGAGTTCATGGTTGAAGTTAATTTTAGACCAAAGGCACAAATTTTAATTCAATTAGGCGATCAATTAATTAAAAATGAAGGAATAGCTCTTCTAGAACTGATTAAAAACGCCTATGATGCAGATGCCAATAAATGTATTGTTACTATGAATGATATCGATTCTACACTTGGTCTTGGTGAAATTATGATTGAAGACGATGGTATTGGGATGTCATTCGAAACAATTCGGGATATTTGGATGCAACCTGGTAACACTCATAAAAAATATCAAGTGGAGAATAAGAGATATTCTAAGTTAGGGCGTTTACCAATTGGTGAAAAGGGGATTGGTAGATTCGGTATTCATAAGTTAGGTAGAGATATTGAAATAATAACCCGTCAAGATGGACAGAAAGAAATTTACTTTAAGTTGGACTGGAACCAATTTGATTCGGAATTATTTCTAGACGAGATACCAATAGTTATCGAAGAAAGGGAGCCGATTTATTTTAGAGAGCATCCAGGGACGTTAATAAAAATTAGGGACCTAGAACCATGGGATAGAAAAAAATTTAGAGATACGTATCGACAAATTACATCCTTAAACTCTCCTTTTGAATCTTCTGAATCATTTATTGTAGAATTTAATACTACTTTAGAAGATTGGCTGGAAGGAATGATGGATTTCAGTAAAATAAAAGAATTTGCTCTGTATAAATCAAGTGCCAAATTCTTAAATGGTAATATTAAGGATTTCACATATGAATTTATGCCGTATGATAATATGACAGTGAAATCTCGAAAATTAGAAAAAGATGTAATTCCATTGGATCTTTCGGAAGAAGGGAAAAAGAAAGATCCAGCTCTCTTTATTTCTGAAAATTTTTCTAGTCAAGATATGGAAAGATTAGGTATCAATGATTTTAGTATAGAACTTTATGTTTTTGATAAATCTTCAGAGGTAACTCGATTCATTAGTGATAAAAGTTCGTTTAAAGAGTACCTTACTGAGAATGGTGGAATTAGAGTTTTTAGAGACAATATGAGGGTTTTGGATTATGGTGAAAAAGGAAATGATTGGCTTAATCTAGATTCTAAACGTGTCAATAATCCAGCTGTATCTCTCAGTAATAATATTATTTTAGGAGCAATTTCATTAAAGAGGGAATCAAGTAAAGGGTTAGTTGAAAAAGCGAATAGAGAGGGATTTATCTCAAATCAAGCATATACCTTATTTGAAAAAATCATTGAGAAATACCTTTTTGAATTTACAAGGGAACGGAACATTGACAAGGACAAACTGAGGGAATCATTAAAAGAAAACAATAAAAATTTAATTGATCTGATTGCCGAAGTTGATATATCGATAAATAATTTAGAAATTGATAAAAATATTAAATCGGAGTTATCGAAAAAATTACGACAAGTAAAAAATGAATATAAGTTTATTACAGAAACCTACGTAAAGACTTCATCTGCAACAAGTAGTTATGCTATTGTCATTCATGAAATGGAAAAAATTGTTAAAGAATTGACTTTGATATCATGGAATTCAGAAGAAATTAATCGTATTGATAAATTAACGCATCGCTTACGTGATGTTATTGAAGGTTATACCGCAATTCTTCGCAATCGTCGAAAATCAACCTATTCTATTAAAGAAGTGATTGATGATGCATTATTTAATCTTGAGTTTAGATTAGAGGCTCACAAAATAAATATGGGCACACCATATAAAGAAAAAGCCTATACAGTGACATGCGACAAGGGTTTAATCATTTCTGCTATCATGAATATAATAGACAATTCTATCTATTGGACACATAAATCTAAGAAACAAGAAAAGAAAATCTTCATAGATGTTAATTTGAATAGTGAGTCAGATAGAGTAGAACTGATAATTGCTGATAATGGAGTAGGATTCCAAGTTCAACCAGAAGATTTAGTAAGGCCGTTTGTATCAAATAAACAGGGAGGATTGGGTCTTGGTCTGAATATTGTAAATGAAATCATGAATTCTCAAAAAGGGCAACTTCTTTTTCCAAATAATGCTGAAGTTACGTTGCCTGAAGAATATAAAAATGGCGCTCTAGTAGTTTTGAGTATTCCAAGATCTAAAAATTAGGAGTTAAAAAGTATGTTACCAAATAATGGTTCTATAGTAATTGTAGATGATAAAATAGAAGAAGCGCGTCCACTATTCTCTTTTTTGGCGCAAGAAAATAAGGCTTTTAAATACTATGATGGTAGCCCGAGTAGTCTTCCTAGTAGTGAAGAAGTAAAAGAAGCAGTTAGGTTAATCTTTTTGGATTATAACTTGAACGCTGGGACTAACCCAGCGAATAATAATGCTGCAATAATGGCACAGCTAAATCGTTTAATTTCTAAAAATAATGGACCATACTATATTTTACTCTGGAGTAAAGAGAAAGTAGAGGAAGATTGTCAGACATTTGAACAGGAATTAAAAAACAGGATAGGAGAGGATAGGAACTATTTACTGCCAACAGGTGTTGAGTATATAGACAAGCAAACCTATTTTGATTATGATCCAGATACTAATGAGCATACTTTCAAGAGTGGCAAAGTTCAAGAATTAAAGGATAAAATTTTTGAGATTATTAACGGACTAGCTTTGCTTGAGTTTTTTATAAAATGGGAAAATCAAGTTTTATTAACTAGTCAAAAATTGGTCTCAAAAACAACTGATATAAGTGACAATGCAAGCGATTTGGCTTATCATTTGGCAAAGGTAAATCTTGAGCAGTCTACAAGTAATCTCCCTAATGAAAAACTAATTTCTGCTGCTTATCAAAGTCTCAATACGGTGTATTCAACTTATTTGAATCATAAAGTAGAAGAGATTCAATTAGAGAATACAGAGTTTCAAAATTTAAATTTCATAGATAGTACTATCGGTAATAAAGGAAGGGTCAATAGTTGGTTAAATATCAATACTTTAGACAATCCTAGTCATATTGGAAAAGTCTTTTGCGAAACAGGCCAGTTTTCAGATGTTAATATAATTAATACCAATACTGCAAGTGAAAAAGATTTTTTAAGTAAGGTACAGGAAAAACTTGAAGCTAATGAACAAAATGATAACTATTATTTCAAAGAAATAGGGTTAGAAATTAGTCCTGAATGTGATTTTGCTCAAAACAAGCGAAATTTCTATAGAATTATACCTGGTATTTTCGTTTCAGAAGAATTACTAAAGGATACACAACATGATTTAATTGGTAAGTTAAAATATACTGTTAATAATAGAGGTAGCATACAGTGGTCTGTATCAAAAAGTATTTTTGTCAGTCCAAAAATTGAGTATAAAGATGATAGTAGTAATCAAACATTCAATGCGTATTTGATTTTAGACTTGTCTCAGTTTAAAACGGTCCCTTTAAAAGATGGAGATAACGATTATTTTGAGGTTCATGATGTACTATTTTCAATCAATAATGATATGTTACAGGGGATAAAAAATGAATTAGCTTCTAACATACAGAGAAAAGGTTATCAGTCAATATAAGGTATTTAATGTTTACTACCAAAAAAATGAGTCTGGGACAATAGTTCTTCGATTCTATCAAAAAAGCAACGGTTTTTCCCGTTGCTTTTTGCATGGTTGCGATAGTCTTGGTAAAATAGAATTGCGTAATAAACCATTTAGAAAGGCTATCTCACGCACATTCACTATAACACAAATCAGACCACTTTACCACTAGAACTTGCTTGTATCTTGCCTAAAGACCATATCGTCTTTACTATCGAAAAAGTGGTAAATGCTTTGGAGGATAGTCACTTTCAGTCTTTCTACCATGACTTCGGTCGTCCGTCCTATCACCCCAAACTGCTACTGTCCGCTCTTCTCTTTGCCTATTCTCAAGGTATCTTCTCTGGTCGTAAGATTGAAAAGATGATGGTGGAAAACCTGGCTATGCAGTACTTGACAGGACAGTTGGTCATTAGCTATCGCACCATCAATCGTTTCCGTGTGGTTGGTGGCATGGAGGAGTTAATCAGACAACTCTTTATTGAACTCAATCTTCGTCTGAAAATGGAGGAATTGGTTAGCTTAGATTGCCTGTTTATTGATGGCACTAAGATAGAAGCCAATGCCAACAAATATAGCTTTGTCTGGAAGAAGGCAACCGATAAGTTTTCTGCTAAGCTTCAAGAACAGATGCAGGTCTATTGTCAAGAAGAAATCACACCACTTATCCACCAAGCTATTGAACTAGACGAGGAGGAAAGGATTTCCTCAGAACAATTGACTGATTTCGCTCATCTTCTGGAGGAAGAACTGACAGCGCTCAATCAAGATATTGAGGAAGCTCCCATTAAGGGCAAGGATGAGCGTAAAGCCAAGCGCCGCAAACTCAGGAAAGTCCTGCGAAAAGTCAAGGATGATTTTTCAGTGCGAGCTGAGAAATATGAGACTTACCAAGAGACATTCGAAGGGCGTAACAGCTTTTCTAAGACTGATCCAGATGCTACATTTATGCGAATGAAAGAGGAAGAGGCTGGGCAAAAACTAGCCAGTAAATAAAAAACACAGATAGATTCAAGCTGATTTTGATGAAATCCAGCCGTACTGTCTGTGTTTTTCTTTTTATCTCTATTATCTTGGACTAATTTCTTAGCCAATTTCGTGAGATTCATACTCATTAGGAGGAATCCTATCTCAGTTTCAACCACTTTTTGTCCTCTGACATGCACTCTGCGCACGCCAAAAACACCCTTCATCCTACCAAATACAGGTTCGACATCCACCTTACGTTTGGCATAAATGCAGGTCCCCTCTTTACTTGTCAATTTATCTTTGACTAAGTTCTTGAAATAGTTCCACGTAGGATTATACTGAATTTGTTTGAGGTTTCCTTTCTCTGTCCGTGCTAATTGGTCTAACTCTTCACTAGCTTGTATAGGATCAGCTTCGTAAATCTTAATATCTCTCTCAAATCCATACTTGTCCGTTCTTCGTGAATAATTCTTGAATGAATACACAACACCATCTGGCTTTATCCACTGATCAGAATCTTCTAGATAGGTCCAATTTTCAGGATTGGCATCACTCTTCTTGTAGCTTTTCTTCTGCTCTTTCTGATATGTTCCGTAGGGAATCAGAGGCGTTTTCTCCAGGTCATCAAGGATAAAGCTATAATTTTCTTCACTACCATAACCTGCATCCGCGACAATGTGTTGAAAGAGTTCTAAGGTTTGGATGGATTGAAGAAAGGGCTTGAGTGTACGAGTGTCAGTTGGATTCGGATACAATCCGTAAGCTAAGGCAAACTGGTTGTTTGTACCAAGTTGAAGGTTGTAACCGGGTTTGAGCTGACCATTCTTCATATGATCCTCTTTCATTCTCATGAATGTAGCGTCGGGATCTGTTTTTGAGTAGGAGTTTCGCTCTTGTAGAATCTGCTTATCTCGTTCGTACTTCTGTTTCCGAACAAGACAATCCTCTTTCAACTTTCTCTTTAGTTTCTTAATTCTTCTTCGTTTCTGTTTGTTGGCTGATCCACCTTTACTGACTTTAGGCTCTTGTGAGATAGCTTCTTCCACCTCATCCAATACTTGTTCTGTCTCATGTAGGAGTTGTTTGAGTCCCTCGCTAGTGAGGCATTCTTCCTTGGACAAGGCAGTATTCACCCCTTCTTGAACTAGCTTGTCATAAAGGGCAGAAATGTTTCCATTCAAGGCATCTTCATAGCGTTCAACGGCCTTTTTCCACGTGAAAGAATACTTGTTGGCATCAGCTTCTACCTTGGTCCCGTCAATGAAGAGGGCCTCATCTTCAATCAATCCATTCTCTCTGAGGAGGAGAGTGAAGTAGATGAAGGCAGTTTTGATGAGCTGGTTGGCGTGTGTGCTAGCCCTAAAACTATTGATGGTCCGATAACAGACATAGGTATCCTGACTCAGCCATTTCATAGGAATGACTTCTTCATTCATTTGAACGATTTTTCGACCAGAGAATACCTGGCGAGCATAGGCGAACAGGGTCATTTTGAGCAACATGGCTGGATGAAAGGCTGGACGACCAGTATGGGAAGTTTCTTCTAATAGAACGGATAAAGGAATGGTATCCACAAACTGACTAATCAGACGAGCCTCGTGCGTTGCAGGTAAGTCCCAAGCAATATTTAATTCCAAACTAAGCTGATTTGTGTTATACTGTTTATACATTTTCATGCCTTTCTAGTTGTTTTGTGGTTATTATAATTATAAAGCATGAAATGGAAAACGAGCAACTCCTAATTGGAATTGCTCGTTTTTTTATTGTGAGAAGCTAGTTTTTGCCCAGCCTCTTCACGAGCCTTGAAATAAAAGAGCGAGTATGAGAAATGGTCAGCTCAAACCAGGCTACAACCTACAAATCGCTACCGAAAACCAGTTCGTGCTACACTATGACATTTATCCCAACCCAACGGATACCAGAACTTTATTACCTTTCTTAGAAACCTATCCACATGAGTTAAAAATGGTTGTCGCTGATGCAGGTTATGGCAGTGAAGAGAACTTATTCACACTTGATCAGCTTGGGATTGGCCACTTGATTAAGTATAGTCTGTTTGACAAGGAGCAGAAAAGGAACTACAAGCAGTCGTCTAAGAATTTGAACAATTTGGCTTACGATGAAGGTTGCGACACCTACACCCATCCCGATGGCTGGGACTATCACTTTGAATCTGTCGAACACAGAGTAGAACATCCACTGGATTTGAACAGGAAATCAGGGTCTATAAGGCGGATTATCCTGATTTAGCACCTCAAAAAGGACTTTATGTCAACGAGAGGTATCAAGCCTTAAAACAATTAGAAAAAGAGAAGCTTTTATCTGAAGAAGGCAGTCGCATCTTCGCGCAACGGAAGGTTGATGTGGAGCCTGTCTTTGGTCAGATAAAGGCTTGTTTGGGTTACAAGAGATGTAACCTGAGAGGAAAACGCCAAGTAAAAATTGATATGGGGTTGGTGCTCATGGCTAATAATCTAAGAAAATACAACACAAGAAATACTCAAAACTAAAAAAGCAGAGCACTCCAATAAATGGAACTCTGCTTTTGAGGGACTGAGGACTTTTGTCTCAGACTCATTTTTTTAATTTAGTAGTCTACTTTTTCTAAAATAGGTTGTCATAAATTTCAAATATTGTTTCTGAGAACTTTTGACTTAGTATGGGAGGAACTGCATTACCAATTTGAGTAAATGCAGCAGTTCGACTTTGTTCAAAATAATAATCATCTGGAAAACCTTGAAGTCGAGCAGCCTCTCTAACTGTAATAGAACGATTTTGTTTAAGATCAGGATGGATATAATGGTGACCATCTTTAGCAATATGTGCTACTATTGTATGAGCAGGTTCATCCCATTTTAGCGCTTTGTAACGGTCTAAAAATTTATCATCATGTTTATGAGTTTTTAACGATTGATCGAGTTCATTATACTTTAAATTTTTTCCATTCTTTTTTGCGGAAGCAACTAATTCATATATTTGTAAATCTCTGTTATTATGGGGTCTAGCTATATTCTGAGTTAGAGGTAGATTTCGGGTTATCTTAATGTATTTGTCAATATACCGATTTTTTTCAGAGGTATAGCAATTATTAGTTTTTCCACTTTTTAAGAAGGGTAATCCACAAAAAACTTCATGAACTGTGGGAGGGATAAGTGACTTTTTATTATTCAAGTGATCAAAAAAGTGGGTCGGAAAGCCCTTAAATTCCTTTTTTGCACCAAAAATAATAATTCTTTCTCTTGATTGTGCAACATCAAAAAATTTGGTATTAATCACCTCATATTGTATTGCATACCCCGCTTTTTCAAAATCTTTTTTTATTTGAGGTAACAAAAGCTTATTATTAGTATCTTTAAAACTAAGTAATCCTTTGACATTTTCGAAAATAAAGAAATCCGGAGAATACTTTCTTAAGAACTTTATATAAAATTTATATAGGTATATTCTTTCGTCCGTTTCTTTTTTTTTGACATTTATAGCACGCCCGATTGTTGAGTAGGCTTGACATGGAGGACCGCCAATAATACCATGAACTTTCCTGCCTTGTATTTTTTGGTCTAATTCCTTGAAAATTTTACTTAAAGTGTACTGTGATATCTCTTCATTTAATACTTTGTCAATTATTGACTCTGGAACGTAACTGAATAAGGTTTTTAAATCAATATTATTATTAAGATAATCTCGATATATATTAAGTTTGTTATTCTTTTTTAAATAATGAAATGCTTCTCGTACTTTTAATGTGAGACTTGCAGAGTAATCTTTTTCGACATGGCCTAAGATGTTAAACTCATCATGGTTCAAAAATCCTTCAGTCAAGCCCCCAGCACCACTGAACAGGTCAATCAAATTTAGTGTCATTTTTTTCCATCCGATGATTATACTATATCTAGTATATCAGGGACAACAGCTTTTGTAAAAAAATAAGGTGTCGTGTGGAGGATTAATTTTGTTATAATATATGTTATATCATAGAGTTATTTGGAGAATGTGTAATGCCGAACAAAAAACGTCATCAACATTATGAACTACTAAATCTATTAGGCTATGGTCTAGCTAAATTTGATAATGAATTTATCAAAGAATTTGGATACCAAACCAAATCAGATTTTTATCAGTATTTTGTTGATTTAGGAATCGCTGAAACTAGAAGTGTTGTTAAGAATAGGATGGATATTTTTGATCCATTTTTCCCTAATCCAAGGAATGGTTGGTGGCAAAGAAAGGAAGATTACCGTCCTAGAAAAGAATTAATTGATAGCTTGTTTGGTAATGAAGATGTTGTAAATTATGCCAACATCGTTAAGTTGTATCTTCAGGGAGTTCATAATGTAAAGGAAATAACATTAATTGAAAGTCCTATAGTGAAATCAAAATTCAAAAGATTACAAGAAACAGGACTAGAAGCTGAATTGTACTTTATGAACAATTATCAACAAGAATCAGTTTTTCATAACGGGATTTTAGAGGATGCTCGTTTGTATGGTGATGGATACGATTTTCAGATTAGTGTAGAAAAGAATAATTACTTAGCGGAGGTAAAAGGTATTAGAGGGAAACAGGGGGATATTCGATTAACTTCAAAAGAATATCAGCAAGCAGAATATTATAAGTCTAAATATTTTCTTTCTGTAGTTTCTGATTTAGAAAGCTCACCTAAACTTACCCTCATTTCAAATCCGCTAAAGCAACTAAAATTTGAAAAAGTAATTAGACAAACTAAAGATGTTGTCGAGTATCATTTGGTGGATAAACTTTAAACCTACCCCACCTCAAACAAGGTCATAGATTCGAGGAGTTCGTCTTTGAACTTCTCTTTTATTTCCAAAAATTTAAAAATAAAGCAAAAAATCATCACTTATTTCTAAAAATTTGAAAATAATTTCATTCCCCATCGAAACCTTGAAACGAGAACTTCGTCCCTTGCAAAAAATTTCAGATCATTATCCCAAGTATCTTCTGACGATGGACAGTATTCAGCCAAATGCCAACTATGATGGGATTCAGAAGAAAAATCTGCTGGACTGGTTGCTGGAGGAGTAGGAGATGCATGTTTCATGAAAATAGACCACCTTCTTTGGAAAGAAAAGTGGTCTATTGTTAATTCCTACCCCACCTCAAACAGACTCATCGATCCGAGGAGTTCGTCTTTGAACTTCTCTTTTTTATGGGCTAGGTAGAGGAGATTATCCTTGACCAGGTTGAAGCGTTTAGAGAGGTTCCAGGTCTGGCTGGGGTTGAGGTGGGGGTTTTGGTTGACAAAGTCGATGGTCAGGTCCCACTCCCGCTGGTAGCCAAGGGGCCTTGCGTGGTAGCGGATACCCTCGATTTCGACCGTGCCATAGGAGCGGTGGGCGTGGCCAAAGACCACGTCGGGAATCTGGTAGCGGACAAAGAGCTCATGAAAGGTCTGACTGACCAGAAAGGCGTTGAAAGGGGCAAACTTCTCATGCCACATGGTAAAGCGGCGGTGGGGGACAAAGTGCATGGCTAGGATCAGCCGGTCCCTGTCCAAGGTCTGTAGCTGGCTTTCCAGGACTTCAAGTTCCCTCTCCACGATTTCTTGGTCGCTTTTTCTTCGGTTCAAACGGCGGTCAAACCAGAGGTTTTTCCGCCTTAGAATCCTATCATATGCCTCGTCAGAAAAGGAATAGTCATACCAGCCATGAAAGGCCAGGAGTTGTCGGTCTCCAATGTCTAGAAGCTGAAAATTCTCCGCCTCAATCTGTGCCTCGTCCAGCCCCAGCATGTCATGGTTGCCCAGATTGTAGCTGACATCCAGGTGCTGGCGGAGATGTTCCAGAAAGGGCAGGCTGGCCCGCTCATGCTGGTTGGAAATATCCCCTGCCAAGTGGAGGTGAACCACCTCTTCCTCTTACAAGGTCTGAATCAGGGTGTCGATTTCGGCCTGCCCAAATTGATTGCTGTCGATATGCAGGTCACTCATAATAGCCAATTTTTTCATGCCCCTATTATACCGAATTGGGCGTAAAATTACCTTCATCAAGACCGAGCAGCCTGTGCAAATGAGAATGGAAAGAACAAATAATGTGCATAGCTAGCGTTTTATCCGCTCAATTTGACCGATAGGTATGTTGTGAGTCCTATTTACTTGATTATGAACTTCTAACTGCACTGAAGCTAGGAACAGAAATGGCGACTCTTTAAAAATCAAAAAGCCAGGTGTAAACTATCCTTAGTGATTGCGATTTTTCGATAGAGGCTTTCAGTCTGTTACCTAACGCTGAAAAGTCGCAGAGTTCTGCCCTTGTGGTTCAACGCTTGGAAACGAAAACTACATGTTTAGGCTGCTTTCTCTGTGATTTTTATTGTTTGGCGAGAGAGAATCCAAAGTTGTAGGGATTTTCATAGTCTAGTTCTTCTGGATTTGGTTCTGTAAAGGCAATAGGGATGTAGGTTCCATTTTCAATCTTGAAACCTAGTAGAATTGGAAATTCTCCTCCTAGGCCGGTAACACCAGGCAATAAGGCACCTAGATTTCCTGTAGGACCTAGGAAGTGCTAGGCATTTGGAGCCATAGTCTCGACTCCTGAGATGACGGCGTTAAATTCTCTTGTATAATCACTGCCAGAATATACGAAGTGGGTAGTGGTTTTTATCTGACTATCCGCTGTCAAGGTTACAGAAACTTCTGCTGCTTACAGGTGGAGCCAACCTATGTTCCAACAGCCTTTTCGGGGATAAAGGGTGTTTCAGAGGTTTGTTCAGTGCTTGAAGTAGTAGTTTCAGTAGTTGAAGTGAGGCTTTGAGTTGAATGGCTAGTTGAGGTGCTTGTATTTGTTTGTTTTTGATTACGGATAGCTTTTTTATTTTTTCAAGTAAACAATCCAGCCTCTCGCATACTATGTTTCAGTTTTATCAGAGGGTAGCTTGTTACAAATTTCAAATAAACTAAAAGAATTATGGTAAAATAAGGGAAGAAGGGATGAGCGATGTCAGAAGCAGATATTTTTTTAAAAGGAAAGAAAGTAAGGTTTGACAGGCTAGAGTGGGCAGGCTTTCAGTTTTCAGCAGGTCAGTACACCTACCGTGAGGTTTTCATGGAGGGGCAGTTTGAGGCGGTGGTGGAGGTTGATGAGGCTGGTCAGCTGTCGTCCTATGTTTGGGATTGTGAGATGGAGGAGGTCTATACCGCCCATCTGGTGACTGCGCCAGCTGGGGCTTTTGTGGGTCAGGTGAGAGAAAGCTATCAGTCCATTTTGGATCGAGTAGAGGAGGCCTGTTGTATCGCTCTGCCATTTTCTAAAGACCAAAGCAACCGCATAGCCCAGCTTATCAAGGAGCAGTGGGGCGACCTTCCTGACTATCCCTTTGCCAAGTTGCCGACCTATGGGGCTTTTCGCCATCCCTCCAATAATAAGTGGTATGCCCTGGTCAGTCAGATTCCGAGGGACAAGCTGGATGGGAGCGGCTCTCAAGAAGAGGTGGAGATTGTCAATCTCAAGGTTGACGGTCGGGAAATAGCAGAGCTGCTGAGTCAGTCGGGCATCTTCCCTGCCTACCATATGTCGAAGAAGACCTGGGTGTCAGTCTTACTAGATGATACGGTGGAGGACCAGACGGTGTTTGCCCTCCTTGAGAAAAGTCGGTATTTGGTAGGACCAAAATCCTACAAGGCAGAGCAGGGACCTGATTATTGGGTTATTCCAGCCAATCCAAAGGTCTATGATATTGATACTGAGTTTGCGGAAAATAAGGTAGTCTATTGGCCGCAAAAATCAACCATTCAAGCTGGGGACATCGTAGCCATCTACGTGACGGCGCCTGTACAGGCCATTCGCTATGTTTGTCGGGTTTTGCAAGCCAATGTCACCAATCATGGTCAGTCGGATATCCCAAGGGACAAGTCAGTCATGCAGGTCGAGTTGATTGCACAGTTGCCAGATGAGTTTTTGCCAAGAGAGCGCATGATGGACCTAGGAGTGAAAGCTGTCCGTGGTCCTAGACGGTTGACAGAAGAGTTGATAAGAGAATTGCAGAAACACTTTTCTTATCAGGATTTCTAATAGTTCATTAAATTATCAGAATATTTAATAAAAAGGCTTTACAAGTTGAAAAAAAAGAGTATAATAGGTGTATCAATTTTACGAGGAGGTAAGGTATGAAGAAAAGCTTCATTCATCAGCAAGAGGAGATTTCTTTTGTCAAAAATACATTCACACAGTATTTGAAAGACAAGCTAGAAATCGTAGAAGTGCAAGGACCGATTTTGAGTCGTGTCGGGGATGGTATTCAAGATAATTTGTCAGGAGTGGAGAATGCCGTGTCAGTTAATGTCAAATTGATTCCAGATGCAACTTACGAAGTCGTACACTCTCTTGCTAAGTGGAAGCGTCATACCCTGGCTCGATTCGGTTTTAATGAGGGAGAAGGGCTCTTTGTTCATATGAAGGCCCTGCGTCCTGATGAGGACTCCTTAGATGAAATTCATTCGGTTTATGTGGATCAGTGGGACTGGGAGAAAGTTATTCCAGCAGGTCGTCGTAACCTAGCTTATTTGAAGGAAACGGTTGAGCAGATTTATAAGGCCATCCGCCTGACCGAATTGGCTGTGGAGGCTCGCTATGATATTGAGTCTGTTCTTCCAAAGAAAATCACCTTTATCCACACGGAAGACTTGGTGAAAAATTTCCCAGACTTGACGCCAAAAGAGCGTGAAAACGTTGTTGCCAAAGAATACGGTGCAGTCTTCCTAATCGGTATCGGTGGAGAACTGGCAGATGGGAAGCCGCATGATGGTCGTGCATCTGACTACGATGACTGGACTAGTCCATCAGAAGGGGATTACAAGGGGCTCAATGGGGATATCTTGGTCTGGAACGAAGTTCTGGGTTCAGCTTTTGAATTGTCATCAATGGGTATTCGAGTTGATGAGGCAGCCCTTCGTCGTCAGGTAGCCATTACTGGTGATCAGGCTCGCCTAGAGTTTGACTGGCATAAGGCGCTCTTGAGCGGCTTGCTCCCACTGTCTATTGGTGGCGGTATCGGTCAATCTCGTTTGGCCATGTTCTTGCTTCGTAAGAAACATATCGGTGAAGTTCAATCTAGCGTATGGCCACAGGAAGTGCGTGATAACTTTGAAAATATCTTGTAAGAAAGAGGAGAGGTTGGTTTTCAATCTCTTTTCCTTTTCTTCCAAAGTCCTGTCTGAAAACATTTACAATGTGATTATCTGTGATTTTTTCGCCAATCTATGATATACTTTTTTAGTTAAATTAAAAGATACAGAGGATATTATGACAAAACTTAGAGAAGACATCCGTAACGTTGCCATTATTGCCCACGTTGACCACGGAAAAACAACCCTCGTTGATGAATTATTGAAACAATCTCAAACCCTTGATGAGCGTACGCAATTGGATGAGCGTGCCATGGACTCAAACGATATCGAAAAAGAGCGTGGTATCACTATCCTTGCTAAAAACACTGCTGTAGCTTATAACGGTACTCGTATCAACATCATGGACACACCAGGACACGCGGACTTCGGTGGTGAGGTTGAGCGGATCATGAAAATGGTTGACGGTGTTGTCCTTGTCGTAGATGCTTACGAAGGAACTATGCCACAGACCCGTTTCGTATTGAAAAAGGCTCTTGAGCAAAACTTGACCCCAATCGTCGTTGTTAACAAGATTGACAAGCCATCTGCTCGTCCAGAAGAAGTTGTGGATGAAGTCCTTGAACTCTTCATCGAACTCGGTGCAGATGATGACCAGTTGGAATTCCCAGTAGTTTACGCATCAGCTATTAATGGTACGTCATCTTTGTCTGATAATCCAGCGGACCAAGAAGAAACAATGGCACCAATTTTTGATACTATTATCGAGCATATTCCAGCGCCAGTCGACAACTCAGATGAGCCTTTGCAGTTCCAAGTATCCCTTTTGGACTACAATGACTTCGTAGGTCGTATTGGTATCGGTCGCGTCTTCCGTGGAACGGTTAAAGTGGGAGACCAGGTTACCCTTTCAAAACTAGACGGCACAACCAAAAACTTCCGCGTTACAAAACTCTTCGGTTTCTTTGGTCTTGAGCGTAAAGAAATCCAAGAAGCAAAAGCAGGTGACTTGATTGCCGTTTCTGGTATGGAAGACATCTTCGTTGGTGAAACGGTAACACCAACTGATGCAGTTGAGCCACTTCCAGTTCTTCGTATTGATGAGCCAACTCTTCAAATGACTTTCTTGGTCAACAACTCACCATTTGCAGGTCGTGAAGGGAAATGGGTGACTTCTCGTAAAATCGAAGAGCGTCTTTTGGCAGAATTGCAGACAGACGTTTCTCTCCGTGTAGAAGCTACAGACTCGCCAGACAAATGGACTGTTTCAGGTCGTGGTGAATTGCACTTGTCTATCTTGATTGAAACCATGCGTCGTGAAGGTTATGAGCTTCAAGTATCACGTCCAGAAGTTATCATCAAGGAAATCGACGGAGTGAAGATGGAGCCATTTGAGCGCGTGCAAATCGACACACCAGAAGAATACCAAGGTTCTGTTATCCAATCTCTTTCAGAGCGTAAGGGTGACATGTTGGACATGATTTCAACTGGTAATGGCCAAACTCGTCTTGTCTTCCTTGTTCCTGCGCGTGGTTTGATTGGTTACTCAACAGAGTTCCTTTCAATGACTCGTGGTTATGGTATCATGAACCATACCTTCGACCAGTATTTGCCAGTTGTTCAAGGTGAGATCGGTGGTCGTCACCGTGGTGCCCTTGTTTCTATCGATCAAGGTAAGGCAACTACTTACTCAATCATGCGTATCGAAGAGCGTGGTACAATCTTTGTCAACCCAGGTACTGAGGTTTACGAGGGAATGATTATCGGTGAAAACTCACGTGAAAATGACTTGACTGTGAACATCACGACTGCTAAACAAATGACCAACGTTCGTTCAGCAACCAAAGATCAAACGTCAGTTATCAAGACACCGCGTATCTTGACCCTTGAAGAGTCACTTGAATTCTTGAACGATGATGAATACATGGAAGTAACGCCTGAGTCAATCCGCCTTCGTAAGCAAATCTTGAATAAGGCAGAACGTGATAAGGCCGCTAAAAAGAAAAAATTAGCAACTGAAGAATAATTCCGAGGAGAAGAGCTATGTTTTACCTCATCCTAGCGATTTTATTGGTACTCTTTTATATTTTTGTAGCCCCTAAAAATGTCAAGGGGACTATCAATTTGATTTTAGCAGTGTTTTTGCTAGTCGTACTGGTTATCGCGCTCATTCTTGGATTTCTAAAAATCATGCAGTTTTCAACTAATTTTTGGGTTGGTTTAGTGATGGTTCTCATTGGGATCTGGGCTATGAGGGATATTCACTATCTAGATAGTTCTCCTAAAGAAAAATAAGTTAATAATAGAATAAAAGGCTGGACAGTTGGTCCGGCCTTTTTCTCAGGATTTTAGGGTATAAAAAATAGCCCAAACGAGTGTTCAGGCTATTTGTAATGGTTATTCTTTGTCAATTTTCTTTTCTAATTTTTCAAGTTGTCTTGCAGCAAAGTCACGACCACCTAGACCGAAGGCAAGGGCGAAGGCTACTGCTAGTGCACCAAGAATAATTGTGAAGGTTGATTGAACGATATGTTGTGCAAACTTCAATTGATCGAGAGCCATGAAGACTGCAAATACGATAATCAAGTAGCGTACAATTGTGATAACAAGAGGGCTATCCGTAACTTTTTGTAGGAAGTTAGCTACTAGATTGCTTGCGATGATTGCCAAGATAACAATAGCAACAGCGCTGATAAGTGATGGCAGGTAAGCAAGTAGGGCAGAACCAACAGAATTAAATACTTCAAGGTTCAATACTTGGATAGCTTGGATAAAGAAGAAGACGATGATGATAGCACGAACGACTTGAGTAATGATAGCTGACAATTCAAAGTTAGCTTCTTCTTTAGCGAATAGGTATTTAGAGTAGTTGTTGATACCGGCAGTTTCAAGAAGATTTTCAAGAAGGTTGCCAATCAATTTAGCTACAAAGCTACCAACTGCAATCAAGATAAGGGCAACCAAAACATTTGGCAAGATACCGATTACTTGATTAAGAATGGTAACGATTGGTTGAGAAATACTTGTGATACCAAGTGTTTCCAAAGCCAATGTTAAGATCGGAATGAAGATCAATACATAGACAACAGTTGATAGGACAGAAATGATTTGTTTGCTGTCAAATGGCAATTTTTCCTGACCAGTAACTTTAGTGTACCATGCATCAATGTCTAAACGTTCTAGGACACCAGTCAACAGACCTTTGATAAATTTGCAGAAGAAAGTTCCAACAAAGATAATCAAACCAGCTGCAATCATGTTTGGAATAAAGGCAAAGAATTTCTCAAACATGCTAGAGATTGGATCTACCGTGCTGCTGATATTCAAACCAGACAAGATAGATGGAAGGAAGAAGAGAATCACAAGGAAGTAAACAAGTTGACCAAGTGTTTTGATGAGGGCTTGGCCGTTATCTTCAGGCTTGATAACACCCCATTCTTGTAATTTTTGTGAGAACTGGATTTTGTTCAAACCAGCTAGAGTTAGCTTGCGTAATAAGCCCGCTAACACAAAGGCAATGATAACCAGGACAAGCATACGGATGACGCCTGGTAAAGCAGAAAGCAAAGGATAGAATAAACTATCGATTATATTTGTCATATAATACTCCTTAAATATAATATTTTTCGTCTTCAGTCTACCACTTTTATAAGGAATTGACAAATAATATGAATTTTCTCCCTATTCCAGCTTTTTCCACTCCCTTTGGCTTGAAAAAGCTTCATGTAAAGGGTAAAATAAAGTGTTAGAATGTTTGGGATTTCTAAACAGGATAGGAAGCGTCTGAACCTTTCTAGAGGATTAAGAAGGAAAAATACTATGAAAATGATTGATACGTTTAAAAATAAAAAAGTTTTGGTGCTCGGTTTGGCTAAGTCGGGCGAATCGGCAGCTCGCCTATTGGATACCTTAGGGGCTATTGTAACAGTAAATGACGGTAAGCCATTTGAAGAAAATCCGACAGCGCAAGGACTTCTTGAGGAAGGAATTCGTGTGGTTTGTGGTGGCCATCCGCTGGAGTTGTTGGATGAGGATTTTGCTCTTATGGTTAAGAACCCAGGTATCCGCTATGATAATCCGATGGTTGAAAAAGCCCTTGAAAAAGGCATACCGGTCTGGACAGAAGTTGAATTGGCCTACCTGATTTCAGATGCTCCGATTATCGGAATTACAGGGTCAAATGGTAAGACAACAACTACAACCATGATTGCGGAAGCCCTAAACGCAGGAAATAAGTCTGCAAAATTATGTGGAAATATTGGCTATCCAGCCTCTTCTGTCGCGCAAACAGCGACCAAGGATGATACCTTGGTAATGGAGTTGTCCTCTTTCCAATTGATGGGAACGGAGGTTTTTCGTCCAAATGTTGCAGTTATTACTAATTTGAGTGCCAACCATATTGACTATCATGGAACCTATGAAGAGTATGTGGCAGCCAAATGGATGCTCCAGCGCCAGATGACAGAGCAAGATACTATTGTTCTGAACTTCAATCAAGAAGAAGCCA
The DNA here is from genome assembly GCF_002960625.1 of Streptococcus suis. GTDB lineage: Bacteria > Bacillota > Bacilli > Lactobacillales > Streptococcaceae > Streptococcus > Streptococcus suis_T. Next base: position 36,577 of record NZ_POJH01000015.1, read on the forward strand.
AGGATTTGGCTCAAAAAACCAAGGCTAAAGTTCTTCCGTTTTCAACCAAAGAAGTGGTGGATGGTGCCTATTTACAAGATGGCAAACTCTATTTCAAGGGTGAGTTCATCATGGATGCAGACCAGATTGGTGTTCCAGGAACTCATAATATTGAGAATGCCTTGGCGACCATTGCGGTAGCTAAGTTGTGGGGAGTTGATAACCAATCTATTCAAGAAAGCTTATCTGCCTTTGGTGGAGTGAAACACCGCTTGCAGTTGGTTGGTAAAATCAAGGGAGTGACCTTCTATAACGATAGTAAATCGACCAATATCCTAGCAACTCAAAAAGCCTTGTCAGGTTTTGATAATAGCAAGGTAATCTTGATTGCTGGTGGTTTGGACAGAGGTAATGAATTTGATGACTTGGTTCCAGATTTGCTTGGTTTGAAGAAGATGGTTATTCTGGGTCAATCAGCCCCGCGTGTTCAGCGAGCAGCAGACAAGGCTGGAGTACCAACTCTTGCTGCTGAGGATATTGCGGACGCAACTCGGAAGGCCTTCGAAGTGGCAGAAGAAGGGGATGTGGTGCTCTTAAGTCCTGCTAATGCAAGTTGGGATATGTATCCAAACTTTGAAGTGCGTGGAGATGTTTTCTTGCAGACCTACGAGGAGTTATGTAACGAATGAAAAAAATTGTTTTTACAGGTGGAGGTACTGTGGGTCACGTGACCCTCAACCTTCTCTTGATTCCCCGTTTTATTGAAGATGGCTGGGAAGTTCACTATATAGGTGATGGAAATGGAATTGAGCATGAGCAGATTGTAAAATCAGGCTTAGATGTACGCTTCCATTCGATTGCTACAGGAAAATTACGCCGTTATTTTTCTTTCCAGAATATGCTGGATGTATTTAAGGTTGGTTTTGGGGTCCTACAATCGTTAGCTATTATTGCAAAAATTAGACCCCAGGCCCTGTTCTCAAAAGGTGGTTTTGTATCAGTTCCGCCGGTCATTGCTTCTAAACTTCTAGGGGTACCTGTTTTTATCCATGAGTCTGATTTGTCCATGGGTCTGGCCAATAAAATTGCCTACAAATTTGCAACAACTATGTATAGTACCTTCGAACAGCCTGCAGGTCTGACCAAGGTCAAACACGTTGGGGCTGTTACCAAGGTAGGGCAAAGCAATGATAAGGTAACTCCTATTCAATTGCCAGAAATCCTTAGTCATTTTGACAAGTCCTTACCTACTCTCTTATTTGTAGGTGGTTCAGGAGGTGCCAAGGTATTTAATGATTTGATTAGTCAGAATAGCCTAGCTCTAACAGAACGGTTCAATATTATCAACTTGACAGGGGATAGTAGCCTTAACCGATTAGATAGAAACTTATATAGAGTTGACTATGTAACAGAACTATACCAGCCCTTGATGGATTTGGCGGATGTGGTTATTACGCGAGGTGGTTCCAATACCTTGTTTGAGTTGATTGCCATGCAACAACTTCACTTGATTGTACCCCTGGGACGTCAAGCTAGTCGAGGGGATCAGATAGAAAACGCTCTCTATGCGGAGAAAAAAGGGTATTCCAAACAAATTGATGAAAGTCAATTGACCTTGGAAAATCTACTAGCCGAAGTTGAAAATTTGTTGGAAAACAAGGAATTTTACAAAAATAATATGGCTAACTCTAAAGAAATCCAATCTGTAGATAGTTTTTACAATTTATTGCGGGATGATATGGGGAGGTAGGTGCTATGACCCAAAAAAATGATAAAGAACCTACGATCCATGACCAGACAGATATAGAAGTTCCTTCTATGGAAGCTTCTCAGGAAGAAAAAAGTGCCTTTTTTGAACAGTGGAAGGCTAAGCATCAGGCCTATTTAGCAAGTAAGGTGAAAGCGGATAATAGTGAAGAAATTCCTTCAACTATTCAGGAAAAAAGGAAGCTTTTTCAAGGGATTAAGAAGCCTGGCAAGCTTAGTTCTGTTCCTAAGAATAAGTTGGAAGGAAAGAAGATTAAGCAAGTAGAAATACCTAAAAAAGTAATTTGGAAATCTGTCCCTATTTTAGTGGTCAGTTTATTACTTGCGGCCCTTTCTCTCTACTTCATTTCCCCAACTAGTAAGGCGAAAGACATCGTTGTCAAAGGTCAGGATAAGCTGACAGCTGAACAGGTCATCAAATATAGTTTGATTTCTGAGAAGGACTATGTATTGACTACCTTGTTGAATGCATCAGCTTACGCTGAGAATGTGAAAAAAAATAATCCATCTGTGGAAACTTCGGAGATTAGCTATCAGTTTCCAAACCAATTCACTATTCGCATCAAAGAATACGCTATCATTGGCTATATTCAGCAGAACAATCAACTTTACCCTGTTTTATCTAGTGGTAATGTAGGCACTGAGGTTGTAGCAGTAGATACCTTGCCGGAAACCTATACAACCATTCAATTATCAGATAAAACTCAGGTAAAACAATTAGCCATTGCCCTTGGAGAGATTGAACCTACGATTAGGGAGAAAATCCAGACTGTAAGTTTAACTCCAAGTCAGGTAACAGCTGATTTATTGACATTCAATATGACAGATGGAAATACAGTTTTGGTGCCCCTTAGTGAACTGACCGAAAAACTTGTTTATTATACTAAAATTGCGGCAGAAGCAGAGGGACCAATAACAATTGATATGGAAGTTGGTATCTATCGCTATTCAAGTGAAATTTGATAGTTGGATAAAGAAAAAAGGTAAATTCTCAAAGTAAGTTCTAGTTCCCGTCCATCTAGAAGTTACTCTGAGAAAACTGCATAAAACCAACAGAATTTAGTCTCAGACTAAGTTCTGTTTTTGCCTAAAATG
>NZ_POJH01000016.1 GCF_002960625.1 Streptococcus suis
TGAAACTTTTTTTCATTTCTTTTTTGTGTTGTGCCACTTCAGATTTGACAACTCAATTATTCTATCATCTTCATTTGACCTTGTCAACTACTTTTTGAAACTTTTTTTCAAACGGTTAACAGGTTCTCTAAAAGACAACTCAGTTATTCTATCATCTTCATTTCCTGTTGTCAACTCTTTTTGTAGATTTTTTGGTAACGAAAAACAGCTACAGGTGTAGCTGTTCAGTATGCTTATTGGCGAACTTCTAAAAGTCCCAGATCTCCGTCCTCACGTTTATATAGGACATTGGTTGTTCCGTCGTTGGCATCAGTATAGATAAAGAAGTCATGTCCTAGCAATTCTAATTGAAGGATAGCTTCTTCCATATCCATTGGTTTCAAGTCAACTTGTTTGGTACGAACAACTTTTACTTCTTCTTCAACTTGTTCTACAAGTTCATCAGTAAAGACTTGGCCTGTGGCAACTTTTTGACGGTGTTTTCTTTCAATCTTAGTTTTATTACGGCGAATTTGACGTTCAATCTTATCCACTACAAGGTCGATAGAGCCATACATTTCTTGTGAAATATCTTCTGCACGCAGAGTAACAGTTCCTACTGGAATCGTCACTTCCACTTTGGCACGTTTATCACGGTAAACTTTTAGATTGACCTTCGCATTCAACTCTTGGTCCTCATTGAAGTATTTCTCAATCTTTGCCACTTTCTCTTCTACATAAGTACGAAGTGCTTCTGTAACTTCAAGGTTTTCTCCACGAATACTGAATTTAATCATATTAGTACCTCTTTCTTGGCTTTCGCCTTTCTTCACTATTATTATATCACATTATAAGAATATTGCAACCGTTTTCTTACCTTGCAAGTGAAAATGTTTTGATTTCTTTCTGACTTGTTTTCATGAAAAGCCTTGTGGCAAGCTGGATTGTAGCCCCTGTTGTGTAAATATCATCAACTAATAAAATTTTTTCTGGCAGATTTTTTTCTTCTAATAAGAAAAATGTTTGTTCTGTTTCTAACCTCTCTTCTCGACTTTTCGAAGATTGTTTTTGGCTATCTCGTTTGCCCAGTAATTCTCGATAAGGAATCTTAGCAGCTTCTAATAAACCAGTCACCTGGTTAAAACCTCGTTCTTCCAATCGTTCTTGACTGAGTGGAATGGGAACGATGGTGTAATCGGAAAAATCTGCTAGTGCTTTTTTGAGTTCTGATGCAAAGATTTTTCTGAGAATATAGTCGCCTTGAAATTTGTATCGGCTAAAGTATGCTGCCATGGCTTCATTGTACTGAAAAATGGCCGTGTGGGAAACTGATTTTCCTTGGCTTAGCCAGTAGCGACAATCCTTGCAGCTGCCTTCTTCTCCGCTTTTAAAACAATGCGGACAGTGGTGCTCTGCTATTTTTTCAAAAGTAACAAGACAAGCATGACAAACTCCTGACTGGGGCTTACCAAAGAAAATAAGTTCAGAGAAGGTTTGTCTGGTTTTCAAGTTTTGATCACATAGTAAGCAATTAGACATAGCCGGCCTCCTTGTTCATTTGTTTGATCTCAGCAATGGCCTTTTCAATGGAACGGGTAGACCCCTCGTGGAAAAACTGGAGTAGGCCAGTCGGACGATCCATACTCCTGCCGACTCGACCTGCAATCTGCACAAGACTGGATGAGGTGTAGAGGTAATGATTAGCTTGGACAACGATGACATCAACACCAGGGAAGGTTACCCCACGTTCTAGAATGGTGGTAGAAATTAGGATTGTAACGTCTTTATTGCGAAAGCCTTCTACTATTTCAAGACGATTTTCAGTTTGACTGGATACAAAGCCAATTGTTTCATCTGGAAATGTTTTTTCCATTATCTTAGCAAAATCTTGACCTTTGGAAATTTCTGGTACAAAAATGAGCAAGGGAAAGCCTGATTTTCTCTGTTCTTGGATCGCCTTCGTAAGTTTGGGGACCAGTTTATTTTGCTTTAGGTTGGCATCAAACTTGGAAAACCAAACCTTTTGCGGCACAACAAGTGGATTTCCATGAAAACGTCTGGGTAGGCTGAGGCGTTTTAGTTTGCCTGTTTTGACTTTTTTATCCAATTCATCTGTTGATGTTGCTGTCAAAAATACTTGAACACCGTCTTCCTTGGCCGCATTATCTGCCGCTCGATAAAGCATGGGGTTGTCTGCGTAGGGGAAGGCGTCTACTTCATCAATCAAAACCAAATCAAAGGCCTGATAAAATTTTAACAACTGATGTGTCGTTGCAACAACGAGAGGCGTTCGGAAATAGGGTTCGGACTCTCCGTGTAAGAGACTAATGGGGACTGAAAAGTCATTTTGCAGTCGCTTATAGAGTTCGATGCAGACATCAATTCGTGGACTGGCCAGACAGACTGCCCCACCTTTGTCAATCACAGAAGCAACTGTATGATAAATCATCTCTGTTTTTCCTGCTCCTGTTACAGCATGAACCAAGGTCGCCTGTCTTTGCTCAACATTTGCTAGCAAACCGTCAGAAATCCCTTGTTGCCAGTCCGTTAATTTGCCTCTCCATGTTAAGCAAGAATTTACAGGGAAGTCTTTCTGTGGAAAATGATAGAGTTCTTCATCTGACCGTACTCTGCCTAGAAGCAAACAGGATCGACAGTAGTAGGCATCGTTTGGCAATTTGTTTTCTTCTTCGAAAGTTGTACCACAGCGAAAGCAGGCATTCTTGTCTGTGACACTGGATAGCTTCTCTGCTTTTTCTCGCTCTGCTGGGGTCAATTGATATTTGGTAAATAGTCTTCCATAATAATGTTCTAATTCTTTCATCACTTATTTATTCGGAATTTCTTGTCAGTTTTGAAAAAAATTAGTACAATTTGCTTATGAAAGAATTTAAGACGATTAAAGAAGACGGTATTGTTGAAGAAGAAATTAAGAAATCTCGTTTTATCTGTTTTATGAAGCGAGTAACTAGTGAGGAAGAGGCTCGCGACTTTATCAACAAGATCAAAAAAGAACATTACAAGGCCACCCATAACTGCTCTGCCTTTGTCCTTGGAAAAAATATGGAAATCAAGCGTTCCTCAGATGACGGGGAACCTTCAGGAACTGCTGGCGTCCCCATGCTAACTGTTTTAGAAAATCACGAGCTGACCAATGTCGCAACGGTGGTTACTCGCTATTTTGGTGGTATCAAGTTAGGTGCTGGCGGTCTAATCCGTGCCTACGCTGGTGCAGTTGCTAGTGCTGTCAAAGAAGTTGGGGTTGTGGAAGTCAAGGAACAGGAAGGAATTTCCATCACCATGTCCTATGCTCAGTACCAAGAATTTGCCAATTGGCGTGCGGAGCGAGGTCTGGAAGAGTTTGATACCCAATTCACGACCGAGGTGTCAACCATGATTTTTGTGGATAAGGAACATTTGGAAGAAACTTTGGCTAGCCTGACGGAGTTTTACCATGGAAAAGTTCAGGCGGAAAAGACCGATAGCCGTATCGTTGAGGTGCCTGTCCATTAAAAAAAGACTATCACTTAGATAGTTTTTTTATATTATACTTTTTAGCTATTCTACTATATACTAGTGGTAACATGATTTGGAGGTGCCTTATGGCTATTTATCAAAATATTACGCAATTAGTTGGAAAAACTCCGATTATCAAGCTTAACAATATTGTTCCTGAGGGAGCAGCGGATGTCTATGTTAAGTTAGAAGCCTTTAACCCAGGTTCTTCTGTCAAAGACCGTATCGCCTTGGCTATGATCGAAGATGCTGAAAAGGCTGGTACTATCAAGCCTGGCGACACTATCGTTGAGCCGACAAGTGGAAATACTGGTATCGGACTTGCTTGGGTCGGTGCAGCTAAGGGCTACAAGGTGATTATCGTTATGCCTGAAACCATGAGTATTGAGCGTCGTAAGATCATTCAGGCTTATGGTGCTGAGCTTGTCTTGACACCTGGTAGTGAAGGTATGAAGGGTGCCATTGCCAAGGCAAAAGAAATTGCCGAAGAGAAAAATGGCTGGGTGCCATTCCAGTTTGCCAATCCATCCAACCCAAAAGTTCATGAAGATACAACAGGACAGGAAATTTTGGAAGACTTTGGTGCAACTGGTCTGGATGCCTTTGTATCAGGTGTCGGTACAGGTGGTACCGTATCAGGTGTTTCACATGTATTGAAAGCGGCTAACCCAAACATTGCCATCTATGCCGTAGAAGCTGACGAGTCCGCTGTGCTGTCTGGTGAAGCTCCTGGACCTCACAAAATCCAAGGAATTTCAGCTGGTTTCATCCCTGATACACTCGATACGGCAGCCTACGACGGTATTATCCGTGTCAAATCTGATGATGCTTTGGCTACTGGCCGTGCAATTGGTGGACAGGAAGGTTTCCTAGTTGGGATTTCATCTGGTGCAGCTATCCACGCAGCTATCGAAATTGCGAAAGAATTGGGTGCTGGTAAAAAAGTATTGGCTATCTTGGCAGATAACGGGGAACGTTACTTGTCTACTGCCCTCTACGAATTTGATATAGTCGTTTAGTTTGCTTTTAGTACAAGGCAACGAGCTGCAGGTTGCTTATACAGTCTAATGGCTGTATAAGGTTGGAAATAGCACTTGCGGAGCAAGTCACCCCTACAGAGTACGGCAAAGCGAGTTAACGAAGTAATCAAAGATAAACTAAATGGCTATAACTAGAAAAAAGAAGGTTGGGAGTTCTTCCCTAAACCTTCTTTTCTTTTTGTTCTTTGAGGTATTCTTTAGCTTCCTGGATCCATCTCGGAAGACTTTTAGCCAACGGACTAAAGCCGATTTTATTTCGTTCATTGGTAAATCTGTGGTGTCGAGGAATTTTTTGCTGTTCTTCTTCAAGCGTTCGGATAGATAGGCTGGCTTTTTCTGTGTATTCATCAAAATCAACCACCTGTACCAAGACCTCTTGACCAATCTTGACATGGTCGTAGATGTTATCCACAAAACCTGTCTTGATTTCGGAAATATGGATCAAACCTGTCGTGCCATTTTCTAAATCTACAAAGGCTCCGTAGGGTTGAATTCCCGATACCGTTCCTTTGATCTTATCACCAATCCTCATCTTAATCCTCAATTTCGATGGTTTCAATCACCACATCTTCAAGTGGGCGGTCTGCTGAATCTGTATCAACCTCAGCTATTGCATCAAGTACTGCAAATGATGCCTCATCTACCAAATGACCGAATACGGTATGACGTTGGTCTAAATGTGGAGTCCCCCCATTTTCAACATAGGCAGCTGCAATTTCTTTTGGCCAGCCTCCACGCTCTAATTCTTTGGCATTGTAGGGGAAGTTTTGATTTTGAACGATAAAGAACTGGCTTCCATTGGTGTTCGGTCCTGCATTGGCCATAGACAAGGCGCCACGAAGATTGAAGGCTTCCATTGAAAACTCATCTTCAAATGAAGCGCCATAAATGGACTCACCACCCATACCTGTACCAGTTGGGTCACCACCTTGAATCATGAAATCCTTGATAATACGGTGGAAAATAATGCCGTCATAATAACCATCCTTAGACAGAGCGATAAAGTTAGCGACTGTCTTCGGAGCAATTTCTGGGAAGAGTTTTAGGGTTAACTCACCATGATTGGTCTTAATACGAGCTACCGGTCCTTCAAATTTCTCCAGATCTAGTTGCGGGAAGTATTTTTCTTTTTCTACCAAACCTAATTTCTCCAAGGCATCAAAAATGCCATCTTCTTCTACTTTTTTTGTAATATAATCTGCACGCTTTTGCAGTTCTGGATGGGAATGCCCCATAGCAATGCTAATACCTGCATAGTCAAATAATTCAATGTCATTTAGTCCATCACCAAAAACAAGGACATTTTCAGGTTTCAAACCAAGTTTTTCAACTACTTTAGCCACACCAGCAGCCTTGGAGGAGTCTTTTAGGACAATATCCGATGAGATAGCATCCCAACGAACCGTACGTAAGTCTGCCTGCAAGTCTTCTGGTAATTCAACTTCCTGTCCATCCTTCTCAAAGGTCAACATCTGATAAATGGCATTGTCCTTATAAAATTCTGGGTCTGTTTCCAGGCCTTCGTAAATTAAATCAATCACCTGACTAATTCGTTCTGTACGAGCAGACAAGGTGCCTTTTTGGCTACCCAGTAAACCATATTCAATACCAACTTCCTTGGTCCAGGCAATCACTTTTTCTACTAGGTCCTGAGGAAGCGGTTGGTGATGAACAAGCTTTCCTTTGGCATCTTCAACATAGGAACCGTTAATCATAGCAAAGAAATCTGGCTGGAGGGCCTTAATTTCTGGCACCAAACCATAGGGTGTCCGACCAGATGCTATTCCGGTTAAAATCCCCTTTTCTTTCAAGGATTTAAAAACTTGTTGAATAGAATCAGGAATATAACCCGTATTTTTGACACGCAAGGTATCATCAATATCGAAAAAGACAATCTTTACTTTCTTTGCTTTGTATTTTAATTTTGCATCCACTATATCGACACCCTTTCTAGAAACGAACTTGTTCCCATTATACCATTATTCTTCCTCTTGTGCTACCAGGCCATGTTGAAAAGCGTAGACAACCGCTTGGGTCCTATCGCTGACAGCCAGTTTAGATAGGATATTTGAAACGTGGGTTTTAACTGTTTTTAAGGAAATAAAGGACTCATCCGCAATTCGTTGGTTGTCATATCCCTTGGCTAATAGGGTTAATATTTCACGTTCACGGGCTGTCAAATCATCATGCAAGTCTGGGTGGCGTTTATGGTGTTCTACTTTTTTCTCCACTTCGGTTTCAATGGCAAATTCCCCACGCGCCACCTTGCGAATGGCTGTTAAAATCTCATCAGCACTAGAGGTTTTTAACATATATCCTTTAGCACCTGCTTCTAGAACTGGATAAATTTTCTCATTGTCAAGGTAGGAAGTCAAAATGACAATCTGTGCTTGAGGCCATTCCTTAAGAAGAGCTAAGGTAGCTTCTACACCTGTCATCTTTGGCATAACCAAGTCCATGACCACCACATCTGGCTTGACTTCCAGGGCTTTTCTCAGACCCTCTTCACCATCGCTAGCTTCTGCTACAACTTCCACATCTGCCTGTAAATTTAAATAACTTTTTAAACCTAGACGAACCATTTCATGATCGTCAACTAGCATCACTCGAATCGTATTCATCTTCTTTTCCTTTCAATAATGGGATACGGATATCAATGGCAACACCCTTATTCAAGGCTGAACGGATCTGAATGCTTCCTGCCATATCTTCCACCCGTTCCCGAATATTTTGCAAACCATAACTAAGGTCGCCGCCCTCCTCTTGCTGAAAACCAACTCCGTCATCCGTCATTTTTAGCTGTAACTCAGTTTCTTTTTGGATAAGATAAACATCCAGATGCTTGGCCTTGGCATGACGCAGGGTATTGCTGATAATTTCCTGAGCAATTCGAAAGAGGTGTTCCTCGATCAGCTTTGGTAGCTCGTCTACTTCATGTTGAAAATGGACGATGATATTACTCTTGTCACTGACCTCTCGTAAAATGAGTTCGAAGCCTTCTACCAAGGTCTTGCTCTCTAGCTCACTTGGTCGGAGATGAAGTAGTAAAATCCGCAAATCCCTCTGGGCAGACTCAATCATATCCTTGACCAAAACCAACTGCTCCTGCAAGGTTTCCTGGGGCAGATTAGGTAAACTAGAGGACAGACCAGACAAAATCATACTGGTCGCAAACAATTCTTGGCTGACCGTATCATGCAAATCTCTGGCAATCCGTTTTCGTTCGCCCTCAACAATTTCCTCTCGCTTAACTAAATCTTGATTATCTACCAACTGGACTTGACGGGTCAACGTCCTCACCTTGTCCGACAATTGAAGTAAGAGTTGATCATTTTCACTATCTGTTCGGATACTTTTATTTTTCAAAATAGCCTGTAACTTTGCTCGCATAACCTGAGTCGAAGCCAGACTAACCGTTTGAACCATGACCGCTAAAAAGAGAGTCAGTACGATAACTAAAAGAATAAGAGTAAAAACAAGTTGTTCTGTAGACGTCCATAGATTAACATCTAAGAGCGAATGGTTGAGGAGGGGGAGGGTAGAAGAAATGACCACAAATACAATCAGACTGGCAAACCAAGCCAGGAGGAAATAGGTACGTTTTCTCATACGCGAACTACCTCCACATCTCCGAAAATATTATTTGTCACAACCTTAACGCGTTTATGAGATTCTTGATAGTCGGGGCTATTGATAGCGATACTCTCATTTCGTAAATCCCAAGTCGAATGTTCAAGGAAGGTTACTTTTCCATAAACAGTGGTGGCTGTCAAAGAAACCTCCACATCGATTGGAACGATAATTTTTGTCCTGCCAAAAGTTTTTCGAATGACGACAATATTATCTCGCCCCACCAAGACTGTCTTATCCAAATCGACTACATCATTGCCAAACAAACGGACAATATTGATATCCTCAAAACCAAAACGGTCTTGTGAATGGTCATGATTGCCAAACCACCTATTTTTTTCTTTTTGCACTTGCAGAGCATAGTCGCTAAATACAATCTGAGTGTACTGATTGCGTTTCTCATAACGTGAGAAGAAATTGACAAACATATAAACAACCAGGAGCATAACCCCTATGATGAAATAGGGATTTAAGACAAACACCAGAAATAACAATGACAGCGAGCTGACTAATAAGACACTATTTAAACGCCGTCCTAGAAAATACCAGGCCAGTAAGAGTAAGGCTGAGAAGAGCAACAAGGTCCGACTGGCCTCATTGGCAACGACATCAAAAGCTGCCATAGTAAAAAGCATACTTTCTATCAGCAGGAAAAATTGAACTTTTCTCATAATCGCATCCTTTCTTTACTATTGTAACAAATTTTAGATAAAAGAACTCCGACCAGGGTAGGAAATACTACAAGTTTATCCTACGTTAGCAAAAAGGACCTGAGCCCTTCTTGCTAGAAGAAGAACCCAAGTCCAAGTGGTTTATTAAATGCAAGAATTCAGTCTAACAAAGCCCCTCTGCGCCTTTGAACAAGGCAAAAAACATAATTACAAAGGGATGTGCCCCTATAAACTACTGTCCACTATCTGATGTAGAAGCAGAGGATGAACTAGAAGAAGATATACTACTGATTGTCGAGCTAGTCGAAGAACTCTCTGAGCTAGTAGCAGCTGAGGCTACCGATACATAAAGAGTAACGGTCCCCTCGATAGTACTACCTGCTGCTGGATATTGACCAATAACAATATCACTTGTAGTTGAATAGTAACTCCTATCCTCTTGTTTTTCGATATTGGCAACCTTGACACCCAAGGTTTGCAGTTGGCTGCTGGCCTGTGAATAGGTGAGGTGACCAGAAGTTAAATCAGGCATGATCAATTCCTTGCCTTTGGATACCTCCAAATTGATGACTGATCCTCTTTCAAGTTCAGTATCAGCTACTGGATCTGTACTAATGACTTGACCAGCCTCGACAGATGAACTATAGACCTGTGTAACAGTTCCGATGTAGAAACCTGCATCTTGAAGCATTTGGGCGGCTGATTCCTGGCTTCTTCCAATCACATTTGGTACCACAACTCCTTTAGAAACGTAGAGTGTGATGCTACTACCTTTTTCAGCTGATGCATTGACTTCTGGATCTGTCTTAATGACTAGGCCTCTATCAACTGTTAGGCTATACTCCTCTTTAACAGACACCTGTAATCCGAGCGCTTCCAATTCTTGTTGAGCAGTAGCCTGGTCTTTACCACTGACATCTGGAATAGCGACCATAGCAGCAGTTGCAATAATCAGGTCAATCTTGCTTCCCTGGCGCTTGGAAGAATTAGCGCCTGGAGAAGTCCGAATAACCAAACCTTCAGCCACTTCATTGGTTGCTTCTTTTGTAACATTGCCTACTTCCAATCCAGCAATTTCAATCATCTCTTGTGCCTTCTCAACAGTTTGTCCTGCTACATTCGGCACCGTAACCGTTTTTGGTGAGTTGAAGAACATCAAACCAACTGCCATGAGGGTCAAAAGGAATACACCAAATAAGACTTTGAAACGGGTTCGAACCCCTTGTCTAGCCTTGGCTACTGGTTTAGCAACTGCTTTTTGTTTCGAGTTGTCCTGCTTACCTGTCGGCTGTTTATCAGCCTTAGTTTTGACAGCCTCTGCACTAGCTGCTGGTTTGATATCAACATTTGCCTGCGATAACTTAGGCAAGGTTTTTGTATCAACCTTGTTCTCTTCTAAAACAATTTTTGGTTCATTCCTACGATCCAAGGACAAGGATGAGGCTAGGTCTGTGTACATTTCTGCAACAGACTTATAGCGCTCACCTAATTTTTTAGCTGTCGCTTTTAAGACTACATTTTCCAAGGCCTGAGGGACATTTGCATTCTCTTCCCTAACGGATGGCAGTGGTTTTTGAAAATGCTGGAGAGCAATGGTCACAGCACTATCGCCGTCATAGGGAATGCGTCCTGTTAGCATTTCAAACAAAATAATCCCCATTGCATAGATGTCACTTTGAATAGTTGCTTTAGAACCACGCGCCTGCTCCGGTGAAAGATAGTGGACAGAGCCCAGCATGGAGTTGGTTTGGGTCAAACTGGTTTCCGCAAAGGCTACCGCAATACCAAAGTCCGTTACCTTAGCGACACCACTTGATGTCAAGATAACATTCTGAGGTTTCAGGTCCCTATGGACAATACCACGAGTATGGGCCATTCGCATAGCTAGGAGAATTTGTCCCATGATACGAACTGCTACATCGTTTGAAAGAGGAGCATTCTCCTTGATATAGCGTTTCAAGTCAAGGCCGTTGATGTATTCCATGGCTAGATACTGTTGACCATCTTCCTCACCAATGTCCGAAATACGAACAATATTTGGGTGATCCAGGTCCGCCATCGCACGCGCTTCCCGTTGGAACCGTTGGATGGCAATCTGGTCGGTTTGATAGTTGGTGCGAAGGACCTTAACAGCCACTTCTTCCCCATCCAATATCAAATCCCTAGCCAGATAGACATCCGCCATCCCGCCTCGACCAATTTGCCGGACAATCCGATAGCGTCCAGCAAAGATCTTACCGATTTGAATCATTACCTAGCCTCCTCCGTAATATGAAGCAAGCCTACTGTAATATTATCCAAACCTCCTGCATTATTAGCGAAACGCACCAAGGTTTCTGCCTTACTTTCCAGTGATACACCACTCACTATGATGTCACGGATATCTTCCGTAGATACCATATTGGTCAGTCCATCACTGTTAATCAGAACGTAATCACCAACTTCCAGAGTTTTCAAGGCAATATCTGGCTCAATTGGTTCCGCCTGTCCAATAGACTGGGTCACAATATTTTTCTGCGGATGACGAAGAGCTTCTTCTTCTGTCAATTGACCTGCACGAACCAAGGCACCTACCAATGAATGATCATTGGTTAAGCGAGTATATTCCCCATTTCTGACCAAACCGATACGAGAGTCACCAACGTGGGCATAAATCATCTGATTGTCAATCACCACAACTGCTTCTAGCGTCGTTCCCATTCCACGGTATTCTTCCGTTTGCCCAAGTTCATGGATTTTTTGATTTTCTGCATCGATAATAGCTATCAACCATTCACGGACATCATTCAAGGTTACCAATTGTGTATCGACCCAAGCAGCGCCCAAATCAGTTGCAGCCATCTCACTGGCAATATGACCTGCACGGTGTCCGCCCATGCCATCTGCCAAGACCACCAAGTCGATACCTGCACGGTTCTTATAACAGTTGATATAATCTTGGTTGTTCGAACGTTTTTGTCCAACGTCAGTAAGTAATGCAATTTCCATAATTTTCTCTCGTTGCTATGCAACTTCCTCCTCTTATTCTAGGATTTTCTTCTAAATTGACCAATGAAAAATCCATCCGTCTGGTATTGTTCAGGGGTAATCAACAGGCAGCCATCCACCATAATATCTGCTCGCGGATGTTCTAACAGAACCTGCTCAAAATTGGGATGGGCTTGTAAAAACTCGTCAATAACCTCTTGATTTTCCTTAGCAATAATCGTACAGGTGCTATAGGTAATTATACCACCGATTTTCAGGCTTTGGCAAACGCTGTCCAAAATCTGCAATTGGATTGTTTTTAAATTCTCAAAATCCATAGCCGCCTTGTTGTAACGAATATCAGGCTTCCGTCGAATGAGCCCAATACCTGAACAAGGGGCATCCACTAGGATTTTATCAAAGGTATCTGGACCAAATTCCTCATGAACACAACTGGCATCCAAACGTTTGGTTTCAATCTTATCTACTAGCCCTAATCGTTTGGCATTTTCTTCAATCAAGGCCAGTTTATGCTCATACAAATCAAGGGCCAAGATTTTACCACTTGTCAGGTAGCTAGCCATGTGGCAAGTTTTGCCACCAGGGGCTGCACAGGCATCCAAGATTGTTTCATCTCCTTGAATCTTCAAAGTCGGCGCCACCAATTGACTGGTTTCATCTTGAATGGCAATCAGCCCTTGTTTAAAGTAAGCCGTAGCCGCAAAATGTCCATGGGGCTTAACCAAACCGACAGGGGATAACGGAGAATGATGAGCATCTAGTTCCTCTGCCAGTCTATCTATTTGCTGACTATCTGTCACACGGACGCTGGCCTTATTCCGAATATGCAGACTTTGGAAAATTTTCTCTGCACGCTCATCACCATATTCTGCAATCAAGGTTTGGACCAGCCAAACAGGTACAGAGTACTGGATAGATAATCGCTTATTCTTTCGTTTGATATCAGCAGGATTTGGCAAAGTCGATTGGCTTATTTTTCGCAGTATGGCGTTGACAAACTTGTCCGCTCCACGACCTCTTTTGGCAAGAGTAACCGCTTCGTTGACCACTGCATGAGTTGGGAGTTTATCCAAATAAAGTAGCTGATACAGACTCAACATCAAGAGATAATAAACCCAGGAGTCCAATTTTTCCCTATCTTCGATAAAATGGGCCAAGTACCACTCCAGCGTGATTTTCCGAGAAACCGTTCCATAGACCAGCTCCGTCGCCAATCCCTTGTCCTGTACTGATAAAGTCGAAGCTTCCAAGGCCTTATTGAGTGCAATATTGGAATAAGCTCCTTGTTCAAAGATATCTTCCAATACAGACAAGGCTAGACTTCTGGCTGTTTCGTTTTTATTGACCACCAAATTGATCTCCTACTGCAATCTCTCGACCTGCACCATTCAAGAAGTCTGCAATGGTCATTTTAGGCTTGCCAGCCGGCTGGACCGTTCTCAGTGAAAGGGCTCCCTGTCCTGTCGCAATGACCAATTCTTTCTTGCTTCGAGCAATGACTTGACCAACTGGACCTGAACCTTCTACTTCAACAGCTTCTTGAATTTTAAACCGTTCCCCCTGCCAATAGGTGTGGGCTACAGGCCATGGGTACATACCGCGAATCTGATTGAAGAGTTGACGTGCTGTCTTATTCCAATCAAGTACTTCTTCTTCTGGTTGAATATTGGGCGAGAAGGTCACTTGCTCTGGATTCTGAGCGACTGGTTTCAAATCCCCAGCAATGTAGGCTGGCAAGGTTTGCAATAGCAAATCCCGTCCAACAACAGCCAACTTTTTAAACAAGGTTCCAACATTATCCGTTTCTTCAATGGCAATGCTATCCCTGGAAATCATGTCACCTGCATCCATTTCCTTGACCATTTCCATGATGGTCACACCCGCTCGCTCATCCCCATTGATGAGGGCATAGTGAATAGGGGCTCCACCCCGGTATTTAGGAAGAAGAGAGGCATGGACATTGACCGCAAAGTCAACTGAGTTCAATAATTTGGTTGGTAGGAATTGCCCAAAAGCTGCCGTCACAATTCCGTCTGCATCCAAGTCCATCAGGTCAGCCATTTCTTGACTTCCTGATAACTTTTCCGGTTGATAGACTGGTAAATGGTGCTCCAAAGCCACTTCTTTCACAGGTGTCATTTGAATGACTTTTTTACGACCGACAGCTCGGTCAGGCTGGGTAACAACAGCAAGAATTTCATACTGGTCATTCGCCAAAAGACCTTTTAAGACTGTCGCAGAAAACGCTGGCGTTCCCATAAAAATCAACTTGGTCATCTTCGTATTCTCATCTCCTTTTCCTTTAATCATTGCTACTAATTCCATTATCCTTTAATTATACCATTTTTGCTTATTTTTTCCTTAATTCAAGGTTTATTTGAAGCATATAATCAAAAAAATGCAAGGCCTATCCAGACCTTACATCATATTCTGCGGTTCATTATCAATAATCAAACGCAAATCTTGGTTTTCTCTCTCCTGCGTCCAATCTAAAATCTGATTGAGCACCTCTTCCAAACTGTCTTCGTAACGGTATTTTAAGATAATTTGGTAGTGGTAGAGATTATGGGTTCTAGCAATGGGCTTGGGAGTTGGTCCCAAAATTTGAATAGCCTCCGTTAAGTGTTGACGGAGAAAGGCTACTGTTTCATAGGATTTTTTCACGACAAATTCTTCCGACTTGTGTGAAAAGGTTAAGCCAACCGTAAAATAGTAAGGCGGATAGCCAAGATTTTTCCGAATGCCCATCTCATAACGATAGAAACCTTCATAGTCCTGCTCTTTGGCAAAGGCAATAGCATAGTGGTTGGGGTTGTAGGTCTGAATTAAGACCTCCCCCTCCTTATCAGCTCGACCAGCCCGACCAGCCACCTGAGTTAGCAACTGGAAGGTTCGCTCAGAAGAACGAAAATCAGGCAAATTGAGGGCCGTATCCGCATTGAGCACGCCAACTAGGGTCACATTTGGAAAATCCAAGCCCTTGGCAATCATCTGGGTTCCTAGAAGAATATCCGCTTCCCCCCGACCAAACCGTTCGAGCAAGTCCTCGTGAGCCCCTTTTTTCTTTGTGGTATCTACGTCCATCCGCAAAATTCTAGCCTCTGGCAAGAGCTCCTGTAACTCATCGTAGGCCTTTTGCGTACCAGTTCCATAATAGCGAATGGAACGACTTTGACAGTTTGGACAAGTCTGGGGAATTCCTTTTTGAAAACCACAGTAGTGGCAATTCATGGTTTTTGTATCCATGTGAAGCGTTAGGGAAATATCACAGTTTGGACACTGGTCCACAGTCCCACAATCCCGACACATGACAAAAGAAGAATAGCCACGCCGATTCAACATGAGAACGACCTGCTCCTTACGAGCCAACTTTTCTCTAATCTTCTCAATCAAAACAGGGGTGAAATTGCTAGCCTCCTGCTGACCGATGTATTCTCGGAAATCCACAACTTCCACTTCTGGAATACGAGCCAAGGGATTAGCACGTTGGTTGAGCGTTAACCTACCATAAACACCTCGACTAGCCCGAGCCCGTGTTTCAAGGCTAGGCGTAGCAGAACCCAAAACCAGATTCGCTCGATTATAGTCTGCCCGCAACTTTGCCACATCACGCGCATGATAGCGTGGATTGCTGTCCTGCTTGTAGGTCGCTTCATGCTCCTCATCAATGATGATAACACCCAAATTGGTCAGAGGGGCAAAAATGGCCGAGCGAGCCCCGACAACTACTTGGGCATTGCCTGCCTCAATCTTCCGCCACTCATCATACTTCTCTCCATCAGACAGTCCAGAGTGGAGAATGGCAACCTTCTGACCAAAACGAGAGATGAATCGATTGGTCATCTGAGGGGTCAAGGAAATTTCAGGTACCAGCATAATAGCCGTTTTCTCCATTTTCAACACCTGGTCAATGACCTGGAGATAGACCTCCGTCTTCCCAGAACCTGTCACTCCTTGAAGAAGAAAGGTCTGACTGTCCTGACCGATAGAGGCCACAATCTCCCGAACCGCAATCGCCTGCTCTGGATTCAAATCCAAGGCCTGCGTTTTTTCCACCTTATCAAAAACTCCCTGAGTCCGCGACACTTCCTCTTCCCAAACTTCTATATAGCCCTTTTCTTGGAAATAGCGGAGCGTCTCAGCTGAATAGTCTGCTTTTAAGCTTGAAAGGAGCTGGTCTTCAGGATGAGTCAAAAGAAATTCTCTTAATTGCTGCCGTTTTTTAGCCCGATTGCTGATGTCTGCATCTTGCAATTTATCTAGACAAACTCGGTACCATTTTTCTGTCTTGATTTGCTTTTTATCCTTGGCCACATAGTCAACCAAAATTTTTCCAGACTGGGCCAGACGCATGATTTTTCCTTGCTCTTTCACGTCTAAGTCAGAAAAACGAATCTGGTCCTTATCACCGAACAGACTGACCTGCTCTGCCATTTCCAAACCAAGCCCTGGACGGAGCAATTTGTCATAGGTCGAATTGAGCAAGCTGGGCAACATAGCCTTCAAGAGAGTAATTTTGTAGGAGAAAACCGACTTCCTCATCTGGTCAGCCAACCAAAATTGCTCTTGATTGAGAACAGGCCTATAGTCCAAAACTTCCGCAATCTCTTTCAACTCCTGCAAATCAAGCCTATCATCTTCATCAATCAAGTTAACTACAATCCCTTGAATGAGGCGATTGCCCTTGCCAAAGGGAACATGGACACGTACGCCAACCATGAGTCCCTCTTCCAAGTCAGCTGGAACTCGATAAGAATAAGCTTGATCCGTCTGCATCAAAGGAACGTCTACAATGACCTCTGCTAACATAGAACCTCCTCTCTTTCAATAATTATAAGTGAAAAGAAACCCGGATGGCAAAACCAACCGAGTTTTCTATTAGATCTTTTCGCCTTCTTCTTTTTCTTTTGCGATTTGTTCTTTGATTTTCTTCTCTTCCTCTTCTGCCAAACGCTTCGCTTCTTCCGCACGACGACGAACTGCCTCACGTTTTGCTTCTGGATCTGGGTGAATAACCACATTGCCTGATTCAATTTCTTCCAAGGCACGAAGGGTTGACTTTACGGAAGTAAATTCTTGAGTTGGTTTTGCGCCAGCTTCTAATTCATGGGCACGTTTTGCCTCAAGAATGACCAAGGAATACTTAGATGGTACCTTGTCCAACAAGGTATCGATAGATGGTTTCAACATCATAGTTCTATTCTCTACTTTCTGTTAAGGTTCTGTTACTTGTTCACATCACGAATCATTTCATCATAACGACCGATTACGCGATCGACACGGAAATGCTCTGCTTCGATAATTCGCTTGACACGTTCTGCTGCCAAAGGAACTTCATCATTGACAACCGCATAGTCATACTCGCGCATGAGGGCAATCTCTTCCTTGGCACGTTCGATACGTTGCGCAATGACTTCCTCACTATCTGTCCCACGACCAACCAAGCGGTCTTGCAATTCTTCTAAATCTGGTGGCGTCAAGAAGATGAAAACTCCATCTGGAACTTTTTTCTTGACTTGAAGAGCTCCCTGTACTTCAATTTCCAAGAAAACATCGATGCCCTTATCAAGTGTTTGATTGACATAGGTCAAAGGAGTTCCATAGTAGTTGCCAACATACTCAGCATATTCCAACATCTGACCCTGACGAATCAAATCTTCAAACTCCTCACGGCTACGGAAGAAATAATCTACCCCATCAACCTCTCCAGGTCTTTGTGGACGTGTCGTCATGGACACAGAATATTCAAATTTATTATCCGAACTCTCGAAAATTTCCTTTCGAACAGTTCCCTTCCCAACTCCCGACGGGCCGGAAAATACGATGAGTAAGCCTCGCTCTTTCATGATATCTCCTTTAAAATCTTTCATTCTAGTGTAACAAAATTCCCTAGGAATTTCAACTGATTTTAAATGAGCAGGATATTTTTTCAAACAGAAAGGGAGCTGATCGGGCTCCCTCTGCACTATTTAGCAATATCTGTCGCTCTTGTTTCTCGAATGACAGTGATCTTGATATTTCCTGGGTAATCCAAGTTATTCTCAATTTTTTCACGAACATCGTGGGCCAAGATAGTAATTTGATCATCTGAAATTTTATTTGGATGAACAATAATCCGTACTTCACGGCCTGCTTGAATAGCATAAGATTGTTTAATTCCATCGAAGCTATTGGCAATCTCTTCCAAGTCTTGTAGGCGCTTGATATAGGCCTCCATAGACTCACGGCGAGAACCTGGGCGAGCTGCACTCAAGGCATCCGCTGCTGCTACAATAACTGCGATAGTACTTGTAGCCTCGACATCACCATGGTGACTGGCGATAGTGTTGACCACAATCGGGTGTTCCTTGTACTTCTTAGCCAATTCAGTACCAATTTCAACGTGGCTACCATCTACCTCACGGTCAATGGCCTTACCAACATCATGGAGGAAACCTGCACGGCGAGCCAGGTTGACATTTTCACCCAACTCAGCAGCAAGGACACCTGCCAATTTAGCCACCTCAATCGAGTGACGGAGGACATTTTGACCATAAGATGTACGGAAGTGCAAACGTCCCATAATCTTAATCAAATCTGGGTGAAGGTTAGGTGCACCAACTTCATAGGCAGCTGCCTCACCATACTCACGGATGCGATTGTCCATTTCCACACGGTGCTTTTCAACCAATTCCTCAATACGAGCCGGATGAATCCGACCATCTTGAAGTAAGGTTTCCATGGTCATACGAGCAATCTCGCGACGAATAGGGTCAAAACCAGATAGGACAACGACTTCCGGCGTATCATCAATGATAACATCGATACCAGTCAAGCTTTCAAAGGTACGAATATTACGACCTTCACGTCCGATAATCCGACCTTTCATGGCATCATCTGGTAGGTGAACAGAGGTAATAGTCTGCTCAGCTACATATTCACCTGAAATCCGTTGCATAGCCTGGGCCAACAAATCCTTGGCCATCTTATCCGAACGTTCTTTGACCTCACGCTCTGCATCTCGAATTTGAGTTGCAATCTCATGTGTCAACTTATCGCGTGTATCTGTCAGGATAATATCTTTCGCTTCTTCCTGACTGAGTGCCGCTACACGTTCTAATTCTAGAGCCTTTTGCTCTTCCAACTTAGCAACTTCTTGCTCACGCTCATCAATGTGTTTAGATTTATCAGTTAGACTTTGTTCTTTTTGCTCCAAAGTCTTTTCTTTAGTCGTCAAATTGTCATCTTTTCGATCCAAATTGCTGGCACGTTCGGTTAAACGTACTTCAATCTGTTTCAATTCCTGACGCTCTGACTTAAATTCTTCTGCGATTTCTTCTCGGTACTTACGAGCCTCCTCCTTAGCTTCCAAGAGTAATTCTTTCTTCAAGGTCTGACGGTCACGTTCAGCTGTTTTTAAAATAGCTTCCGCTTCTTCTTCCGCACGACCACGAACATTACTAGCTTCTTGTTCTGCATTTAAAAGGGTTAATTCTGCAGTTTCTTTTGCAGATTTCATCTTCAAAGAAATGGCAAAGTAGCCAATTACTAAACCAATGAGAGCAGAAACAAGAGCCACTACAAGTGTAATGAGTTCCATATTTCTACCTCTTTTTTAAATTCGATTTTCACAAAATCTGTATCTATTTTATCATATTTGAACCGATTTCACAATTCCAAATTGACAAATATGTTATAATAAATTCATCAAATAGTTTGGAGGAAGACATGAAAAAAGATGTTACCGTTGAAAGTTTTGAATTGGACCACACCATTGTTAAGGCACCCTATGTCCGTTTGATTTCAGAGGAAGTGGGGCCAAAAGGCGATATCATCACAAATTTTGACATTCGTTTAATTCAACCCAACGAAAATGCCATGGATACTGCTGGTTTGCATACTATCGAGCATCTTTTGGCCAAGCTCATTCGTCAACGCATTGACGGTTTGATTGACTGCTCTCCTTTTGGTTGCCGTACAGGTTTCCACATGATTATGTGGGGCAAGCAAGACCCTGCAGAAATCGCTCAAGTCATCAAGGCTAGCTTGCAAGAAATTGCTGATGGCATTACTTGGGAAGACGTCCCAGGGACAACCATTGAATCCTGTGGCAACTACAAGGACCACAGCCTGCATTCGGCTAAAGAGTGGGCAAAATTGATTGTTTCACAAGGTATTTCATGCGACGCCTTTGAAAGAAAGACAATTTAAGATCTAGGGTATAAAAAAAGCGGGTCAACCGCTTTTTTGTTTTGCTTAATAATCCAAGGCATCTGAATGACCTGAGCCATTACCAACAAAGTAACCTGTCTTACAGTTAATCGAGAAGAGATAGCTACCATCCGGTGTAAACATATTGTAATAACCATTTCCGTTAATGATGTTCACTTTTTCCAAGATATATTGGTTGCCTGTGATATAACCACGCTGTTGAGAAATAGCTACAATATTTTCTAGTATACCAGGGTTGAATGTCCAAGCTTCGTTATTAACATCGTCAATCATGGCTTGATTGTAAGGAACACGGCTGCGATCACGCTGTAGAACTACCCCTTCTGGTACAGGGATTCCGTAAATAGTTGCTGCTCCACTAATAGAACCAGCAAGGCCATCACTGACTACCGCACTCTCGGTTGAGGCCGGAGCAGTGGTTTCTGCTGTTGTCGAATCAGCCTGAGAGTTTTCAGCTGGAGCAGCAACTGCTTCGGTAGAGCTAGCAGCAACTTCCTGTTGAGAACGCCCAAAATTGACCACAGAAGCCAACAAGCTATCCACTGAGCTAATCCCCGTGTTAGTGGCAGAAAGACTGGCTTCCGCTTTAACAGTGGCAGTGGTATCAATTTCACCATTTACGATAACTTCTTTATCAAATTGCCCATTGATTGCCTGAATAGCCGCAATGGCTTTTTCAAGGTTATCGTACTGTTCCTTGGCTTTTTTATAACTATCCGAATTTTTGTCCATCTTGTCCAATAGGGTCTTCAGCTCCGCCAATTTACCAAACTCAGAATTCTTCAACTTTGTCAAACTACTATCTGTAAAGAAGCTAGTATAGAGTTGTTCAAAGGCTAGACTGTTAGCATCTGCCGAGCTACTTGCAGTGGTCGATGTCTGACTGCTGCTTGAACTACTAGCTGTTTCTGTGGTCGATTTATTTACTGAGTTCAACCACATGAAAGCCGTTGCTAAGATAGTAACAAAGAGAGCTGCTAAAGCTGACCAAAAATAGATTTTTTTCTTTCTCTCCTTCTCTGCTTCCTCTGCCTGTCCCCAATCATCATCCACTTCTTGTTCTTGGGAAACAGTCGCTATACTGTCAGCCACTGCGGCACCTGCAACAATTGTTTCTTCCAAAGGAGCAGTCGGCACTTCTACTTGCTCAGTCACAGCCTTGCCAACTGCAAGGAGTTCATCGCTCAATGCCGTCGAAAGACTAGCAGCCTGAATGGTATCTTCTTTCTCATCATCTGACGCTTCTACCAGTGGCAAATGATTGACCTTGGTTTCAAATTTCTGCGACTCAATCTCTGTCCGATGTTGCTTGATATAACGATCTAAAAGGCTATCATCCTCCGTCACACCTGCTTCAATTTCCTTATGTTTCTTTACGGCTTCTGCAATGGTTAAATCCTTAGCTACTTCAAAATCCAAAACTTTCTCATTTTCCAAGGGTAGCTTATTCTTATTTTCTTCCACGATATCCTCCTATTATTTCTCTTCTACCATTTGACGCTTGACACGTTGACCAAAAAATTGATACAAATCTACTTTTAAGGTACCATTATATAATTTTCTCTTTTTATCAGCCTGCCTACCAAAACGCTTCTCGAATTGCTCATCACTGGTCAAAATAAACTTAGACCAGGTTTCTAAGGGCTCAAAGGTTTGCCCCATCTCTCGATACAACGTGATGATTGCGTCGTCATCCAACAAACGTTCTCCATAAGGTGGGTTTGAAATGATAACACCATTGATTTTATCCGTCCGCAGATCCTGAACTCGCATCTGTTTGAAAACAATGTCCTGATCTACTCCAGCCGCAAAAGCATTTTTCTTGGCAATTTCAACCATACGAGCATCGATGTCTGAACCCGCAATATCCAAGACCAAATCTGATTTAATAGCAGCCTGAGCCTCTTTTCGTACATCTGCCACTAACTGGTCATCAACCCATGGCCATTCTTCAAAAGCAAAGCTACGTTTCAAGCCAGGAGCCATATTTTTGGCCAGCATGACCGCCTCAATACAAAAGGTTCCTGAACCACAGGTTGGATCAATCAAGGGTTTATCAGGATACCAGTTGGACAGTTGCAAAATCGCCGCTGCCATGTTCTCCTTGATCGGTGCTCCACCTTTTTCCACCCGATAGCCACGCTTGAACAAACTAGAACCAGTCGTATCAATCATGATTGTTGCCACATCCTTCAAGATAGACACTTCAATCTTGAACTCTGCCCCAACTTCTTGGAGCGGCACTCCCTCTGGACGAGAGAAGTGTTTTTGTAATTTCTTAACAACTGCTTTTTTCGAAATAGCCTGTACACTCGGCTCATTGTGTAACTTGGATTTAACACACTTGGCCTTAGAAATTGGAAACTTGCATCCCAAAGGCAGATAATTCTCCCAATCCAAACCAAAGACCCCTTGGAAGAGCTCTTCAAAGGTTCTTGCTGGAAATTGACCAACAATAATTTTTATCCTGTCCGCCGAACGTAGCCAGAGATTGGTTTCGATAATCGCCTTCACATCACCCTCGAATCGTACACGACCATTTTCCACCTGGCACTCATAGCCGAGATTGCGAATTTCACGACCAACAACTGCCTCTAAGCCAGCTGCAGCGGTCGCAATCAATTCAAACTGTTTTTTCATTTTTTTCCTTCTAAAATAAAAGCTAGCAAAGCTAGCTACCTATTTATGCAATTTTCTGTAAGCCATGTTTTGTTCCAGTGGTACTAGGTTCTACCACCTTCGATAATCATCTGTCTACTGTTTTCACAGTCAGGATTTCAGTTCAATTCCATCCATCCCATGCCCCGACCAAAGTTTGGGTTGCTAGCTTGAGGGGTTTACCGCGTTCCATTTTTTACGTTTCCATAAAAACTTCGTCACTGTGGCACTTTCAGGTCTACTTTGGCATATCTGATGACGTAGCCATTTTAACCGCCGTAACGTTACCAACGTCCCTAGGCTTATTGATTCGCCTAGCACAAACACTACCGGCATCGCAGCCAGTGCTAGCATGGACTTTCCTCATGGTAGAAATCTACCACGCGATTATCCAAAAATTGCACGCAATTCCTATATTATTAGTCTTGAACAATTTGTTTGCCGAAGACTTCTTTTTCCAGACGATTTAAGCGACGAAGAATATCAAAGTTTGTAGCCGAAGATGGACGTTCCGTAGGAAGCACATCTTTTACTTCCTCAACAGCAGCAACTTTAGGAGTGTTTGCTACCTGGGCTTTCAAGCGAGCAATCTCGCCTTTCAACTCCTTGATAATAGCTTCGTAGGCATCATAATCCTTCATGATTTCATCTAAAAAGTCATTGACTTCGTCTTGATCGTAGCCACGGAAACCGACTTTAAAATCTTGTTCAAAAATATCTTTAGTTGTAAATTTAATACTTGCCATTTCTCTCTCCCATATCTAAAACATCACTAGTCCTATTATATTAAAAAAAATAGGGAAAAATCAAGTCAAATCACTCAGAATTTGAAAAATTTTCTGCCACCTCATTCAGTTGTTCAAAGGTAAGCGTTTTTCTATCATACTCCTCTTTTTTTAAGACTTGATGATATAAATATTTCAAGTTGGTTTCATTTTCAGGATCGTAAAACAGATAGATTCCGTCAGTATTATCCACTAAAAATTTATTGTAATCTTTAAACTGACCAGAATTCTCATAACGAGGGTAGGCATACTTAATGAAATCAACCTGCTTAAAGCGCTGCAATTTCAGCTGATTGGCTTCATTCCAATGTTCTCCATGGTTTTCAAACATGAAAATAGATGCTATTTGAAACTCATAACCTTCTGAACGCAGTTCCTCTAAAACTTCTAAGGTCCAATATTCAAATCCCAATTGACCTGTCAGGACAAACCAGGTCACTCCATCCTCCAAAAATCGAACAAGATCCTGCTTGATAGCCAACTTTATAATAGCTAACCGTGGATCCTTGTCCGTAAAAATACCTACATCTGTATGCTTGTAACCTGTTATCAAAAGGCTCTTAGTATCCATTCCTTGTACTCTTTTCACTTATTGTGGTATAATATGCTGATATTATTTTATCAAGAAGGAGTTCTATGGTCAATTATCCTCATAAGATAGCTAAAAAAATCAATAGAACCAATTCTGTTTCATCTCAAAAAATTAGCTTCGCAAATCGAGGGATGTCCTTTGAATCTGCTATCAACGATAGCAATCTGTACTACCTAGCTCACGAGATTGCGGTTATCCACAAGAAACCGACTCCTGTGCAGATTGTAAAGGTTGATTATCCGAAGAGAAGCCGTGCGAAAATTGTAGAGGCCTATTTTCGACAGGCATCTACAACGGATTACTCAGGGGTTTTCAGGAAACATTATATTGATTTCGAAGCCAAGGAAACGCGACAAAAAGCATCTATGCCTATGAAGAATTTTCATGAGCATCAGATTGAACACATGAAACAGGTTGTAAAGCAGGGTGGCGTATGCTTTGTTCTTCTTCACTTTTCAACACTAAAAGAAACCTATCTCTTACCGGCTGTCCACTTGATTGAGTTTTATCAAACAGATAAGGGGAGTAAATCTATGCCTCTCTCTTTCATTAGGCAATTTGGCTTTGAGGTTCAAATGGGACGTTTTCCTAGCGTACCTTATCTTGAAGTGGTTGAAAAAAATTTATTAGGTGGTGACTCTTTTGAAAACTACAAGTATTAAAAAAACTCTCCTAGTAGTTGCAAATATCTTATTAGCTGGCTTTATTATTACCTTTCTAGCTGGTTCTCTCTTGGTAGGCTACTGGATCGCAACAGCACCCAAGCTAACCGAAGAAAGCTTGACAGCCACAGTATCCAGTAAGATTTATGACAAAAATGGCAGTCTGATTGCTGACCTAGGAGCAGAAAAACGATCCAGCGCAAAAATCGAAGAAATTCCGACTGATTTGGTCAATGCCATCGTTGCGATTGAAGATCAGCGCTTCTTCAACCATAGGGGTGTGGACGTTATCCGTATCGCTGGTTCTTTGGTTAACAACCTGACGGGCGGACGCTTACAAGGTGGTTCGACACTTGATCAGCAGTTCATCAAACTGACCTACTTCTCAACTTCTTCCGAAGACCAAAACATCAAACGGAAAATTCAAGAAGCCTGGTTAGCAACCCAACTGGAAAAAGACAAGACTAAGCAAGAAATCATGACCTACTATGTCAATAAAGTCTTTATGGCCAATGGAAACTACGGGATGAAAACAGCTGCACATTCCTACTATGGTAAAGAATTGAAAGATCTTACTTTAGCCCAGCTCGCCTTACTGGCAGGTATGCCTCAAGCTCCTAACCAATACGATCCTTATACCAACCCTGAAGATGCTAAAACACGCAGAGATTTAGTCCTAGCTGAAATGTTGGAAGAAAAGTACATCGACAATGCCCAGTACGAGCAAGCTGTGCTGACTCCAGTCACTGATGGTTTACAGGCTCTATCCAATGAAGCAGCTTATCCTGCTTATATGGATAACTATCTCAAGCAGGTTATCGAAGAAGTTGAGGCTAAAACAGGCTACAACTTGTTAACTACGGGTATGGATGTCTATACAAACGTAGATCCTGCTGCTCAACAGCAGTTGTGGGACATTTACAATACCGATATGTATGTCAGCTACCCGGATGATTTGATGCAGGTAGCCTCTACGGTCGTGGATGTATCAAACGGTAAGGTCGTTGCACAGTTGGGCGGACGGCACCAATCAAGTAATGTTTCCTTCGGTACCAACCAGGCTGTTGAAACCAACCGTGACTTTGGTTCGACCATGAAACCCATCACCGACTATGCTCCTGCTTATGAACATGGCATCTACACTTCAACGGCTGACATTATGGTCGATGGACCTTACAATTTCCCTGGCACAACTATCCCGATCAATAACTGGGACAAGCAATTCTACGGATCCATTTCAATCAAGACAGCTGTTCAGTATTCACGTAATGTGACAGCAGTCAAGGCTCTTGAAGCAACTGGACTAGAAAACTCTCTGGCATTCTTGAACAGTATCGGCATTAATTATCCAGAAATGCACTACTCAAATGCGATTTCTAGTAACACTTCCGATACAGGTCGTCAATATGGTGCAAGTTCTGAAAAAATGGCTGCAGCCTATGCTGCCTTCGCCAATGGCGGAACTTATTACGCTCCACAATATGTCAATAAGATTGTCTTTAGCGATGGAACAGTTTCGGAGTATGCTCCTCAAGGGAACCGTGTTATGACGGAAGAAACAGCCTATATGATGACAGATTTGATGAAATCTGTATTGAGTTATGGTTACGGACTAAACGCTACTGTCAGCGGTATTCCGATGGCTGGTAAAACCGGTACCTCAAACTATACCGACAGCGAAACAGAATCCATTCTTGCTTCTGTTCCTGAAGCTAACTATAGCTACAGTGTCGTTCCAGATGAGAACTTCGTCGGCTACTCTAGCCAGTATGCCATGGCCGTTTGGACCGGTTACACCAACCGTATGACCCCGGTCTTAGATAATGGGATGCGAGTTGCTACAGACGTTTATCACCATATGATGGCCTATATGCATTCTGACTATACTGCTACTGAATGGGAAGTGCCGAGTGGTTTGGTTCGCTATGGTTCAAATTACTATTTGAGAGGTAGCCGTTCCCTAAGCAATGCTTACAATAGTTACAATAACAGTTACAATAATAACAATAATAATAGTTATAATAATACAAATAGTAGCTCAACAACGCCAAGTTCTAGCTACACTGAAACAACAAGTGAACAGAGTGTTCAAAGCACCACTACGGAAACAGCGAGCACTGTAAACACTACCGAAACTACTGCAGTTGAAGCTAGCGCTAGCGGCGCTGAAACCACAACAGCTTCAACACCAGCTGCTACTACAACATCCTCTGAGCAAACGAATGGACAATAAACAGAAAGAGGTTAGGCCCCAAGTCTTACCTCTTTCTCTATCCCCGATAACTCTAGCCCAACTCTCCACAATTTCAACAATTTATGGTAAGATAAAACTATGAAACCTGAAGTATTTTATAAGACCTTGGCGGATCAAGGCTTCCAACTAACCGATACACAAAAACAACAGTTCCATCGTTATTTTCAACTCTTGGTAGAATGGAATGAGAAGATCAATTTGACAGCTATAACTGAAGAAGAGGACGTCTATCTCAAACATTTTTATGACTCTATCGCTCCCATTCTTCAAGACCATATCCAAAACGAACCCCTTCGCTTATTAGACATAGGAGCCGGAGCAGGTTTTCCAAGTCTTCCCATGAAAATCATCTATCCTCAATTAGATGTAACTATCATTGACTCTCTCAACAAGCGGATCAATTTCTTGCATTTATTGGCAGAGGAACTGGGTTTGGAGAATGTGCATTTCTATCATGGGCGGGCTGAAGATTTTGCCCAAGACAAGCAATTTCGTGCTCAATTTGACCTTGTTACTGCGCGGGCAGTTGCACGTATGCAAATCTTATCAGAGCTAACCATTCCGTATTTAAAACTCAATGGCAAACTCATTGCCCTCAAGGCATCCAGTGCCGAGGACGAATTAGCTCAAGCTAAGAACGCCCTGACCCTCCTTTTTGGTAAGGTCATTGAAAACGTTGACTATCAATTGCCAAACGGCGATCCACGCACACTGACCATTGTGGAAAAGAAAAAGGAAACTCCCAATAAGTTTCCACGGAAGGCTGGTATGCCAAATAAACGACCACTGTAAAAGAGGCTGAGCAAAAAGCCCAACCTCGCTTCTCAGGGTTTGTGTCAACATCTCAGCGCAGTGGTTGATTGGCAGATTTGTTCGTATTTTACACTCCAAATCTGACCTAATCAACTGTGCGGGGGCGGGAAGACGAACTCTTTTTTTACCAGTCGAGTTCTTTCCCGCTCCCTTTCTCTATCTCCACGGGTTGTAAAAACGTCCACCATTCACAAATAAAAGTCCGATTGTAATAAGAACAAGCACTAAAATAAGGGCTAGAACCAGATAATCAATACTTTGCAAGGCTTGGTAGCTATACCAGGTTCTTTTTTTATTTTTCCCGAAACGACGCAATTCCATAGCTGTCGAAATGGTATCAATCCGCTCCAAGGAACCAAAAATCAAGGGGATAACCAGAGCTAGATTGCCCTTAATACGGTCCATTAACTTGCCTTTCTTAGATAACTCCAAACTACGCGCTTCCTGGGACATCCGAATAGTATAAAACTCCTCCTGAATATCTGGGATATAACGCATGGTCAAACTAACCGCATAGGCTACCTTATAAGATACCCCAATCTGATTTAAGCTTGAAGCAAACTGGCTCGGATGGGTTGTCATCAAAAAGACAAGAGCCAGAGGCACTGTGCAAAAATATTTCAAGAGTAAGTTAAACAGATAAAAAAGCTGCTGACTAGTCAAGGAATAGGAACCAAAACCAGAAAGGATAACCGTTTCAGCCCCATAGAGCTCTACTCCGTACCTTGGTGCAAACAGATGAACCATCAAGGCATTTAAGAGGGCAAAAACAATTGTAAACAGCAGAACAAGGGACACATCCTTATAGCGAATACCGGATAGTTTGAATAAGGCCAGCGAAAATAGTGCAATAAAGGCAATCAAACGGGTATCGTAAGTCACCATGGCAAGAATAGTCACAATCAGGAAAAACAAGAGCTTGGTAACAGCAGACAAATCGTAAATAATGCCACTTCCTTTATGGTAACCAATTAAATGTTGTTGGCTCATTGCCCCCTCCTTTCTTCCTGCATATAGAACATGGTCAATTCCAACGGGTTTACTGCCAAGCGTTCTGCCAAGTGGAATATAGATGTTTCCTTCAAATTGGCTTCTTCAATGACCTGGCTATTTGACAAGATTTCTGCTGGACTAGCATCTTCGATAATCTGACCATCCACCACAACAATAGCCCTATCTGAATAATCCAACATCAACTGCATATCGTGGGTAATCATCACAATGGTGTGTCCTTGAGCATTAAGTTGATCCAAGAAATCCATCATCTCCTGGTAATGACGTTGGTCCTGACCAGCTGTTGGTTCATCCAACAGAATAATCTCAGGATTAAGCACCAAGATAGTGGCAATGGTCACCCTCTTCTTCTGACCGTAGGACAAGGCTGAAATCGGCCATTTGCGGTACTGATACAAGCCACAAACCTCTAAAATCTTGAAGACCCTAGCCTCAATTTCTTCTTCCGCCACTCCCCTCATTCGTAAACCAAGGGCTACCTCATCAAAAATCATGGTCTGACTGATCATCTGATTAGGGTTCTGAAGAACGTAACCAATCCGCTCCGCTCTCTCCTTGACAGAATCATCCTTAATGGATTTACCTTGCCACAAAATCTCACCATCAGGTTGAATAAAGGCACACAAGGCCTTGGCCAAAGTTGATTTCCCAGCCCCATTTTTTCCGACGATGGCCAAACGCTCACCCTTATAGATATTTAAATCTATGCCTGAGAGAATGGTTTTATCAGAGTAAGCGAATTGCAAATTGCGGGCTTCCAGCAAGACTTCCTTTTCCACTTCTCCCACATTCACATGAGGAAGTTTACCAACTTCTAATGAACCTAGTTCAAGTTCCCAGACTGAAGAGAGGTTATCAGATCTTTCAATTGGATAGCCTAAGCCTCGTAAGGTAGAAATATAGAGGGGCTCTCGAATACCATTTTCTCTTAATAGACTTGTCTGCAAGAGCTGATCTGGATGACCATTGAAGAGAATACGTCCATCGTTTATCAACACAATTCTGTCTACCTGTCGATAAAGGACATCTTCCAAGCGGTGTTCAATGATGATGGTCGTCGTTCCTTCTTGCTCATGCAAACGATCAATCAAGTCAATGGTATCTTGACCAGATTTGGGATCCAGGTTGGCCAGAGGTTCATCGAATAACAAAATAGGACTTTCATCAATCAAGACCCCTGCTAGGCTGACCCGTTGCTTCTGACCTCCCGAAAGATCCTGGGGACGAAGGTTCAACAGTTCTTTTAAGTCCAAGCGTACAGCCCAGTCATGAACTCGTTCCTTCATGGTCGCCAAGGTTTCCATGTCATTTTCCAAGGCAAAGGCCAAATCTTCTGCTACAGAAAGCCCTATAAACTGCCCATCCGTATCCTGCAAAACAGTGCTGACCAGAAGAGATTTTTGGTAAATGGACTGGTCAAAGGCAGAGACCCCCATCAGTTCAAAATCCCCAGTATGGGTTCCCTTATGGATGGCAGGGATAATCCCGTTCAAGACCTGACCGAGAGTGGACTTACCTGAACCAGATGGCCCAATAATCAGCACCTTCTCTCCTTCATAGATAGTCAAATCAATACCATGTAAGGTCACATCCGTCTGCGCATTGTATTTAAAGGAAAAATTCTTAAATTCGATGACTTTTTTCATATTCCTATTATATCAGAATCCAGCATGAAAAAAAGGAAGAATTCTCCCTTTCTCCCAATCCATGAGCTATGACGAACGATTAAAGGGGACGCTTCTTCGTGAACTACTTATTTCTATTCATTCGGCTTAGCTTGGAAAATACTGGTTAACTCTTTCGTTCCTAGCACTCACCAAGTAACAGACAGCACAAGACAGGAAAAGAAAAATTGCACTGATTTCTCAATGCAATCTTGATGTTATTAAGCATTTGCTGGAGCCAGAGTTTCCCCAATCGCTTCCAAACGCTCTGCCCATTCTTGGCGGGTCAAGCCGTTTTCAGAGATATAACGGTTGCGCTCATGGGCACGGCATTCCGCTGAACAGCCACGGACATACTTGTGTTCATTTTCTTCTGAGGTCAAGATACGGCGGTTACAGAATGGGTTGCCACAGTTGACATAGCGTTCACATGGTGTACCATCGAACCAGTCCTTACCAACAACTACTGGGTCTACATGATTGACATCAACCGCGATACGCTCGTCAAAGACGTACATCTTACCATCCCACAATTCGCCACGAACCTCTGGGTCTTTACCATAGGTTGCAATACCACCGTGAAGCTGACCTACATCCTTGTAACCTTCACGAACCATCCAGCCGGAGAATTTCTCACAGCGGACACCACCAGTACAGTAAACCACCACGCGCTTGTCCATGAATTTCTCTTTGTTATCACGCACCCATTGTGGCAACTCACGGAAGTTGCGGATGTCTGGGCGAATGGCACCGCGGAAGTGACCAAGGTCGTACTCATAGTCATTACGGGTATCCAAAACAACTGTATCTTCGTCCAAGAGAGCTTCTTTGAACTCTTTTGGTGACAAGTAAGCACCTGTTGTCACAAGTGGGTCGATGTCACTGTCGAAGTCGTTGTCTTCCAAACCAAGGTGAACAATTTCTTTTTTGTAACGAACAAACATTTTCTTGAAAGCTTGCTCATTTTCTTCATCAATCTTAAACCACAAATCGCTGAAAAGTGGATTAGCATGAACATAGTCCATGTATTTTTGAGTTGTTTCGTAGTCACCAGAAACAGTACCGTTGATGCCTTCATCAGCAATCAAGATACGGCCTTTTAATCCGATAGACTTACAGAAAGCCAAGTGCTCAGCAGCATACTCTTTGGCATTTTCAATTGGAACATACTTATAGTATAACAATACGCGAATGTCTTTTGACATGATTTCTCCTTCTCAATCTTTGCAATAGATGATAAAATTTTGACATTTCTAATCAAAATCAAGGTATATTATATCGCTTACACAATCAAAAAACAAAAATCTGAACTGAAAATCACTCTTCCAATTCAGATTTGAGTTGTTTCAATTTTTCCAAGGCATCATCACCGAGGAGTTGGCCCACCTGGCGCTTGTGGCGCTTGGCAATATTCTTCTTCCACTTGTCCTTTATGGGATCGGTCTGCTTAGTCCTTTTTTTCGGCAGCTCCACTGTCTCCTTCTCTTGCCACTCCACATCTTTAATCATCTCTTCCCAGTAGGTGACAATAGCAGAGCAGAGATAGGCTTGTAGGAAGCTCAGCCATTTTCCAACAAAAGTCGACGGTGGTCGATCCTCAACCAAGCGATAGGTCCTTTGGAGCTCAATGAGCTGGGACTGATATTTTTCCCACTGAAGCATGGATTTACTCGGTTTTTTACGATAGAGTTGGCTGTGACGAATAACCTCTATATAGGGAGCTACAAACCGGCTAATCCGTATCTTGAGAGAGGAACGGGAAAGGTAGGTTGCAGTCAATAAACCTGATGCTAGGAGGCGTTCCACCTCCCTAGCCTGATTATCA
The DNA here is from genome assembly GCF_002960625.1 of Streptococcus suis. Classification (GTDB taxonomy): domain Bacteria; phylum Bacillota; class Bacilli; order Lactobacillales; family Streptococcaceae; genus Streptococcus; species Streptococcus suis_T. The sequence goes on from NZ_POJH01000016.1 coordinate 32,303, forward strand.
GGGAAACGGTAGTGGACCAGACAGCTAGCCTCTTCTTCCTCAATGAGTAAGCGAACCTGTAACCTACCCTTATGCCAACTAGCGAAAATATCCTGCTTAGCATCCCAAGCTTTCTGAAAAAATTGTAGCAAGTAGTAGCCTTGTTTGGTCAAGACATACCAACTTCCCTCTTGATAGAGGTAGTTTCGAATAGCCCCCTTCATGTAAAATTCCCCATGAAAATCATAGAAGGTGGGTTGTTTGTAGCTTGAGGTAGATGGATGATTACTGATGCGAAAGACCTTGTAATAAATCGTATTCCACAAAACACATATATAGAGAGAATCTGTCGTTCCAGACTGATAAATGGTTAAAATCTCCTCGCCTGGATTGAGAATAGAATGAATAAGGGGAGCTAGATTTTCTTCTGTCCAAGCCATACATCACTCCTCCCTTCATCTGACAATTTCTATTCTTTTATATTATTATATCATATCATCAATATCTTTCTCAAAAAAATCAACCTAGAAATTTTCTAGGTTGATAGTAACATTCGGTTTTTATTCTATTTTTGATAGTCCTGTTCGAGAAAGTTCTTAATCTTTTGACAAACTACCTGTTTTCGTTTGCGAACGAGCATAAACTCCAAGAAGAATAGTACCAGCAATGGCTATTGTAATACTATTGACAATTCCAGCTACCAAGCCCTGAGTGAATACCTTATTTGCTGCTTCACTATAGATAACAATATCCAATACTGGAGCGATAATTCCCCAGGCAATAACATTAGCAACTACTTGGAAGATATTGAAAACTACAATATCTTTTCCTTCAAAAATCCCTTCCTTAACACGAAGACGATTTTTTGCAAAGCCAATAACCAATCCTACTACTCCTGAGGCTAAAATCCATGACCACCAAGGTCCGTATGTCAACGAATCTTTAAGCGTATGGCCAATAAAACCTACTAAAAAGCCAACTACTGGACCAAATACAACTGACAAAAGTGCCTGAACAGCGTATTGGAGCTGAATTGAAGTATTTGGAACAAAAGTAGGAATGTTGATTAGCAAGCCAATGACAACAAAGAGGGCAGCACCGATACCGGTAGCTACGACAGTTTTGATAGAATTATTTTTCATAAAATTCTCCTTCATTTTCTTTAATTACTAATGCGTTTGATTTCGATATGCCAGTTTTGACCGACACCGACATTATAGGCCTTGGCAAAGGATCCTTGGTTAATGGCCAAGCCCACTCGATAGAGTGAATTGATATAGAGCAGGGGTTGACCGATGCGGACATCCGCAAAAGACTTGCCATAGGTCACTTGGTTTTGGTAGACCAACATGTCGTTGTTGTAGATGGTCACTTCAAAACGGTCCTCAAATTGCGGCTTCAAGGTATAAAATTCCTCACGCGTGATTGAGGTCCATAGTGAACCAAAGCGAACATCCAAGATGTCGATAGCTCCTTTGACAAAGTCTTGTCCAACTTCTGTCGGAACGGTTGGAATTTCAACAATATCTGCCACCTGCAACTCTGGTCCAACTTCTTCAAAACTGATATGACCTGAGGCTAATTTTGCACCTGTGTATGCATAAACATCACGACCGTGGAAAGTATAGGAATGCTCCGTGTTAGCTCTACGATTGGCTACTTCTGAAATTTCACGAACAGCCTTGATACCGACATGTTTTTTGATGAAGGAAAGGGTTCCGTTGTCTGGGGTTACGATAAAATGGTTCTGCTCCGTCAAGGCCACGACACTTTTACGCTTAGAGCCTACTCCTGGATCAACGACCGAAACAAAAGTTGTACCTTCTGGCCAATATTCAACTGTCTGAAAAAGACGGTAAGAGCCTTCGAAAATATTGTAAGGTGTAATATCGTGGGTCAGGTTGTGAACAACTAGGTCACGCGACTCCTGAAGAGCCACACCAATCATAGCTGACACGGCACCATCTACTAGACCAAAGTCAGATTGTAAAACAAGTAAATTATTTGACATAGCTCCTCCTAAAAATGATACTGTTCTATCATAACAGAAAAGCTACAAGCTTTCAAATAGCTATTTTCTAGGGACGGTTATAGTTATCTATTATAACTAGATAATACTACAAACTTTCTCAGTCACACAAAAAATAAATTTTTTAAAAAAACGCTTGCATTTCAAAAATTATTGTTTTATAATAATTTTACAGATAATATTATCATAAAACAATAATAATCAGAGGTTTGCTATGAAAAAAAGTTTACTCAATACAGCAAGCATGTTAGTTAATGGAACAAAAAAGCACCAACTAACAACCGAGAACAGCGAGTTTATCTGATATGGAAATAATTCGCGTAAACTTAGACAAGGTCCTCAAAGACCGGCAAATGACTTCCAAGGACCTAGCAGAGCAAGTCGGTATTACCGAGGCCAATCTATCTATTCTCAAAACAGGAAAGGCCAAAGGCATTCGTTTTAATACCCTGATGAGCATCTGCCGAATCCTAAACTGCCAACCAGGAGATATTTTGGAATATGTGAATGAGGGAGAATAGCATGAACAAAAAGATATTTTTCAACATCGTCATACAGTTGCTAACGTTTATTCGTTATGGATTGATTGCCTTAACAGGACTGATAGTTTTGGCACTTCTTATTCTACTTATAGGTGGGAAACCTATTCAAAATAGTCTACAACTAACTGTCCCCCTGCTTATCATTGTTACTATTCTAATCATAAGTATCATATTGGTAGCCTGCTTCATCTACATGGCTACCATACTCAAAAAAATGATTATCAACTTTCAGAAAGGAACTATCTTCTCAACTGAAAATGTAGTCTATACAAAAATAATTTTAGGAACTCTGATCGTATGGACGAGCATACAATTTGCAAGTGCTTTATTCTTATCTTACCTAGGCTTAAAGAATATAAGTGATTTATATGATTTTTCACTCAGTGATTACTTCATAAATGGTGTGCTGATTATTATTGCATTACTAGCAAAAATGATATTGGAAAAAGGTGTACTTTTACAAGCTGAAAATGATGAAATTATATAAAGGAGCCCATGATGAAAAAGTATATTTCTCTCATTGCACTCTGCATGATGATACCTTGCTTAAGTGCTTGTCACTCTGTCACTTCAGAAGTTAATAAAGAAATGCAAAACGAGCTAACAGCAGCTTCCATTGAAACAGAAAAAGCTCTAAAAACAGATGAACGTCTGGCTAAGATTGAGAACTTTCAGCAAATTGTCGAAATCACGACATCCAAAGGAGAATTCTCTCTTGAATCTCCTTTCTCTGGCAAAATCTATTTAATGGCAACAAAAGAAAATCTCGAGAAACTCTCAAAAGAAGAGTTTACTCTGAATGAAAAGAGCTTCTCAACTATCGATGCTGGTAGTAGCAATGATTTTAATATTCGCTATAAAAAACAAACTTACCTCACTGTTCAAACCCTATCCGTTCAAGATATGGAACAATTCGAGTACACCAAATCATCTTCCACTTCCGCTATTCTTGTCTTCTATCCAAACTAGCAAAAATTCCTCGATTCAAGCTACAACCGTTCACTGAACAAGCCTCGATTTTATATTTTTTGCTCGGGTTAAAACAGTCACTTCCCTGACGGTTTTAATCCACTCCCTGGACTTTTGAGCATAAAGAAAACTGCCTGCCGGCAGTTCCAATCTCCAACCTTTTAACAAAAATGACTGTCCCCCGGACTATGAAATGACAAAGAAAACCGCTTGTCAGCGGTTCGCATCTCCAACCTTCTAATAAAAATAACTTCCCCTGGACATTCTAATAGCTACAAAGAAAACCGCCTACCAGCGGTTCTCATCTCCAACTTTCTAGTCATTTTATATGTCCCACAGACCATGAAATGATAAAGAAAGGATTGCCTGCCAGCAATCCTAATTTCCAACCTTTTAAGCCAATAATTGTCCTTATGGACAGCTGAAAATAAAGAAAACCAGCTTGGTTCTTATTTCAAACCTTCTAGGACGTCCCACGTACAATGAGAACCGTCTGCCGACGATTTCAATCTCCAACCTTTTAATAAAAATGACTGTCCCCCGGGCTTTTGGGTATAAAGAAAACTGCCTACCGGCAGTTCCAATTTCCAACCTTCTAGGACGTCCCACGTATAATGAGAATCGTCTGCCGACGATTTCAATCTCCAACCTTTTAATATAAAAAAAGTGCTAGTAGCACTTTTTTTATATTAAAAGCCATCTACATTCGTGTAGATTTTTTGGACGTCTTCGTCGTCTTCGAGGGCATCGTAGAGTTTTTCAAATGTTGCAAGGTCATCGCCGTCAAGTGATACTTCTGATTGTGGGATCATTTCAAGTTCAGTAACGTTAAACTCTTCAATACCTGATTCCTTAAGTGCCACGATTGCCTTGTGCAAATCAGTTGGTGCTGTATAAACAGTGATTGTTCCTTCTTCTGCTTCTACATCATCGACTTCGACATCTGCTTCAAGGAGCAATTCGAAGATGGCATCTGCATCATCACCAGCAAAGACCACTACGCCTTTTTTATCAAACATGAATGATACGGAACCAGACGCACCCATGTTACCACCATTTTTACCAAAGGCAGAGCGAACATTGGCTGCGGTACGGTTTACGTTTGATGTCAAGGTATCAACGATAATCATAGAACCGTTTGGTCCAAAGCCTTCGTAACGACCTTCCACGAAGGTTTCGTCTGTATTTCCTTTTGCTTTGTCAATGGCCTTGTCAATGATGTGTTTTGGAACCTGCGCTTGCTTAGCACGGTCGATAACAAATTTCAGCGCTGAGTTTGTTTCTGGATCTGGGTCACCCTTTTTCGCTGCTACATAGATTTCAACACCAAATTTGGCGTAAACTTTTGAGTTAGCACCGTCTTTTGCGGTTTTCTTGGCTACAATATTGGCCCATTTACGTCCCATGGGGAACCTCCTACATTTTATAAAATCGCTTTATTATACCATAAATGGCAAGGATTGAGAAGATTTTTAAAACAAAAGACAAGCTCACATGAACTTGTCTTTTTATCTTACAACTCAACTGTCGCAACTTGGCTATCTTGACTGACTTGTCCAAGATTTTCAAGGCTGACAGATTTGATTTCTGCTGTGTTTGTGAAGGCAACGACGATGGTTGTTTCACGTCCTGCTGAGCGAATGGCTTCAAGATCTGCAACAAGGAGCAAGTCCCCTGCTTCAACACGTTGACCATCTGTTACCTTAGTTGAGAATGGAGCACCGTTTAGTGCAACTGTGTCTAAACCAACGTGAACTAAAACTTCTACACCCTTGTCAGACAAAATTCCGACAGCGTGTTTTGTTGGGAAGACACTAGTTACAATACCTGAAACTGGTGCGTAGACATTGCCGGAGCTAGGCTCAACTGCATAACCGTCACCCATCATTTTTTGTGAGAAGACTGGATCTTTCACTTCTGTGATGGCAACGGCTTGCCCTTCAGCAACAGAGTAAACTGCCTCGGTCACACCCTTGAATTGTGCTTCCTCCACTACTGTTTCACTTGCAACAATTTCTGTACGCGGAATGGCTACGCCAGATTCTAGCAAATCTTGAATGTCTGATTTGAGAACATCTGCTTTTGGTCCATAAACTGCTTGAACACCTGAGTCTTTGATAATCAAGCCCATAGCACCAGCCTGTTTCCAAGCATTTTCATCTCCAACCTGTGCCACATCTTTGACACTTACACGAAGACGAGTCATACAAGCATCCACATCTGCGATATTATCACGACCACCAAGCAAGTTGATGATTTGTACCACTTGTGAATTAGCATCTGCAGTATCTACGTTTGAGTTTGAAACCACATCTGTTGTTTCTGTATCATAGTTACCATTACGACCAGAAGTTGCTAGGTTGAATTTTTGAATCATGAAGTTAGCAATGAAGTACATTGCAACTGCAAAGAGGGCTGTTACCCAGATAAAATTGACAACGTCCATACCAATACCGGCTTTAATCGCCATCGGTGTACGTGTAAGGAATTCGATATTACCAAATGAGTGCATACGCAAATTGACAATATCTGCCATCGCAAAAGCCGCACCTTGTACAAATGCATAGACTACATAGAGTGGCATTGCCGCAAACATGAACATAAACTCAATTGGTTCTGTTACACCTGTCAAAAAGACAGCTGCAGCAGATGAAAGGAACATACCACGATATTTTTTCTTCTTATCCTCATCAACATTGCGGTACATAGCAAGGGTCAAGCCCATGAGAATACCAGAGGAACCAATCATTTGACCTACTTTAAAGCGAGCAGGAGTTACATTAGCAAGCAAGTCATTGTACTGAGCCATATCGCCAGCGTCTTTGAGGTTGATCAAGTCAGTAATCCAAGCCAACCAAAGCGGATCTTGACCAAATACCTGTGTACCTGCTTGAGCACCTGTCAAGATGTCATAGGTCCCACCAAGTGATGTATAGTTCATTGGAATGGTCAACATGTGGTGAAGACCAAATGGAAGAAGCAAACGTTCCAAGGTACCATAAACGAATGGAGCTACAATAGGAGCTGTGTCTTGTGATGTTGCAATCCATTTACCAAAACTGTTAATACCAGTTTGTACAAGAGGCCAGAAGATTGCCAAACCAAGCGCTACAAGAACTGAGCGATAGATAACCACAAATGGTACGAAGCGTTTGCCGTTAAAGAAGGTCAATACATCTGGCAACTTGCGATAGTTGTAGTATTTGTTGTAAGCAGTCGCACCAACAAAACCAGCAATAATCCCTACAAAGACACCCATGTTCAAAGCAGGCTGACCAAGGATATTGACAAAGTATCCAGATACTGGAATTTCTGTCCCAAAGACTGTGCTAACAGTCGCAGTCGCATCTGCCAACATATCAGTAGTTACACCGAAGAAGTGACCGGTAATCAAGTTAATGAGGATAAAGGCAAGACCTGCTGAGAAAGCACCGCCAGCTTTTTCCTTAGCCCAGCTACCACCGATTGCCAAGGCAAAGAGCAAGTGAAGGTTTCCGATAATCCCCCAACCGATTTGGGCAATGATATTCCCAATACGAATGAGCAATTCTGATTCAGGACTGATTAGTGGAATCGAGTTTCCGATAGAAACCATCAGACCTGCCGCCGGCATAACGGCGATCACTACCATCAAACATTTACCGAATTTTTGCCAAAATTCGAAACTAAGAAATTTTTTCATATGTTTCTCCTAAATTTTTCTTGGTCAGTTGACCATTAAATACTAATGTTAACTTCCACACCAAAGTGGTCTGAAATAATGGGAAGATTATCTCCATTGAAAATCACACGACTGGATTGAACCTGTCTTTTCTGATTTAAGAACACATAGTCCAGACGTTTTTCCTGACTATGACCTGCCCACCCATCAATGGCTTTTTCAACGGTGATTCCCCTATCCTTTTTCTCAGCCAAATCATAACTATCATATAAACCTAAGTCCTTGATTGCTTGATAGGCTTGTGGATTTGACAGGGCATCCGTATTGAAATCTCCCATTAGAATTTTCAAACGTCCCGAACTTGTCCGTTCCACAATCGAGCGAATATTCTCCAACTGATTTTCTTCTTTACTGTCAGGAAGATTGATATGACAAGAATAAATGTCAATCCATTCCTTCTCGTGCAAGACTGTCAAACCGATGATTTTTCTAGATAAGATTGATGTCAGGTCTTGGTTCTGACTACAGTAGAAGGCATCTACTTCATAGACAGGTAGTTTAGTCAAGAAGGCAATTCCTTCATCATATCTATCGTAACCAATATGGGAATTGGACCAGAAATAAGAATAGTCTGTCACTCCAAGCTCTTTCAGCTTTTCAAGCAAAACCAAACCATAATTGTCTTGGCGTAAGTCCTTGGTCACCAAGGGACTTGTCATTAGCTGATTGACTTCCTGAAGAGCGATCACATCATATTGCTTTTGGGCAATGGTCTGAGCTAAAATATCCAATTTTTCATGCTGGTCATCTTCTAGCCAGGCATGAACATTGACTGTTAGTAATTTCATATCTCTCCTTTCTATTTACTTCGTAAAACCTTTTCAACTTGTAGCCTTATTATAACGTAAACGTTTTCACTTGTCAACACTTTTACGGAATAATTTAAAATGTTTTACGTAAAAGTTTATCTGGACTTAGAATACTGACCTTTGGCATTTTTTATGATATACTAGCGATAAATAGCAAGCTAGGAAGTTACCCCAAATGAGTAAATACAAGAAAGTCTATGCTGACATCAAGGAAAAAATTGAACAAAATATCTGGAGGGCCAATCAAGAGATGCCTACAGAGAATGAGCTGATGGAGATTTATTCCTATTCCAAGGACACCATCCGCAAGGCACTATCTCTGTTGGAAATGGACGGCTATATCCAAAAACGTCAGGGACGAAACTCGATTATTTTGGACCATAACCTCGTTAGAAAACCATTTGTGTCCGAATTGAAAACTGTTAGCGAACTCAACCGCTCTGCCCACCATCAAGTCCAGACCGAATTGACCAACCTCTATATTGTCCAAGGTCAGCCAGAGGTCATGAAGGAATTGGAAGTGGATGAAAAAACGGATCTCTACCGTGTCAGTCGCGTTCGGACTATCGACGGTGAGCGATTAGAGTATGAGATTTCCTACTTTGACCGCAGGATTGTTCCCTATCTCAGCAAGGAAGTGGCTGAAAGCTCGATTTATAAGTATTTGGAAGAAGAATTAGGTCTAGAGATTTCCCATTCTCGGCGAGAAATTTCCTTCCGCTTTGCGACGGAGGAAGAAAAATCCTTGCTTGATCTAGCTGACTACGACATGGTGGTTTCCGTCACTAGCACCACCTATCTGGCAGACGGCCGTCCTTTCCAGTACGGAACCATCACCTACCGACCAGATAAGGTTACCTTTGTTTCAATGGCCAAACGATAAAAAATGAAGAATACCAAAAAGAATGTTCCCAATCGGAAACATTCTTTTGTTTTGGATTAGTTACTGTGCCAGATGTCTTCGTTATACTGCTCGATTGTACGGTCAGATGAGAAGAATCCTGCTTTGGCGATGTTGTGAACAACTTTCTTGTTCCATGAATCTTGATCGTCGTAGTCTGCAAAGACTTGCTCCTTGACTTCAATGTATTCAGCCAAGTCGATCAAGGTCATGAACCAGTCTTTCGAAATCAATTCATGGTGAAGACGACCAAGGCGTTCTTCATTACCAAGAGCACGGATTTCGTCGCTGACGATGAAGTCAACCGCACGTTTGATATTAGCATCACCATTGTAGTAGTCCGCAGATACGTAGCCAGCCTTGTCGTACAAGTCGATAATGGTATCTGAATCCTTACCAAATGTATAGATATTGTCCATACCAGCCAACTCAGCAATCTCAACGTTGGCACCGTCCATGGTACCAAGTGTCAAGGCACCGTTGAGCATGAATTTCATGTTACCAGTACCTGATGCTTCTTTAGAAGCCAATGAGATTTGCTCAGAAATATCTGTCGCAGGGATGAGTTTTTCAGCAACGGTTACATTGTAGTTTTCTACCAAGTGAACGTTGAGATACTTGCTGACTTCTGGGTCATTGTTGATCAACTCAGACAAGCAGAGAATCAAGTGAATGATGTCTTGGGCAATCACGTAAGCTGGAGCTGCCTTACCACCGAAGATAACGGTGATTTTACGTTTTGGCAGGTTGCCGTTCTTGATTTCAAGATACTTGTGGATGACATACAAGGCATTCATTTGTTGGCGTTTGTACTCGTGGAAACGTTTGATCTGTGTATCGATGATAGAGTTTTCATCCAATTCGATACCCTTGTTATCTTTGAGGTAACGTTTAAGGGCCAATTTGTTGTTGTGCTTGATTTCAGCCAACTTAGCATGCACTTCTTTGTCATCAGCAAAGGCCAACAATTTCTCAAGCTTAGTCGCATCTGTCAAATACTCATCACCAATCAATTCCTTGATGTAATCAGCAAGGTCTTGGTTAGCAAATTCCAACCAACGACGGAAGGTGATACCGTTTGTCTTGTTGTTGAATTTTTCTGGGTAAAGCTCGTAGAAGCCTTTCAACTCAGAGTTTTTCAAGATTTCAGTATGGAGAGCCGCAACCCCGTTGACAGAGTTTGAGAAGTGGATATCCATGTGAGCCATGTGCACACGACCAGACTCGTCAATGATGTGAAGGGCTACATCCGCCACTTCCTTAGCTACCAAGGCATCCAATTCCTTGATGATGTCTACCAAGTGAGGCACCACTTCTTCCAAGAATGACAATGGCCATTTTTCAAGGGCTTCTGCCAAGATGGTGTGGTTGGTGTAACCTGTCATGTTCTTAACGATTGCCACTGCTTCTGCAAATTCTAAGCCGTGTTTTTCAGTCAAAAGACGGATCAATTCTGGAATGACAAGTGAAGGGTGGGTATCGTTGATTTGTACATAAGCATAATCTGCCAAGTCACGCACGTTTGAGCCACGCTCAATCGCTTCGTCAATCAAAAGCTGGGCAGCGTTAGATACCATGAAGTATTGTTGGTAAATACGGAGCAATTCACCATTCTTGTCTGAATCATCTGGGTACAAGAAGAGGGTCAAGTTTTCTTGAATAGCCGTCTTGTCAAATGAAATGCCATTTTCAATCAAGCCGTAGTTGACAGATTGGATATCAAACAAGTTGAGGTAGTTCTTAGTATCTTTCTTGTAACCAAGGATGTCCAAACGGTCCAATTTAGAAGTCAAGGTGAAGTTTTTGAATGGAACATCGTAGCTGATTGTCGTTGGAATCAACCAAGAATCATTTTCAATCCAGAAGTTTGGCTCTGCATCTTGTTGGTTGTCCTTGAAGACTTGTTTAAACAGACCACAGTGGTAGTTAAGACCAACACCTTCACCGTTAATGCCAAGCGTTGACATAGAATCCACAAAGCAAGATGCCAAGCGGCCAAGACCACCGTTACCAAGTGATGGTTCTGGTTCAACATCTTCAACCTGTGCCAAGGACTTGCCAGCTGCTGCCAATTCTGCCTGAATGTCCTTGTAAACACCCAAGTTGATCAGGTTGTTTGACAAGAGTTTACCGATAAGGAACTCAGCTGAGATATAGTAAACCTTACGTTTACCTGTGTTTTTTGGCATATCTGCCGCTGATAATTTGACATAGTTGAGCAACTGAAGATAGATTTCTTCGTTGGTCATGTCGGCTAATTTCTTATTGGCTTTGCTTTCTGCAAATGTAGTAAAGTTATTCATGATTTTTATTTCCTCGTTGATATAGTGTAGTCATTTTGACTAAGAAGTCTATGCGGTCCTGGGTTAAATCTTCGGCTTTCATCCGCCATTCCCAGTTGCCTCCAACAGTTGAAGGCATGTTCATACGGCTGTCTTCACCCAAGTCCAGAACATCTTGCATGGTCGCAATAGCTGTATCGCTGACCGTTGCAAACAGTGTTCTAAGCATGGCTTGAGTAACTGGCTCAATCGGTTTTCTGTTGGTATAGGCATCTACAAATTCCTGTTGTTCAGGCTCTAGATTGTTATACCAGCCATTAACCACCTCATTGTCGTGAGTACCGGTATAGGCAATCGAGTTTGGCACACAACGGTGTGGGATGTCAATGCTCTGCCCTGTCACATCGAAGAAGCCAAATTCTAGGATTTTCATACCTGGGTAGCCGCAGTCTGCCAACAACTTGCGTGCCTTGGCATCGATATTTCCAAGGTCCTCTGCAATAATGGGCAAATCACCAAGGGTTTCTTTGACCGCCTTGAAAAGATTGTAGCCTGGACCTGGCTCCCATGTGCCCACCTTGGCAACTTTAGCATCTCCAGCTACCTGCCAATAGTCTGAGAAGCCTTTGAAGTGGTCAATTCTCAAGACATCGTAAATCTTGAAGCTCTCGTGAATACGGTAAATCCACCAGTTGTAGCCAGTCTTTTCATGTTGCTCCCAATCATAAAGTGGGTTACCCCAGAGCTGACCGTCCGCAGAGAAGTTATCCGCTGGTACGCCTGCCACATAAAGTGGCTTGCGTTCGCTATCAAGCTTGAAGAGCTGTGGCTTGGTCCAAACTTCCACACTATCTGCCGATACGTAAATGGGCATATCTCCAATAATCTTGATGTGGTTCTTGTTGGCGTAGTCCTTCAACTGCTTCCACTGGCTAAAGAAGAAATACTGCGTTACTTTAAAGTAATCAATTTGGTCTGCCAATTCCAAGCGATATTTTTCAAGGGCTTCTTCATTTCGAGCAACCACTTTCTTGTCATCCCATTCTTGTAGGGCCTTGTTGCCGAAGTGTTCTTTAATGGCCATGAATTCCGCATAGTCGTTTAGCCAGGAAGAATTAGCTTTTTCAAATTCTTGAAAGACTACTTTACGCTTGTCATCACTCAAGAAATTTTTAACAGCTCTTTCCAAGATTGGTCGACGCGCTTCATAAATCAAGGCATAATCCACTTTTTCTGGATTGTCCCCAAAATTCACATCTTGGTAATCAAAATTTGCTAGTAAATCCTCTTCTGCCAATAAATCAAAATCAATTAGGTGGGTATTTCCAGCGATGGCTGAAAATGATTGGTAGGGAGAATCCCCATAACTGGTCGTTGTGAGAGGAAGAAGCTGCCAGTAGGTCTGCTTGGTTTCAACCAAGAAATCAACAAAATCATAGGCAGGCTTTCCAAAAGTACCGATACCAAACTTACCTGGAAGTGAGGTAATATGCATTAAAATTCCACTGGTACGATTCGCCATAAAAACGTTTTCCTTTCTTTCAAGTACAATGATAGTTTAACGCAAACGTTTGCACTTGTCAAGGAATTATGCAAGATTTTTGAAAAACTTTTCCGTAAAACTGCTCGAAAGCTGTCAATATGGGATTTATAGGGTGCTTGTAAGCGAGAATAAAAAAGAAAATCCGAGAATTTCTTCTCAGATTTTCTATATTATCTTATTTTTTTATGAAAAGGTTTGCTCGCTGATTTGAATCTCATTTTCCACTACATCAGCCAACAAGTTTGTCACATCTAGGTGATCCAGATAGTAATCCGTTACCTTGTCTCGAATTTGATTTTCAATCACACGGCGCAATGGACGAGCTCCCATGGCCTTGTCATAACCTTCTTCCATCAAGAACTCTTTGGCGGTCTCGGTCACTTCAAGGGTAATCCCTTTTTTAGCTAGGGTTTGATTAACCTGTGCTAACATCAAGTCAACAATTGCTTTTAGATTTTCCTTGTCCAGATGTTTAAATTCTATAACTGCGTTGAAACGGTTGAGGAATTCCGGACGGAAGAATGGAGCAATGCGGTCCATGATATCTAGCTCTTCCTCACCTTCTGCCATTCCATAACCAAATCCAGCATTAGAAGTCGCGATAATAATGGTATTCTTAAAGTTAACTTGGTTGCCCTGGCCATCAGTCAAATGCCCATCATCCAGCACTTGCAAAAGGAGGGTAAGCACTTGTGAATCTGCTTTTTCAATCTCATCCAAGAGAACAATGGAGTAAGGATTGCGGCGGACACGTTCGGTAAGAGTATGGGAATTGTCGTCGTAGCCCACATAACCTGCCGTGGTCCCAATCAGCTTGGAAACGGCTGTCCGATCGCTGTATTCAGACATATCCAAACGAATAATGGCATCCTTGTTACCAAACAAGTCTAGTGCTAACTGTTTTGCCAACTCTGTCTTACCCACACCTGTCGGACCGACAAAGAGGAAGGAACCAATCGGACGGTTTCCGTCATCAAAACCTGCTCGGTTACGACGAATGGCACGGGATACAGCTTCCACCGCATCATCTTGACCGATAACCTTGGCTGCCAGACGATTTTTCAATTCCTTGAGTCGTTCAATGTCAGAAGCTCCCATTTGAGAGACTGGAATTCCTGTCATTCGCTCAACCGCCTGAGCCACATCATTAACAGTCGCCACCACTTTCTGTTGCTCCGTATGATTATCAATCTGTTTTTGTAGCTTATCAATACGGACCTTTTCATTCAAGGCTTTTTCATAATCCTCTTTCTCAGCCGCTTCCAACTGCAACTGTTTTGCCTCAGCCATTTCTGCTTCCAAGGTCTGAATATCTGTCACAGGATGTTGGGCAGCCAAGTGAGCAGCAGTCACATCGACCAGGTCAATGGCCTTATCAGGCAAGCTGCGCTGTGGAATATATTGGACGGAATAATCAACCGCAGCTCTCAAAACCTCATCTGGCAACTCAATATTGTGGTGGGCTTCATAAAGCGGCTTAATCCCTTTCAAAATCTGGTAGGTGTCTTCTGCGGACGGAGCATTGACCTTGACTTCATTGAAACGACGAGCCAGAGCAGCATTCTTGTGAATAGTATTGCGGTATTCGTCCTGTGTAGTCGCACCGATAACAGTTAACTCTCCACGGGAAAGAGCTGGTTTGAGAATATCTGCTAATCCCTTGGAACCTGAGTCTCCACCAGTGCTACCAGCTCCCAAAATCTGATGAATCTCATCAAAGAAGAGAATGATATTGCCAGCTTTTTTGACTTCATCCACAAGATTTTGGACATTTTCTTCAAAAGCTCCACGGTACTGAGTCCCAGCTTCCAAGCCTGAAATGTCGATGGAGATGATTTCCTTGTTCTTAATGGCAGCGGGCACATCGCCGTTGACAATGGCTTGAGCCAAGCCTTCTACTACCGCAGTTTTACCGACACCCGCATCACCGACCAGAACAGGATTATTCTTAGTCCGACGTGCCAAAATTTCAGATGTTTCTTGGATTTCCTTATTTCGTCCAATGACTGGATCCAACTTCCCTTCACGCGCATCTTGTGTCAAATTGCGGCCCAGTTTTGCCAGAATTCCGTCTGACTTTATCTGACCTTTAGCCTGAGTTTGAGCCACTTCTTCTGTCTGTGGCAGGCGACCAGTCTGACGGTAAATGGCAAATTCCTCCGGTGTCACTTCACGCCCATTGATAGAATAACGGCGATGCTCTGTACTATAGCCTCCCATGTTGCCCATGAGTTGATTGAAAATGTCGTCCATATTGTTAAAGTTATTGAAATTGTTGTTCATCGTTTTTACCTCGTTTAAGTTTTATTTGCTTTTGACTTTTACTGACCTTTGTTTTAAAAAAATTGATTTAGTCTTTTAGTTTGCTTTTAGTACTAGGCAACGAGCTGAAGGCAGTACTGAAGTACGGCAAAGCGAGTTAACGCAGTAATAAAAGATAAACTAAATGACGCTAATAGGGTATAATCCTGTCTTTCATAGTACCCTCCTCAGAAGTTTGTCTTTTACTGACCATTTAGTCAATTTGTCAGTCAAACTTTTTCGTTTGACTTTAACTGACCGTTTGTTCAAAGAATTCGTAAGGCCCTTTACCTTACGAATCTTATTCTACACCATTGGTCAGCAAAAGTCAATAGTTTTGTTTGACCTTTTTTGACTTTTTATAGTCGAATGAATTAGCTTTCAAACAAGGAACTGAGGCGCAGGCTATACTAAAGTATGGCAAGGCGAAAGTGACAATGTATCAAAGTTAATTCAAATGACTATAAAAAAATCTACCTGACGATAGATTCGGTAACTACTAGATGATAATCCCTTCCAAATGATCTAGTTCATGCTGAACAATCTGGGCTTGGAAGTCTGTCAGCTTTAGGCTCTGCTTTTTCCATGAAGCATCAAAAAACTCCACTTCAATCTCCTGATAGCGTGTCGTCGGACGGCTACCTTCCAGTGATAGGCAGCCTTCCTCTGTCTGATAGGGCTTGGCCTTGCTGATGAGGACGGGATTATACATGACCAGGTTGGTGAAGCCCATGTTGACGATGATAATCCGCTTTTTGACACCAATCATGTTGGCCGCCATGCCCACGCAGGCGTGAGCGTTGGCTGCTAAAGTGTCCTGCAAATCTTGACCGACTTGTACATCTAGCTGAGTCGCAGGCTCAGACTTCTGCTGCAGGAAGAAAATATCTTTCATAATAGGTTGAATCATGGGGTGTCTCCTTATTTTCTAGCTTCATCTAGTATACCAAAAAAAGCCTAGTTCTCACTAGACTTCTTTCGTTTATTCTTTGCAATAAACTGCTATTGCCTGACTGACAAAGGCTGCTGTGCCTGGTCCACCTGCTCGGTCAATGTTGGCTGAAAATCGCTCGTCTTCAACATACATAAGACCTAGATTTTGTAAGATTTCCTTGGTGCAGGTGTAGAAATTTTCCGTGATATAGGCCTGCAAGTTGGCTACCTGAGCCTGCACATCTGAATGAACGGCTCCCAAGCTCTGCATTTTTCCAAAAGCTTCAAAAATAGCCTGCATCTCTTGAGCAAACACCCGGTCCTTACTGGCATCGTATTTCTCTTCAAATTCCGCAAAGGCTGAGGTATTCCCCCACCGCTCCTTGGCCTCCGCCTTGTAGGCTTCTAGTTGACTGCTGTCAAATGCGTGAAAATCCATGACTTCTCCTCCTTTTTCTGTGAGCAATCTGGCGTGATTGATGATGCGATCCAGCCGTTCCCTTTTGAGCTCTAAAAGGGTGATATGGTCCCGCAAGACCTGCTGACGATTGACTTCCGTCACGTCCAGAAGCTGCTGAATATCTTTGAGAGGAAAATCCAACTCACGAAACAATAGAATTTCTTGCAGACGAGCCACATTCTCTTGATTATAGTAGCGATAACCATTTTCAGCCACAAATGCTGGTTTGAGCAAACCAATCTGGTCATAGTGGTGCAAGGTCCTCACCGTCAATCCTGTCAACTGACTGACCTGCTTAACTGTCCAATTTTCGCTCATAGAAATCTCCTCTCTATGCCCAGTATAAGGGATAACGTAAGGTGAGAGTCAAGAATTTTATCAAAAAACTTTTACATCTCACTCCACCCTCACCGGCACGCGCCCGTAAGTCTGCTCTGCTATTGCGTCAGCCCCCAACCGATAGACGCTATCCGCTTGCTGGGTCAGGCTGTCCCAGGGCTCTTTGCCGATCCGCGTCACCAGGTCCACCCGCTCCTTGACTGTCTTGAGATAGGCCTGGCCTCGAGCCGAAAAGCCTAGGACATGGACCGCATCTGGCAAGGGAGCTTCCACCGCATTGACCAGAATATAAGTCAGCACCCGTCGCACCCTCGCCTTGGTGTAGCGCTTGGTCGCAACGGCTTCCACTAACTCCTCCACGGTCGCTGCGCTCCCAATGGCAGAGCGGATACGACTGGCTAGTTCTTCGTTGACCTGAAAGACCTGACTGAGATCTGGGTGGGTCGCAATCTGGTAGCAGAGCAGGGGAAAATAATCCTTCCAGCTTACCTTGGTCGCCTCTTCGAAAAGACTGGCAGACGGCAAGAAATCACGCACCAAGTCCAACTGGTCAGCACCCTTTCGGATAGCCGTCGCCGAGGCGTAGGACGTTTCCACCTCTTCCGAGTGAAAACCAGCCCCCTGCCGCTGAACTGGGCCGAGCTGAATACCTGTTCCCGCCACTGCCTTGGCGTAAGCCAGAGCCAGAATATGGTTGGGCGTATCACCTGTGAAGGTTAGACCTGCAAATTCCTGCCACATAGCCTGGGTCTTCTGTGGATAAGAAAGATGGTCAGGCAAGTTTTTCACAAAATTTTCCATTTCCTCAGACTTATCCACATAGATATCCGCAATTTTCTGATAATCCAGCATTTCTTCCGTACCGAAAACCAGTTTTTCCACACCTAGCCTGTGTAAAATGCTGATTGCTCCCTTGGCAAAGTGGTCAGCTGACTGGACCGACACTAAAAAGGGCATCTCGACAACAAGATCTGCCCCGTGTTCCAAAGCCATCTGAGCCCGTGTCCACTTATCTACAATAGCAGGCTCGCCCCGTTGCATAAAATTGCCAGACATAACCACAATTTTCAAGCCTTCCGCCTGTTCCAGCAGGTACTTATGCCCCGTGTGAAAAGGATTGTATTCTGCAGTAATCCCTGAAATCATGCCCTACCTCCTAGACTTTATTCAACTATCTACAACCTAATACCTAAATTACAGCAAACTCTTTTTCTGCAATCTGTACTGCTTCAAGTATATCCTCTTCTGCTAAAACCGTGCGTTTTGAGATAACTCTTTCAACCTCTCGTTCAATTATTGACTCTCTAGTAAACATCCTATTTTTAACAGATTGCTTTTTCTGGAACATGTCTTTAAGTCGTTCCCCTAATTTCTTATCGAAGATATTATTTTGAATTTCTTTAAATTCTTCTTCTGAAAGCGCCATAGCCATAACAATATCAATAAATTCTTCTTTTAGAATTGCAAACATCTCAATTCTGTCATCTTCTATAAAGTTGTCTAAAACAACCTTAGAACCAACAGCAGCCAATGTTCCACCAGCTACTGCACCTACAAATGACCCAACTGGACCTAAAAATGCTCCAGCAACTGCACCACCTGCAACTCCACCTAGTAAGCCTGTTCCTGCTACTAAGCTATTCTTTAATAACTGTTGGCTAGATATTCTACCTTGCAGTAGATCAAATACGTCCGGACCTACAGTAATTCCGAATGAAAT
Organism: Streptococcus suis; assembly: GCF_002960625.1. GTDB lineage: Bacteria > Bacillota > Bacilli > Lactobacillales > Streptococcaceae > Streptococcus > Streptococcus suis_T. The sequence continues at coordinate 50,831 of NZ_POJH01000016.1, forward strand.
AACTCCTGCTGCTTGTCTAGCAACAGTATTGGCTGCGACATTCTTAACTGTTTGATCAGCGATTTTTTTAGTAAGAATTTTTCCAATTTGTTGAGAAGCTGTGTATATAGCTGCTCCCAACAATATCGTTTTTACTCCAGAATAGATTGCTGATTTTGCAGCTTCTTCAGTATCTTTTCCAGCCCATTTTTCCATTGCAAAAACAAGGACAAAGCTTATTCCTGCAGCTGGAATAGATTGAATAGCTCCATCAATGGCATCATATTTTAATGAAACAATATTTCCGCCCTTGGCAACCAGTTTTGCCTCATTATAAGTAACATTCCCTTTTCTAATAATCAGATAGGCATCATCAGGCTCACTATGACCCGGAACTTTTCCAGCTTTTATTTTTTTCTTCATGAGTTGAATTGATTCATTATACTGGTCCTTAGGAACTTCTAACTGCATCCCCTTATAACGGTATTCTCCTCCATTAGCCTTATCAAATGCTGCATTTATCGTTCCACTAGCTTTTGCATAGTATTTTGTTTGAATTTTTTGATTTCCAACAATTCTATCTGCCCCATTTTTAACATTATCTCTCCCTACTTGCTCTACTTTTTGGAAAGGATACTTTATCTTGTCTATTACATTATTAGCATATTCAGCTGCATGCCCATGTCCTTGAGGAGCTTTTGCGATAGCATTAAATTGAATATCTTTCAAATGAGAACCTAGCATCATATTTAAACCTATAATTGATCCTATTTTAGCTCCATTTTGAAAATTCTCTGTATGAAAATCATTTTTTTGCAAACGATCAATAACTTTTTCTAAATAGTTTTCATGTAAATCTGCCGTATAACCTGTTTTAATAATTGAGTTTAAATTTGCGACTATATTTTTTTGTTGAGCATCATCAAATTGAAAATATAGTCTTTCAATCTTATTAGGATAAAAAAGTAGAATTTTTTTACCCTTACAAGTAATCTTCCATAAACCTTTTAAAGGGAAAAACTTTTTGCTAATTTTATACTTAGCATCAGCATCATTATTGCTATTTTCGATTTGTTCTCTAAAATAAAATCCATCCTGAGTTAACAACAAACCATATTCCAAAAACTCCTCGTCAATTTTGCTCCTAATAGGACTATAGCCAAAAATCTCCAAATTCTCTACGTCATTAACTGTACAAACAAAATCTTTGCTCCCCAATATAAACCATCTAGCCCGACCATAGGGAATCTGCGTACTAGAATATTCAAAAGACTCGGCTAATTTGCATAAATAATCACGAATAATATCTTCATCGTATTCATGTATTTGACGACTCGATTTTAACCATATTTGAAACAAAGCTACATAAATTAATAATAACAATAAAAGAATAACAAATATTGCAACCAAGATAATGATAGCTACATTCATATCCAATACCACCTATTTCTTCTTACACTTGAAAAACCACCGCTGGCTGGTTTCTGTCGGCACTTGATTTTCAAAGTCCGCAAAGACTTCCACAGATGTAAAACCAGCTTGTTTCAAACATTCCACATAGGTTTCAATCGGATAGGTCCGCTCTTCATGAACTTCATCCCGACGGATAAACCGCTCCTCTTGACTGTCCTCATCTTTGACAAAGAAGGTCAATTCGTGAACAATGGAATACTCATGCTCACCCTCATAGGTATCCCAGACAAAGGCAAAATCCTCGTAGTTTTCATGGTAGCTATAGCCTGCAAAGACTTCCTCCATTTGATAGATGGAGTGAACGTCAAAAAGGAAAATACCACCTGGATTGAGAACAGAGTGAACTCCTTCAAAGACCCGCAAAACGGCTTCTTGGTCTGCCATATAGCACAGACTGTCCGAGTAACAGGTCACCGCATCGAAATCTCCAATACCTTCCAGAGCCATCATATCTGCTTGGGCCAGTTCCATCATGACACCAGCAGCTTCTGCTTTTTTCTGGGCTAATTCCAACATTTCATAGGACAGGTCAAGCCCTGTCACTTCATACCCCTTTTGAGCAAAACGCACAGCCTGAATCCCTGTCCCACAGGCTAATTCTAAGATGGTTTTGGTGTCTTGTGGCAAGTTCCGCAAGCTAAAATCTGTCCATTTATCATACAAGCTGTCATCCATGATTTCATCATAAACCGCCGCAAAGGTTTCATAAGTTGCCATATTTTCCCATTTTTCCTTTCATAAAAAGCAGCCAATCGACTGCTTCTATCTATTTCTCGTCTAAAAAGTCTGCGACTTCCAAGAAGCTGCCTTCGTGCCATAATTTTTCAAGGTTGTAGAGGTCACGCATTTCTTCTGAGAAGATATGAACGACTACGCCTCCAAGGTCCAATAGGACCCAGCCACCGTTACTATCGCCTTCTACACGGCTACCCTTGATTCCAACTTCCGCTACCTTTTCACGGATGTTTTCCGCAATAGCCTCCAACTGGCGACTGTTCATGGAGCTGGCAATCACAAAGTAGTCTGTCAGGCTGGTCACGCCTTGAACATCAATTACAACAAGGTCCTCAGCTCGCTTGTCATCAGCAGCCTGGACTACAACTTTTACTAAATCTAGTTCTTTCATTTTATCCTCTTAAAATATTTTCTAATGTATCTACCTGGGCAAAATTCCATGACCAGATGTTTTGGTAGTGGTCAATCAAGTCTTTGGCATCCATTTTTCCTGTATAACCTGTCGTTGTTCCATCCTGGATCACAGCTGCCTTGTAGCCTAGTTCAAAGGCTACTTTAATCGTCGTATCAATGCAAAAATTGGTCGCCATGCCCATGATGATGAGCTGCTCAATTCCCTTTTTCTGCAAATAAGCATGAAGCCCCGTTTCCTTGAAGGCACTGTTAAAGGTCTTATCGAAAATCTTCTCACTAGCTAAGGGTGCAACAATTGAGTGAATCTCCCAGTCAGCAGTCCCCTTGACCAATTCCTGATCATGATGGCGGACATGGATGACTTCTAGCCCCGCTTGACGGGCTTGTGCAAGGCTATCTTGCCAGAGGGCTAATCGCTCTTCAATGGCATAAGGTTTTTCCTCCACTAGAAGGTTCTGAATGTCAATGACTAACAATGCAGATTTCATAGCTTAACACCAGGCGTTTCCAAACGGAAGACCAATTCCCTTTCTTCTTCAACATCTAAGACAAAATCATTTTTCTCCAAGAGATGAGCCATCTTCTGATTGCCCTTAACGTATGCTGCAATCAAATGATTGCAGACAGGATGTGATTGAGCCATTGCTATTACGACCTCCAAAGCAGCCTGGCCATAGCCTTTCCCCTGAAATTCTTGACCAATCATAAACCGCCAGAGCATATACTGCTGGATGTCCTCATCAATATCAATCAAGGCAAAACCAACCACCTGTTCATCCGCCCAGATGGCATAGGGGAAGACATCCCCGTTTTCTCTGTAAAGCCAAGCGTCAGCGAGTGAACGCACGTTTGGAGCCACGAAGACCTTATCTGCCTCGGCTACTGTCAAGTCCAAGACTGCTTGATAGGAGCTTTCATCCACAGGTTTTAATACAATCATCCCTACTCCTTCAACCAAACAACATAGCCATTATAGGTTTCCAAGGTTTGTGGATAAATGGGAATTCCCTTCTTGGCTAAGTAAGAAATGGTTTGGGCAGTTTCATAGGCTACTGCCTTGTCCAAGGACTCTTTTGCGATACGACGCGCCTCGTCCACCCCAGGAAAATCCCGATTAGGTTCGATGTAGTCCGCCACATAGAGAACCTTGTCCAGCAAGGTCATCTGCCCCGCACCAATGGTGTGTCGTTGAATGGCTTGGAAAATTTCCTCATCTTCCAAACCAAAATCTTCTGCGATTTTATAGGCGCCAACCACACCGTGCCAGATGTTATTATCCCAGTTGAGCAGGTCCTTGTCCAAATCATACTTGGCAATCAAGTCCAAAAAAACTTGGTCTTCCACTTCCTTAGCATAGTCATGCAAGAGTGCTGCTAGACTGGCTTTTTTCGAATCACAGCCGTATCGATCTGCCAAGGCAAGCGCCGCTTCTTCCACACCCAAGACATGTTGGAAGCGCGCTGGCTTCATGGCTACACGGATTTTTTCCAAAAGAGCCTGACGGTCAAAGGTCAAATCTGCTGCAATCATTGGTAAAGTCCTTTTTCTTCAATGTAGTCTAGAACTTCATGAGGCACCATAAAATTCGGCACTCGTCCTTGCTTGATAAAACTACGCACCATGCTGGAGGAAATGTCCATCAAGGGCACATCTACCCAGATAACAGGATAGGACGTCCCTGCTTTGTAACGAGGTCGCTGGACACCAACAAACTGCACCAACTGGACCAATTCATCAATCCTATGCCATTTTGGAAGGTAGTCTACCATATCCGCACCGATGATAAAATAATAATCCGTATCAGGATTTTTTTCCTTCAGCAATTTCATGGTGTCATAGGTATAGCTGACACCTCGGCGTTCCAGTTCAATGGTTTCAATCCCCAAGCCGTCAATACCTGCAATAGCCATCTTGAGCATGGAATAGCGATGGTATTCGTCAATGGTTTCTTTTGTATCCACATGGGGTGGAAGGAATTCTGGCATGAGCAGGACTTGATCCAGCTTCAACTGTTGACGGACCTGGTCTGCCACAATCAAATGAGCATTGTGGACAGGATTGAAATTCCCTCCCAAAATCCCCACTTGTTTGCGATTGGTTTCTTTCTTTTCAACCTCTAATTCAACCTTGGTAAAGGGTGTTAAGAGTTCAATAGCCATAGGCTCTCCTTCTTAGATTTCTTTGACCTGTTTGGAAATTTTACGGTTCTCTTTCTTGCTAGATTGTTTGAATAAAATCAAGATGCGACCGATTTTTTGGACCGTATCCACACCGATTTCTTCTTCCAAGATTTCTGCTACTTCGTGAATGTTTTCATCCGTATTTTGTAGCAAGGTCACCTTGATCAATTCACGCGCGTCCAGCGCCTGACGAACACTGGTTTTAATCTGGTCATTTAGACCATTTTTCCCAATCTGAATGATGGGTTTGAGACTGTGTGCCTGACTGTTCAAAAAGGCACGTTGTTTTGAAGTTAATGACATCTATTTTTCCTATGTTTCTATATTTATTAGCTAACAATGTAACCAGTAAACCCATCTAAATAATGGCCTTGCGGATCACCACATCCACACCCTTAGGTGCCCAGGCAGCAATCTTGGCTTTTTCATTGACACGAATCCAACCAAGTCCTGAGAAGACCACATCCGTCTTCTCATTGATGGTAAATTCATGGCGGACCAATTCAGGAAATTCTTTCAATTCCTTGCTGGTTGGCGGCACTAAAAGTGAGCCCGCATGTTTCTGATAAAACTCGCTAGCTCCCTGCAGTTTGGTGCGGTGGAGTTGGAGCTCATTGTCAAAGAAGGCCGTAAAGCCTTGGCGTTCACCAGCCACAAAGTCAAATCGTCCCAGACCAGCCAAGAACAAGGTTTGTTCTGGATTGAGCTGGTAGGTCTTTGGCTTGATTTCCTTACGAGGGCTGATATACTTGAGATTTTTAGCCGTCAAATAATGGGCCATCTGGTGGCGATGGATAATTCCTGGCGTATCATAGATGTAGGAACCATCATCCAGAGGAATTTCAATCTTATCCAGCGTCGTTCCAGGGAAACGTGAAGTCGTAATGACATCCTTGTCCCCTGTGATTTCTTGAATAATAGCGTTAATCAAGGTTGACTTGCCGACGTTGGTCACGCCGACCACATAAACATCCCGTCCCTTGCGGTGCTGTTCAATCTTTTCAATTAAGTCCTTGATGGCCTGCTTGTTTTGGGCCGAAGTCAAGACCACATCAACTGGTCGCATGCCGATTTCATGTGCCCTCTCGGTCAACCACTGAGTGACCTTGCCTGTCTTGACAGACTTGGGTAAAATATCCTGCTTGTTGCCGACCAAAAGCACATCATTTCCAGAAATAAAGCGTGGCAATCCTGGAATGACAGACCCATTGAAATCAAAAATATCAATGACATTGACCACCAAGGCATCACTTTCTCCTACGCTATGTAGGAGTTTCAGGAAATCGTCATCTGAAATATTGACATCTGAAATTTCATTGTAATGGCGCAAACGGAAACAACGTTGGCAGTAGAGTTGCCCGGTTTCCAAGCCTTTTTCTAGGGCTGATTGAGGTGTAAATCCAGCGGCAGCCTTGTCTAGCGTCTGAATTTGGGCACCACAGCCGATACAAAATAATTCTTCCACTTACATCTCCCTCTTGTAATCTATCGCTCCATATTTAGCGATGATTTTTTTCATGGTCCGCCGCTCACGCCAACGGTTAATCTGCGTATTGATAGAGTCCGTCTGAATCAAGGGTTTGACCAGTACAGACTTGAGACCAGCTCGCTTAGCAGCCCGAATGTCTGTCATCAACTGATCCCCAATCATAACGACCTCATGTGGCTGAACATCAAAGCGTTTTAAGGCGCGGTTAATCCCAAAGGTGAAAGGCTTGAGCGCAAAGGCTTCAAATTCAATCCCAAAAGGTGCAACTGCTCGCTTGACCCGCTCGTATTTGTTGTTGGAAACCACCACAACGGGAATGCCTGCGGCCTGTAAATCCTGTAACCACTGGCGCATCTCTGGCGTACCATCGGGATTGTTCCAAGCAATCAAGGTATTGTCCAAATCGACAAAGACCACCTTGATACCCTGTTTTTTCAAACTGTCAACTGTCACATCATAGGCCTTTTCTAAGGCAAAATCTGGCATATAATTTTCTAACGTCACGGACTTCTCCAAAGAATTTTATCAGATAATTATACCATTTTTCTAGGAAAAAGGCGAATAGATAGCCAAAAGGAAAACACCCGGTGGACCCGAGTGCCTATTCTACGAACCTATTTGCTTTCTAAAATCCAACCCTTAGGAATGAAAATCATATGGGTCAACAACCAATCAATATCCAGCGAGTATTTTGAAAAGGCAAATCCAATTTCCTCAACACCAGAATCATCCTCATCCATGCCTAAAATCGTCGTCGCATGCCCATAGTCTGCATGACTGTCATCAAAGAGGCGCCAAGTTAGAGCCTTGTAAACCAATTTTTTGGCATCATAGAGCGTATAAGCCTCTCGATATTCTGAAAAGGCTAGACAGTCCTTGCCTTTTGGCTCGACACCCTTAATTTGAGCAATAGCAATCAAGCTATCATAGTTGTGATAACGGAGGGAGCTACTCAAGGATTGAGCCAAACTAACCGCATAATCCAAGGCCAAATCACTGACCTCCACAGCTACAGTTCCCAACTGTTCCCGCAGTGGATTAAGCAAATTCGCAGCAAAGCGAGCTAACTCTTCACGGATCTCTTGAGGCAAATTCTCTATATCTTCCAGAATAACCTTCCTATCCTGCTCAGAACCCTTATAGACATTGGTTTCAAGCCCCTGCTCACCCAGTTTTTCCAGTTCCGAATCAAAACCTGTTTTCCCAGCTTGAACATATTGAGCGAGAGTTTCATAGTAGCCTTCTGGCAAGATGATACGATCTAGGTTGTCAGCTCTTTCAATGATTGTCATGGTTTTCTTCCCCCCTATGTTTGATATTCTTATTGTAACAAGATAAGGGGAAATTGTAAACCTTTTCAACTTTTGTGAATGTGTCTGTTTTTAGGAGAAACTGAAAAAGCATCAAGAGAACGAAAATTAAGACCGAAACACTTGGACTTTTTTCTTGTTTCAGTCTTGAATTATTGCTCTGTTGATGTTACAATATATCTAAACTGATTGAACAAGTGCCCTTTGTTTAATCGGTAAGGCGGAAGGTGTTGTCGCACCTTCCGTCTTTTCTTCGTGTTTTTCTATGAATCATATTATATCACAATCGTATCAAAATGCAAGCATTTTCTATGGAAATATTATCAAAAACCTTGACATCTCAAGTTTTTTTTGATATTTAGTCTCTTTCATCTGTAAGGCTTACACCATATTTCGGCTTAACATTCGGACGTTTTAACTGGGGCAATGTATAGGAGGATTGGACATTGCAAAATTGACCAAGGAGATTACTCTCTTGGTCTTTTATTTTTTGATAGGATTGTCGCCATTCTCCAAAAAAGAGGTCTCTCAATTCTCCTGCATGACTCAAAAGAATAGTCTGACTCATAGTATCTGCGCCTTCTTTGCTCCAATACATCCCCCTGTTTTTCATCCGATAGGTTATTTTACGATGCTGAGACTCCATGATACCAATACCACTTGTAGACAGACCAAACGTTTCAGGACTTTCCGTGTATTTGAAATTTCTCACGAGTTGCCGTCTGAAGCGTTGAAAGTTTTCTAGTTTCTCGTCACTATCAATCAAAGACTCAGCTGTATCTAATACTAACTTCAGCTGACTCTTATCCCTATTTTTGAGGGCTTGAAATGCCTGCTTGGTCAGTTCTGAAGGAAAAGGTCTAAGCTGTGTCTTGATGGCTTGATTCACATGAAAAGCATCCCAAAAATGAAAATGTTCTTTAGGTCTGAACCCACTGACAAGCTCCTTGAAGAGATTAGGAGAGTAGCCCTTTCCACCATCTGAGTTGGTTACAATGACCGTTTCAGGCGTTAGCTCAAAGCGCTCCATAATCAAATCAAGGAATTTGTCTTTAGCCTGATGATAGTGTGTCGATATGACCTCAAATTTATCCTTCAGAATATTTCTTTTACCTGTCTTACTCCCTGTATGGACGACAAAATGGCTGAGTTCTACGGACTTCCCTTTCTTGTTTGGGGTGGATTGTTTAACCCAAACGCCATCGCCTTCAATATACAGCCGTCTGGCTTTGATTTTGCTTGGTCTATCGGATAACTTATCTGCTGATAAGGAATCATAGTCAGCCTTATCCTCTAGGAGCTGACCTGCGACATCGAGGGCATGCTGAACAGTATTCTTCGTGATATAGATTGACTTGAGAAGCTCCATCACTTCAACTACTTTCCGATAGGGCATATAGTTAGACAGCCTTGTAATTTGGTAAAGGAGTTCTTGAGAAAATCGTGACCGTGGCTCAAGTCCTAATTTTTCATCTACTGGGATTCTAACCGTATCACCTTTTTTCCATCTACTCCTTGAAAAAGTCATTTCCCCAAAAGAGAAAATAACTGTCCGCTCCTTCTGATTGATTCTTTTGAATCCCTGTGCTCTCATACTTGGGGCAATAGACTTCTCATAGTCTTCAATCATCTTCAAAAATGTTTTCTGATTGTCTGTTTTTAACCGTTCTGAAAAAACTCTCTCATCCAGCATCATCTCTTCCCCTTTTCTTACAATATGTCTATTATAACGGAAATTAGGACAATAAAAAAAGACCTCTCCATTTGGAAAGGTCACTATTGTTACAATAATATTTATTATTATTTTTATATTGATTTTAATAGCTATTTATATCATGATTAAAATAGCTATCTAAAGAGAAAGGTCTTCTTCTTTGCTGGGGGCTACCTTCTTTGTAGTGCCTTGAGTTTCTTTCTTCAGCCTTTAATCTCGTGATGAAATCCATAAAGCCTCCTTTTATGTTGATTAAAATAGTGGTTTATATAAACATTAAAATCATGATACTTATTCTTGATACTGTTCAATCCACTCATCAAGGAAGGTGGATGCACCACTATATCCTGATGCTTCTGCGATTCTATCCAGCTTCTCCCGATTTTGGGGTTTCAGTGTAAACTGATAAGGAAATTTGGTCTTCCCTGATGGACGACCAGCTTTTCGCCCTCGTTTCTTTTGTGGCTTAGGGTCTTTAATCTCTTCCTGAAGGACTTTACTGATTTTCTCTTTTTTAGATTCAAACGCCATGCTATACCTCTTTTCGATAGTGATTTTTATAATGATTAAAATAGTGATATATAATGATGAAAATTAAGCCATATCTGTGAGTTCCTGAAGCTCATTCAATGTGTCAGTCAAGGCTGAAAAGAAATTCTTATGTTCCCTCTTCAATGTTGAGTCAAGCATCATGTCTATAACCGTTTCATCTTTGGTGGCACGGTTAAACAGTTCCTTTTGAGGAATTAGACCAACGACTGAAGAATCAGTTTTCAAGGCTTCTAATAGCTCTTTTGATTTTGCCGTATTATGCTTAATCATATTTGGCAAGAAATAGAGGTGAGCCGTAATCAATGATTCCCGACTAGGGCGGACAATTTCCGTCCTACGGTATTGTTCTAGGCGAACTTCTAAATTCTCCTTAGCTTCAAAAGCAAAATCACTAGGGGTAATTGGGCTAAAAAGCGTGTGACTGACTGCGATAGCGTTTCTTGTCGCAATCCCAAAATCGGGACGACAATCCAAAATGACATAATCGTATTGGTCAAGATTTTTGGACTCTAAATTATCCCCCAGCCAATCATAGAGATACATATTTTGATTAGGGTCAGTTTCTAGCTTTCTTTCCGATTCATCCAATTTCATTGACCCAGCAATGAGGTCAATGTTAGGAGCAACAGACAAGATAGCAACATCATCCGAACCAGCAAAAACATTGGCAACAGTTGACGTGTCTTCATAAACATCATAGAAATGTGTCAGGTTGCACTGATGGTCAAGGTCAATAAATAAGACCTTGTACCCTTTACTAGCTAGGTACTGACCATTTAGAAGGGCTAGGGTAGTTTTTCCTACCCCACCCTTAATAGCTACAAAACTAATGAGCTTCATTCTTTATCTTCCTCTCTAGCTGATTTCTTCAAATCGTAATTCATCAAAAGTCAGCGGAAACCACGATTTGTATTGAGTTTGAACTTCTTCTAGGGTCTTATCCTCAATACGATTCAGTTCTCCTTGGTCTATACTTGTCACAATAATCATCTTCATTCCCCCTTTTTCTATACTCTTATTATAATATAAATCACTATAAAAATCAATATTAAAATCATTATTTTAATCAATATTTTTATCGCTATCTTTTTATGTCATATTTTTCACGATACCGTCTGAACGTCCTCTCATTGATGCCTGTCAAGCTCGCCACATCCTTATCTGTATAGCCTTTTTGATAGAGTTCAAAAGCGTGTTTCAATCTGATGTCACCATCTGAAAAAAGGGCTTTACGTCCCCTGTACTTACCTTGTGTCTTTGCAATGGCGATACCTTGCGCTTGTCTTTCCTTAATACGTTCCCTTTCAGCCTGTGCCTGATATTTGTATAGCTCCAAAATCAGGTTGTTCAAAAGCCGTCTGAGGTTATCATCTTCAATCCCACGAAGTGTAGGAAGATTCAGAACTTCCAAAGTTGCCCCTTTGGTCTGAATCTCATTCATGACCTCGGTCAGTTCCTTGTTATTTCTTCCCAATCGTTCCAACTCAGTCACAACGACTCTGTCCCCTTCTCGGATATAATTAAGCATCGCCTTCAGCTGAGGGCGGTCTTTACTTGCTCCGCTCATAGCTTCCTGAAACAGTTTATCAACCCCCTTCAGTTGTTCCAGTTGCCTAGCCATGTTTTGGTCTGAAGCGCTGATTCTAGCATAGCCGATTTTAGCCATTTTCTACCTCCATATTTGCCTAACCCTATTGTCCGCTTGTCAAATCCCATAAAATCAAGTGCCACGTTTAAGGACAATAGGGCATACTTTATTGTCCGCTCACGTGCTAACGTTCCACCTCGTCTTTTGGTTTTTGGTCAAGCGTTGGTGATTGTCGTCTTGCTTCAGCGTGACGTTCCAATTTTTCATACTGAGTAAAGTCTTTGATAATACTATCAAATTTTTCCTTCAGGGCTTTCCGTTCGATGGAAACTTCGACCACCTGCTTTTCAATCTCTTTAGGATTGACTGAAGAAGAAATATTGAGTTCCTCCAAAATCTGATAAGCGACCTTAGCATCTATTGGATTGTCAGAAGAAATATCTTCCAGCGCTGAAGCGATTTTGTTCAGGTGCTCGACTTTCTCATCTAAGCGGTTCAGTGATTCTTGCGTTTCTTCAATTTGTTCAAGGAAGCGGTCACGCAATTCATAGAATTGGTCTGATTCAGACACGCCATGACTAACAAGATAGTTATACTCTTTGACTAACAAATCTAGTTTAGAAATGTTTGGATTTTTGGTCAGGATATACTCACCACTTTCATAAGCAAGCTGATTGATAAGTGTTGACCCTCTCATGAATTTGTTACTGGTGGAATTGTCAGGATTGATGAAATAGAAAAAGTCCGATTTCTTGATAAAAATATCAAAGCTCCCGTCCTCTTGCTTATCCACTAAGCGACTTGGAATTTTGACCGTTCCTTGATTAGCTATCCCATATTGCATCTGAAGATAGATGCCCGTGTTGGTTTCATGTTCCACCTGCCACGGTTCAATCTTAACCCTGATTTCAAAATCGTCAGCCTTTTCAGCCTGCTCTTTGTCATACTCATCTTTAATAGATTCTAGCGGATGGACGATTTCATTTTTAGCTATCCGCTCTTCAATTTGCTCCAAAGAATACCGCCCCTTTTTGGATAGAGTGCTATCCCTTGTGTTCCTCTTTTGCTCTTTATCTAGTAATTTGTATTTGGCATATTTACCCAAAAAATCAACTGCAAGACCTAGCGCTTTTGCTTTCTCTTGAAAATCCGCTAGACTGGTTGAATGCTTCAGGAGAAATTCAAGACGGGATTTTATTTCTAGCTTGAAGATATTCTCTTTTTGATAAGCAGAATATTCTTTGTGACCAAATTGATTTTTATGTTCAAGGATTTTAGCACCTGCTAAATCCGCATACTTATCAGAAATTTGTTCAAGGGCTTTCTTCGTTCCTTTCTGCCATCTGAATTTATTCAAGGTTATCGAATTAGTGGAATTGATATAAATGTGATTGTGTAGATGCCCCTTATCCATGTGAGTCGCAATGATAAACTGATGACTGCCACCTGTCAACTCCAAAGCTGTCTTTCGTCCTATCTCGTGAACCTGTTCAGGTGTCAGATTGTCTTCAGGAGAAAATGACTGAATGACGTGGTGCGCTAAAACATCATTTTTGAGCAACTCCTCATTATTGATAGGTCTGCCCTTTTCTAAATTGGCAAGTTGCTTTAACATCATAAATTCAGAATAGGCGGATTCAACATCAATGACTAAATTTCCTGAAACCAGCTGGGACACAAATTGACCATTTACCATTTTGACAGGAAAGTTCATTTTAGAATCAATCAATTCAGCTCCAATTGTTTTAGCCCCATCTTCAATATACTTGAGACCGTCTGACAATTTATTGACGGATTTTATTTGTTTGACTTTGGTAACAACCAATTCATTCACTCCCTTCTTTCTTTCAGAACTCTTTCAATGATAGCAACTTCCTTGTCAAAGTTTTCATCCATCAGTCGCTTAACTTCCAAAAGTGATGCCTGTAAAGATTGATAATTTTCAAGACTAACCTCTTCATTGGTATTGACGTATTTGGCAAGTTGGTTGATATTTGTTCCGATCCGATTGATTTCAGTTCGCAATTTGACCAGTTCGGAGTAATCAACTGTTACCACTTCACCTGTCAAAAGCATATAACGGGCGTAGGTATTAAAATTCTTAAAGCCGTGAAGTGTCATCCGTTCTTTTATCAACTCATTTTCTCGTGGTGTGACCCTAAATTTTCTTTGAATCTGACGATACAATTTTTTCTCATCACTCATGTTTTACCTCATTCTTTTTCTTGACATCCTGCCTAGTTCCCTCTATACTTTTCAAACTGGCAAGCATAGCAAGGTGGTACCACCTTGCAGAAATTAAAAGATTTTCCCACTCCCCAAATCTGGCAATTCTGCCAAAATGGGGATGGGTCAATCTTTCAAGTTTTGGGGAATATCCCCAAACCCCTGAGTGTCCTCTCGGACATTAGTTGCTGTCAACTCGTGACAGCAATTCTTCTTTTAGTTCTTGATATGATTCATCTGAAAGAGAGTCAAGATAGCTAATAGTCTCTTGGTATTCTTCAGCTAAATCAGGGTCAATTTCTTTTAGTTCATCCGCATCCTCATCTAAAAGGGCGATGGCTTTTCTGCGCTTGGCTTCAATGAAATTGTCATTTCTTGCATACGCTCCATTCTCAAAATAGAAGAGGTTGAGAAGTAGGGTTGTTTCGATAGTGTCGTTCATGGTGTTAGTCCTCCGTTTGTTTTCTACGACTCATAAAGCCTGCTGATAATTGAGCGACAAGGTCTTTTACAGGCTCATCTCGTTGTCGCTCTTCTGCGCTTTTTTTGGCTCGTCTTTCGCCTGCGCTTTCTCTTTAGGCTCAACTGATTTTTCCTTTTCTTTAGTTTTCAATCGCTTCAGTTTTTCCTGAAAAGCATCTTTGGTCAGTTCCTTATTTTGGTATTTTTCAAGTGATTTATCAATTCTTGAAATCAAGCTGTCTGCTTCTTTTTGGACAATTTTGATTTGTGCTTCAAGGTCAGATAGCCCTTCAGGGTCTTGTGACCATGTTGCCAAATAACCGAAACTGTACTCACTTGTATCCAGTCCGTAATGGCTGGCAACGACAAAAGCGACTGACTCTGCTTGTAGTTCTGCGGTACTTCTTTTCAGTGGCGCTTCTTGTAATTTTTCCAAATTGTGCAAGTCTGAATGTGCCATTTCATGAAAAATAGTTTTTAGGGTCTGTTGCTCAGACATCCCTTGTTTAATCACAATATGATTGTCTTTAGGAGAATAATATCCATTGGCTGTTCCTGTGTCATTGCTGAAAGAAAGTGGTACGCCATTAGCTTCTGAAACCTCTTTTGCTGACTTGTAGAGGTTGCCATAATCTTCATAAGTTCCCTCAAGGTCATAGATAGGTTTAGCTAATTCTTTTCCGCTGGTTTGTGAGACATCAAAGACAGGGACAAGTTTGAAGGACGTGTAAGTTTGTTCATTGCCATTCTCATCAAGTAGTGGCTCTTTGGTTTTCGGGTCTTTTCTTTTTAGCGTAATCGGGGCAAAAATTCGTAAAGCCTTCTCGCCTTTATTGACATTTCTTTCAAAATCATCCTTCCACTTTTTGAAAGAAGCCACGTGAGAAGCATCAGGATTTTGAGTCATAATCAACTGAATATTTCTCGGAGAATAGTTGTGAAACTTGCTCATTGTCTCAAGGTATTGTTTGTAGGTATCTGATTCAAAATAATCATTGACACCATCCTTCAATAGCTGAGAAAGTCCTTTACTGTCTTTTGCTTCAATCAGTTCTGCGACAGTTCTAGTTGGTTTTACTGATGAAGAATTTTGAGAATTGGGATGGTCAACATCTAAAGGACTTGACCCATAACCAACTTCCTCATTATCAGATTTTCCATCACCATCTGTATCAGGGCTAAGGGGATTTGTTCCCTGATTTTTCTCCTGCTCATCAGAAATACCATCCCCATCTGAGTCACGTTCCATTTCTTCCGTCCGGTTAAAAAAGTTAGACAATGCATCTGTAAATGTTAAGGGGGATTTTAGTAGTAAAGCATCCGTTAGATTAGGGTCGCTTAAGTCCACGACTTTATCTTGAATCGCTTCAGGATACTCTTTCAATACAGCTTCAAATATAACTATATTATCATCTAAGTACTGATAAGGATTGAGTTTTGAAACCTCCTCCTCGCTAACTGTCCAATTGTAATGAAAGCTAGCTTGATTTTTGATTTTGTCCAATGTGATTGTTACATAAGGATATTGTTGCATCGTTTCTTTTCCTCCTTTTAATTTGGGTGATTTAAACTCATCTTTAAAGTGAAGTTCCTTTAGCGTTTCCATCATTGCTTTACCGCCATCTGTGACTTTTTCCTGCTTCAGAGCAATCTCTTCTATCACCCCATCACGTTCACGATAAATCCCAATGATTTCATTTTTGGTAGCTTGTTCCAGCTCAGAATTCAGGATTTTTCTAGCCTTGAAGACTGAGACTGGGACTGTTCCATCTTCTGTATCTGCTCGAAACAGAAGCATAATATCTTTATCATCTGCCTTGATAAGGCTATCAAAACGCCCCTGATACCGCTCAATACCTTGTAGATTATCAAAATAAAAAGAGTCTAATTCTAGCGCGACACTCAAGTCAGGAAGCACCTTGATTTTATTAAGGGCTGAAGCATCGTTAGACAGTAACATATCCCGATACGTCAGCTCTCCTCCATTCGCAAAATCATGTAGTGTCTTCTCAGGTGTCTGTCCTTCCCCCAACGGCTTCAATCCTGTCAAGTGCATGAAGTTTTTCTCCTGAAAATTGACTTGTGCCACATTTCCATCAGATGTAAAATAGCTAACAGTGGTATTCGCCAACTCGTCTCGATAGAATCGGGCCGCTTCCTGAATATCATGACCTCGCCTATTGATTTTGTCTAGCTCCCTTTGAGTGACAGAATGTTCAAGACGTGTTCTTCTTGACTTTAGCTCATCAGTTATGCTAAAATGTAGGTACTGAGAGGATATGGTAGGACGACTGGTAACAGAGCGTTCAAAGGTACTTGTTTCAAGTACGGGTGCGGTGCTACCTTCAGCTTCGGGCTGTAAAGAACCCATGTGCAGATACGTCCTCTCCTTTTTTTGTTGCTCATTCAGCCCTTGACTTCGGTCATGGGCTTTTTCTTTGCTCTCCTTCAGGTAGTCATTCCAGTCCATCTTGTCCTGACCTTCTGCTCTCGGTGGGAGGTCTTGAGTCAAGCCAATCCCTTTAGCGGTCAAGCGGTCAATGAAGTTACGTCCTGCAACGTCATTGTCAACTGCAAGCGTGATAAAATCCTGATGCTTGCCTTCGTGAAAGAATGTTGTGACCTCAGCCATCTTAGCTAAGAAGGTTGGAATTTTATCTTGTTCGACCTCACCTTTAATAGCGCCTGTCTCAGCCAATAACTCCGCCACATGACGGCTGACCGTTGATTCTTTTAAACCATCCATCGCCACCAAACGGACATCCTGAAGGCTGTCCTGATGAAGCTCATAGTAACTCATCAAGTCTATTGGGGCTTCCGCAAAGACTAAGCGCTTTGGTGTCCCAATATCAACGTGCATCCCTGTCATGCCATCTGAAGCCCTCATAATCTGTTTTAAGCGCCCTCTTTCGTATAGCTCATGATTTTCCTTAATGCCTTGTAGAGATGCGCCTATGACTTCATTCTGACGGTCTAGGCTCTTGAAGACGATGACTGGCTCAAAGTAGTCACCCGTCTTTTTAGTGGCTTGTGATAAGACGCCTTTTTCTCCGAAAAAATCGATCGTCTTATCAGACAAGCCCCTCACGTCTTTTAGGTAGTCCCTCGCTTCAATGAATTTGGTCTCATAAGGCTCAAGATAATAGCTGAAGGGTTCTTTTTCAGACACGTTTGTCACATCAACCACGTCAAAACTGCCTTCCTCCAGAAAGTGTTTTGCCTGCTTAAAAGAGAGTTTTTCGCCTGTCAGTTCTTCTTGAACAACTTGAACCATCTTAATCACATCCCCACCAGTTGAACGGGCAAACCAGTTGAAATAGTTGTCCCTGACGTTGATAGTGAAAGAATCGTGTTCCATCCAAGCGTAAGTATGGCTTCCTGTTCGGTGTAGTTGCATTCCTAAGCTCTCAGCTACCTCTAAAATGGATAGCTGCTTCAGTTCTTCAATACTTGCCATCTATCCTGCTCCTTTCTCTAATTGTGCTCTTATGGCTTTTTTGGTTTGCTCGATAAACCAATCTTTAGACTTTTGACCTTGACCAACTAACTGAAGGGCTGTTTCCCACTTTCCAGTTGTTTCAGGATTGGTGTACATCACTTCAAGATTATCCAGGAAAAGGACAAGCATTTTCCCCCTATCTGTTGGGAAAAGTTGACCTGTCTTCTTGTCACGTGTGATATAGTCACGGTCAATAATGGTCTTAATGATGCCTGCTCGTGTTGCAGGTGTTCCTAAATTGTACTTAGGAAGCACGTCATCAAGCAGACTGCTTTCTGTTAGCCTTGCAGGTGGTTTTGTCTTATCTTCCTTAATTTGGGCTTCAGTGGCTATTCTAGCCCCCTCCTGGTAAATAGGTAAGACGGAATCCTTATTTTCCTTTTCAGCTAGTTTTGTCCACCCCTCATTAGTCATCACATTTCCTTTAGCGCTGAAGGTATTCCCATTGTTATCAAGTGTCACTTGTGTTGCTTGGTAACGGTAATCAGGAGCAAACATGAGAAGAGTTCTCTTGAGGATTTCCGTATAGATGATTTTTTCATCTCCTTCAAGTGAACTCACGTCTGACATGTTTTCCGTTGGGATGATGGCATAGTGCTCCATCTGTTTATCTTGCACATACTTCTTCCGTGGCTTAACGTTAGGTAAATCAGCTTCAATACCCAGGATAGCTTTATAATCGTCAAGGTGTTTAACCAGGTATTCAAATTCATTAGGGGTAATCAATTTGTGGTCAGTACGTGGATAAGACGTAACCCCTTTTTGATAGAGCTTTTGAGCTATTTCAAGGGTATAAGCTGAATCAAAGTGATATTTCTTACTCATTTCTGATTGAAGACTTGTCAAATGGTATAAATTTGGCGCAGAAACCGCCTTATTTTCGCTTTGAATAGATTGAACGACCGAATATCCCCCAAGAACCTTTAGAACCTCCTGTGCGCTCTCTAGGGTCTCAAATTTGGTGTTGTTTTTGAAGATTGTCCCTGTATCATCAATCAGTTCTACCTTCCAAAACGGTTTAGGCTCAAAAGAATCAATAGCCAGGTCATTTTCAACGATTAGAGAAACAATCGGTGTCTGTACTCGACCAACTGAAAACTTCTTCTCCTTCTCCCCTAAATAACCTAACTCCTGGAGCTTCAATGATGTCCAAGGGCTAAAATTAAAGCCGACCAACCAATCTGAGTTGGCACGTGCTTCCGCTTCTTCTGCATATTGTCGGGTTTCTTCCGCTGGTCTCAGGTGCTGAAAAGCTTTGACAATCCCTGCATCTGTCAGGGAATTGACCCACAGACGATATTTGACCTTCTTCAGAGCATTTGGAATCATCCTTAAAATAAGATAGGCGATAGACTCCCCTTCACGGTCTGCATCTGTTCCTATGATAATACTGTCTGCTTGATTGACCTCACGCTTAATCAGATTAAACTGCTTCTTCTTATCAGCCTTAACCTCATACTCAAAGGATTCAGGGAAGGCTGGCAAGTTAGCCAAGTCCCAATTTTCATAGTTCTGATAAGGATTCTTTATCTCGACCAAGTGACCAACGGCTGAAACGACTGTCACTTGACCGTCTAATAGGTCTGTCTTGACCTTCCATGCTCCTTTTTCGTTGGTTGCCTGACCCAAAGCGTGAGCGTACTTTTTGGCTTGGTCAGGCTTTTCAGCAAGTACAACGTATTTCACTTTACATCACCTCTATTTTTTCCTGAAGGAGCGCATCAATATTGTCCTTCAGATAATTCAGTTCCTCTTCAGTTGCCTTGACCTCCTCAACCTCAAGGACTCCCCGATAAGTAGTTGGATAGCTGAAAAGCTGGGGAGCGACTGCTTGAAAACTGTCTAAGTCAAGAGTCTTTATCAGTGTTGAAATAAACTGATTCAAGACCTCCCCATCTTTACTCTGTTCTGTGACCTCCTGCTCAAACGCAAACTGTCTGAGAACTTCAGCCATTGTAGCTAAATCAACAGCTGAAAAGATGGTTTCAAAATAGCCTATCCCCCTCGTATCTTGTCTTGTTTCCTTCATGTTTTTCCTCCATTTTACGAACAAAAATTGAAACCAGGTTTCCGATTTTTGACTTGAATTCCGAACTTTCTTCCTTCCTGGTATCCAGGTAATTGACGTAATTGACGAACGAAACCCGTTAGGCAGCCTAACAGGTTTTAACATCAATCTAGGCAACTTTCTCAAAAGGAAGTTCAGTCGCTAAGATTTTATCTGCATTAGTTTCAATTAAGCGTTCATGATTGACATTGGCATCCCAATCATCCATATCATTCATGGAACGGATGTACCGATACCAATTCGCATCACTTGGGCTATTAGCAAGTTCCTTGGCTCTTGGATGCTGAAGCACGTTTGTCTTTTTATCCCTGAAAACATTCTGTTTTGAGATAAAGATAAGGGCTTCATCTACTCCGATACGTGCCACTTCATCAGGAGTCAATAGGTCACGTTGGATAGTCTGAATAGACTGACTGCTTGAGCCTTGTGTTCCTCGTGTCTGTGATTGGTTTTTGACATTGATGGTCTGCTTCCCGCTTCGCATTGAGAAATAATTCATGGTTTCCTTGTCATTTGTTCCCAGATAGACCAAGGTAGCACAGTTATTGAAAATAGTCTCCCACTGGTCTTTATAGAGTGCCTTCAGCTGGCTGATGGCTTGAATAATAATATCAATCGAAATCTCACGAGAACGAACTGAAGAAAGGGTTTCCGTGAAATTAGGGAAACGTCCAAAGTTGGCGAACTCATCCAAAATTAAGCGGATATGAAGTAGGTCTTCAGGTTTACAGGTTGGATGATTTCCCTGAAGGATTTCATCAGCCGTCATAGGAAGCTGTCTAAACATCATGGTAAACATAGTAGTCGCAATAAAGTTGAACGACTTGTCCGTTTCAGGAATGGCAATAAAGACAGCTGTTTTTTCTGTCTGCCACTTCTCCATCTCCATTGAATCACGGGCGGTCAAGTTTCTCACGGCATCATGGTCAAAGACCGCAAATCGTGAAGAAGCCACAGATAAAACACTAGTCATGGTTTTACCTTCAAAGTTGCTTTTGAAAAGCTCCCATTGACGGTTAGCGTAGTTATTCGGTAGCTCTTCTTCCAGCTCATCAAACATCCGCTCAACCACACTAGGCGTTTCTTCATCCTCACGCTTGATATTTCTCAAAAGGTCTGCGACTTGAGCAATGTTTGGCTCATACTTTTTTAGCACCTTCCCGTCAAAGTATAGATAGCCTATCAGCGCCCTCATCAGAAGCATTTCCGCCTGATTCCAAAAGTCCTCGCCTGTATTATCAGAGCGTTTTGTCCCTGCGATAATGGCTTCTGCCACCCTGTCAATATCTAGCTCATCGTGCATATAGTGAAAGACGTTGAACTGGTTAGAATTGGTTAGGTTCACAAGGTCAAAGACTTTAATTTTATAGCCGTTGTCTTCCAACATCTTTCCCGTCTCACGGACAAGAAGCCCTTTCGGGTCAGTGATGACAAAAGAACTATTCATCTGCATCAAGTTAGGCTTTACAAAGGTAAAGGTTTTCCCGTCCCCTGGCAACCCTACTGTCAGGGTATTCTTGTTTAACTGTCTGTTAAAAGGCAGTCGCTTATTGAATAGCCCCATCCGTCCGTTTTGAGAGAATATCATATCATTTTCAGGTTCTTTATCCCTGAAGGAAGCTATCTCCTTGACCGTGGCATACCTTGCCGACCCGTATTCCTCCCCGTAGCGATAGCGCCCTTTGTCGTTGAGACGAAAGTAAAACATCAAAACGATGAAGAAGGCAATTCCGCCACCGTATAGGCTCGGCTGAGTAAAGGAAAAATCAATCAATGACTTACTTGTCCAGTTCGCCATCATCCAATCTAAACGGGCGCTGTCAAACAAGACCACGCCTTCCGTAGCTGGGGCAATGGTGTAAAGTTTAACTAACCAATGCATCATATAAAAGACGACTAACCCGATAATCAAATAGGGTAAAAATTTTCGTTTCTTCTGTTCTGTGACCATCTATAACCCCTTTTCATCTTTAGCAAGCGCCTTTTTAGGCATTTTGTCTTTGACTTTTGCTTTTGCCTTAATCTCAGCCTTGACCTGTTTCTTGTAATAGGCTAGCTTTTCAGTCACAGTCATGTTTTTAGGGCTTTTAATAAGGTTTTCCTTGAGCTTTTCTGCCTTGTTGGGGTCAGTCAAATCATTGATAACCCCCTTAAAGCTTGCTTCTAGGGCTTGAACATTTTTCGCATCGATGGCAATCGTACTTGACCCGTTGCCATTGTCCTTGATAGAAAAGCCCACATCATACCCTTTCAGGTACTCTTCCAACCGCTCCGAATTGACTTCGCTATTCAAGAACGTTTCAAAATGCTTGGTTTCCTTTGTCGCCATGAACTGATTCCAGTTGGTTTTGTCCGAAAAGGTCTTATTCTCCGCATAGGTTTTTATGTTTTGATAGCCATTCTCAATAGCGTAATAGAGTGCCTTCAGGAAGAGTTCTCCTGTCAGTTTGTAAACATCCGCTATTTTCATCCCGACTCGTTCTTGGTCCATTTATGTCCTCCTTTTCTAAAAAGAAAAGCGCTTAATCTCTCGTGATTAAACGCTTGATTTGACTTAATTATCTTTGACCATTTTTTTCTTGAATAAGAACGCTCCTAGCATCATGATAATTCCTGAAATTGTTAGCATTGTATTTTCCTTTTCGCCAGTTGTTGGGAGTGTTTTTGTTTCACCTGTATTGGTCTTAACAGAAATTGTCTTGTCCGCATTGACAACTCCTCCTACCACTTCAGGAGCAACTGTTGCTGTTGTACCATCGTTATATGCCACCACAACTTGGCTATTTTGTGTGGAGACAATTTGATAGCCTGTGTTGGTGTAAACGGGTGCTGAAGGAGTCACGTTAGAAACCACTTGACCTGTTACTGTTGACGTTGTCCCAACTTGACTAGCTCCTGCATTAACCGCTGTTTGAGCAGAAACAGCTGGGTTATTGGTTGGAACAGATGGATTTGGGGTTAGTGTTGTTGTCCCTCCGTTTACCGTTGGAACGGTTACTGTCCCATCGCCATCAGATGATGGTTCTGTTGTTGTGGTGGGTTCTGTTGGCTGGGCTGGCTCACTTGGCTCAGTCGTAGTGCTTGGTTTTGTTGGTTCAGTTGTCCCATCTGTTGGCGGAACAGTCGTATCTGACGGCTGTGTGACCGTTGTGGTGTCCGTTGGTTCTGTTGTGGATGGTTCTGTCGGAACGGTCACATTCGGGTCAGTAGGAGTCACCACATCGCCCCCTGTTGTGTCTGTTGGCACTGTTGGCGTTTCTACTGGGTTAGTTGGGACTGTCGGAACAGTCGTATCATCTGATGGGGTTGTTGGGGTAGGTTCTGAATTGCCAAGTGTTGGCTCAACTGCCACCGCTGGGGTGTCCGTTGTCACGGGCACATTTTCATCCGCAAAAGCGGTCAGTGAACTAGCAGAAGCCAATACGGCAACTGAGTAGAGTGTCATCATTTTTGTCCATTTTTTCATTGTGTTTCCCTCTTGTTTTTTATAGTGATTAAAATAGCTATTTTAATCATGCTTTTAATAGTGATAGTTATTCTCCAAAACTAGAGAACTTAGGCTGACCGACTAACACATAGCCATAAGTGGCTGATTCTGATTCCTGAAAAGGAAGGGTTAGGCGGACAGTCTTGACAGTGTCACCCTTAGTTGTGACCACAAAGGTCACGTTGATAGTGTCTTTAGTTTTTGAAACACTTTCATAGATGGTGGATTGCACTTGTTCATCTGTTTTGGCTGATACGCCTTCAGCCTTCAAGTCCTTACTCAAGAAATCCTTGAGGTTGTCATCACTGCCTGAATAATAGTTAGCAATGAAGAACCTACCGACCACCTCGACCTGCCCTTGATTCTCTTCAAAGGTCATACGGTCTTCAAGCGCTTTAATCATTTGAGTTTGTTTCTGAAGCACGGCAAATGAAGCCAGAGACAAGCCTAGCGCTCCAACCGCTAGTACCTTCCAAACAAGCCCCCTTGATGCTGGTCTTGCTTTTGGTTGATGTGGCATTCGGGGAGACGTGCCTTTTTTCTTCCCTCCTTTAGGGGATTTGACCGTCTTAGGTTTGGCTGACGGTTGACCAAGTTCCAAACGATGCGGATTTGGTCTTACCTCCTCTTCAGGGGCTTCAAGACTCTCTTCTGATTCCTTCGGTGCTGAGATTGGCGCTGTAAGCCCCTGTTCCATGTTTTCCATGGATGAGTCTTCATAAACCTCCTCAGAAACGTTATTTTTTGGTTGGGACTTGTGGCGCTGAAGGAAAGTGAAGCCCTTCTTCTCCCTTTTCAAACCAAAGCCATCTAGGGCTTCTTCTACGATAAACTGAAGAGGAAGAGACAAGCTCCTATTATCAAGAACCTCCCCATCTTCTGCCACTTGCTCTAGCTGAAGCGTGATAAGCTCGTTTCGGTCTTCTGCCCAAACCGATTTTTCATTGATAACGGACAGGAGTTCATCCCGATTAGCGCAGGTTTCTTGTTGACGGGTTTGAAGATTAGTGATTCGAAACATAACCGTCACCACCATTCTCAGTAGCATCCTCAGCCGTATCTTTGGCGAAACGTTCCAGCTCCTCAATAGATTTGCCTGATTCAGTCATCAAAGCGACAATATATTCAGCTTTAGTGGATTTCAATTGCTTAGTCAGCTCTTTTTCCTTGGTGACCAGTTGATCTTTTTGAGATTGTACTTTTTCAAGCTCTTTTTCCAATTTTTCTGTTTTTGCTTTCAGCCCTTGGCTTTGTGATTTTCTAGTGACCATTCTTTTTCTCCTTTTCGGTTACTAATGTTAAGAAGCATCTTCTTCAGAACTGGATTCAGTGCTGTCTTCAGATGCTGACGTGTCTTCTGAAGAGCTTTCTGTCTCTTCTGATGACTTGGTAGTGTTATCTAAGATTCCGTAGTCTCCACTTTGGTCAGTCAAGATGATTGATTCCATCTTATTGACCTTAAATGCTCCATTCTCATTGACATAAGTGAGCCGAAGCGTAAGTTTATTCATCACATCCTTTTGAGCGGTATCATAGTTTTTCTTTTCATCAAGAAGCGTATTAACATAGTTGACTTGTACGATGACAGACAATTTTTCTTGATTGATAAAGATTTCAGATGACTTGTATTTAAAGTCAACGACAAATCCTTTATAGGTTAGGCTGGTGGGTTCTTCTTCTTTAGCAATTTCTTGTTGATAAAGACCTGATGTCATGTATTCCTTATAACGGTTTCGATTCTCTCCAAGGTCTTTTTTAGTGAAATAGTTAATCAGGAAATCCTCGACCTGCTTTTGAGTCAGGGCTGTTTCTATGGTCTCTTGTTGAGCTTCTATTTTGGTAATTTTATTTGGACTACCTGACAGGGTTTGACCGATTCCCACACCGACCACCACAGCCACAATGACCAAAAACACATAGCTGATTATTTTCAAAGCCTTGAGCTTTTTCAAATCTATCATAATCTTCCTTTCTTCTTTGACTATTTTGGGGGTATCGCAAATGATAAATAACTTTGATTCGTCCAAACGCCCCAATGAATTTTATTTTGAATCCCCTTAATGTTACAATCCGAGATTAGAAATGTTCCATCAGGGTTAACGTACTCTACATAAGCAACATGTCCATATCTAGCATCTGTTCCCCAAAAGCCTCCCTGTATAGACATAACCGCTCCAGCGACAGGTTTGTCACTATATCTCCATCCTTTCGCAACTAAATTTCTTACCCAATCTTGACCGTTTCCTAGCCAATTGTAATGTGGGGAACCTGCTTCAACTAAACGATTATAGACATACCATGTACATTGACCAACAGGGTAGGTATTTCCTGCCAAACTAGAAGTAACAGTGGCTGATGATGGGTATGATTTTAACTTTGCTGTGTACTCTGTTGGAAAGTTCCAGGATGCTTGAAGGGTGGCGCTTCCACCTCGCGTCCTACCTGAAGACGGATTTTTCAGAAAGGACTGCACTTGTTGGGCATTATTTTGACGTTCCAATAACTTATCTCCAGCATTTCCTTCCCAAAAAATAAGAAAATCTTGAGTTAGCTTTTTAACATCTTCTTTTGAATGAAGGATATCTTTAAGTGTCCGAATATAATACGGACTATCTCCGTCCCACATGAAGTCTAACTGAAGTTCTAAGTCATACCATTTTTTTCCTTTTGACCTAGCATAGTTTAGTAAAGCAGTATGTCGTGTAGAACCATCTTTTGTATCCGTCCATTGACCCAAGCCTAGTCCACGCCTGAGAATATTGGGGTGTCTACCGTCATAAATTGACGGACCATTTATTGACAACCAATTTGGATCATCCCATGAATTTCCCGATGCTCCAATCGGTGGACTTAGATGGTCTCCTTCCGCACGTCTAGCTGTAATATGGCTTTCTGTCCAAAAATTTCCAAGCATCGCCGAGACACCATTGATAGTGATGGTATCATCTTTTTTCTTCAGATAGTTATAGATGTCGGTGATTTTCTTACCAATATCACCATTAATATCCATATTTGAGATGACGGATGTGGTCTGATTGTACTCTACTTTTGGCAAGTAAAAGCCGACATTGACCCAAGCCCATTCTTTCTTTTTCTTGTTCTTGAGTTTCTTGTAATAGACTTCTTGACCAGCCATATCACTCACTTCACCGATTTCATCGCCTGCCTTGACCCTGTCTCCATTTTTAACTCGAATCCGTGCCACTTTTTTATAAGTGAATTGAGCATCTTTGGTCTTGATGGTCACATCCTTCCCTTTGATAGTGACCCTTCCCTCCATAACCGCATAGAGTTTGTCACCTTGATTTGCCTGCAAAATAGAACCGTTATACATCTTGTCTTTAGACGTATAGCCAAAGCGTTTATCAATACGGATTGGAGAAAGCTCTTCATCGCTGACTTGGTTGTTGAAAGGATTGTCAAGGTCATTATAAGTGATATAATAGCCAACCTGTTTAGTTTGGGCTAGGATTTCATCATAATCTGAGATAGCATCTTTACTGAGTTTCAGATACTTGTTATCCGTTGACGTGTAAACATCCGCCATCGTCTTCAAGTTATCTTTATCCCCGTTTAACTGCTCCCATATATCAGACAATAAATCTCTATATGAATGTTTGACTTGATACCACTTTTTGTCTTTTTCGTCATACTTGGCATCTAGGGTAAAGTCTTCATGTTTATACCCCATAAACATCATAATGTCGTTAATATTTGTCCAATAGTCCACTTCATCATTTGACTTTTCACGGTCAATCTTGGACAAGTATGTCCAAGTGTCCGTGAGGTCAAATTCATTTTGTGATACTGTGCTACTTCCGCCACCTGTAATAGCCCCAAGAAGGGCGATGAGGAAGAACCCAAGAAACATGATGAGATAGGCTTTGGCTGATAAGGGATTTTTCAGCACTGTCAGGACTGGTTTAGCCACTTTTGCCCCAACTTTTTTAGTGACGCTTGCAGTTTTACCCGCTTTTGAGGTACGCCAGCGCATCCGTAAGCGGTCATACTTGGTTTTGACTTTGGTTTCCCATCGATTGGCGACTGGGGTTCTTGTAAATCCTCGACCACGGGAAAGGTTATAGATGCGGTTTCCTGCCCCGTATATGCCCCGTGTTGCACCCTTTCCAATCTTGACGGTATAATTGCCCAACTTCTTAGCTTGTCTCACTTCAGCGTGTGTTCTGCGAATATTCTGACGGGCTGAAGCAATATCTTCTAAAACGTCATTATCCTGAAAAGCAGAATCCACGGCTTGAGAAGCCTGATGATGCGCAACTCGTCCGACTTTTTGGAGGTTTGTCCCTCCGTTTCGTTGAATCGCTTGGCGCTTTTTAGATTTAGCGCTCTTCTTATTCTCTCTTAGAGTTTCAAGTTCTTTACTAGCGACCGTCCGTCTTGCCTTTGTTTTCTGTCCCAAATAACGCTTTTCAGCATCCGTTTTGGGGTTCAGAAGCCGTGCTTCCCTCTTTTCAGCCTGCTTATAGCTGTTTTTCGTTGTCTTGAGGTCAGACTTGGCTTCCTTGTACTCACGTTTGGCATCTCGGAGGTCTCGTCTTGTTTGTCTTGACAACGGTACACCTCCTAAGCATCTGTGGTCACAAGCTCATACAGTCTTGTGTGTTTAGGAATAGGATTTTCAAAAGGAACAACCACCTGACCTGCGACAATCAAGCCTGTCCCTTTTGCTTTTGGTTTTTCAATATACCTGATGAGGGTTGGCGTTAATGTAATAGCTTTTGCAAGAGCTTCAAGGTCAGATTTCTTGTGCTTCAAGAGAATCATAAACTCACTATTTGAGACCAACTTCCGCCCTTCTTCTTTATTCATCAGGGTTTCAATATTTTGAGTGATGGCTGTTGCAATCGCTCCATATTTACGAACCCGAGAATAAAGTTCTGTAAAGAAGATTGCCTGTGCTTCTTCCTTGAAGAACAGTTGGACCTCGTCAAAGTAGATGCGAGTGGTCAACTTCCCTTGTGAAGCGACAACCTGATTCCAAATATAGTCTTGAATAACCATCATGGCAAAGGGTTTGAGTTTTCCTGATAAGCGCTTCAGGTTGAAGACCACAAAGCGGTCAGTAATATCTACGTTTGTTTCGTGCGCAAAAATATTCTGTGACCCTTTGGCATAGATTTCTGACTTCAGGGCTAGCTCATGTGCTTCAGGTTCTTCTTGCTCTTGAAGAATATCATGCCAATCCTTGAGGGTTGGGGTTCTATCAACTCCTTCAAAGCGTTTGTAAGTTTCACGAGTCACACGGTCAATAATCGTGTATTGAATATCTCCCACTTCGTCAAGAATTGACTCAAACAACCCCATCAGCAAGTTCGACTTATCCCCAATAGGGTCATCATCTTCATCTTTCAGCTGACTCACATCAGGCAAGTCCATCAGATTCAAATGAGACTTAGACCCGATGAAAATATCCACCAACTGCGCCCCAAATTCTCGCCCAATATCAGAGTATTCATCTTCAGGGTCAACAATGATGATACGGTCTTCAGGGTTCTTCAGGTAGGTTGGGATAATTTCCATAGTCTTCACGGTAACAGATTTACCTGACCCTGAAGACCCAAGCACCACGCCTGACCCTGTATTCAGGTCAGCCTTACGGTCAACTGTGATAACGTTATTAGACAGTTGATTTTGTCCGTAGTATAGCGCCCGTTCACTTTCTGATTTGAGGTCAACGTTAGTGAAGGGAACTTGAGTCGCAAGGTTGGCTGTTGTCATATCACGAACAAATCGACGTTTGACATTTAAGAAGGTATGACCGATAGGAAGGATGGTGTTCAGCCCCTCCTCCTGATAGTAATAACATTCTTGAAAATCTACGCCCACCTTACGGGAAGCGGTCTGAATTTTATCCGTGATACTTTTCAGCTCCTCTTCATCTTCAGCCTTAAAATAAATGGCAATCAGCCCTGAAAAGGCTTTTTGGTCATTATCGTCAATCTCTTCCTTCCACCGTCTCGTGGATTCAGAGACTTCACGTGCTCGACCACTAACCGCCAATTCTTGGTCAATCCCTTCCTGTGCACCTGACCGTTGTGCCTTAACCATTTCAGCCTTGATAGTGGTGTCAGCGTTGTTAATCTTCTTCATGAAGCCTGAAGGCTCATAGGGTTCAGCTTGAACCGTGATAGCCAATTCGACGCCAATATCCGTTAAGTTCTTAATCATGCGGTCAGTCAGGAAGGTTGGGAAGTTTCGGGCATACATGACCTTAGCGACCCCTTCATTGATACGGAAACGATTTTCCAAAAAATGAAGCCTGTTAGGGGCGATAAAATCTTTGGTATGCAATTCAGACAAGGCTATATCTCGGAAAGTGTACGGAAGTTTGTGCTTCCCTAGAAGTAGCTCCGCAAACACATCTAGCCGTGCCTTCCCGTCCATTTCCTCAAAAGCAATATCCATCTGAGAATATTGATTTTCAAGGGAGTTTCCTAATTCACTCAGGTTAGCATCTGCCTGCCCTCGATTGTAGGCTTCTGTCTTTAAGGTGACATATTTTTCAACTTGAAAATTCTTTGAATCACTTGAAAAACGGCTTTCAATCATCTCATTGTATTCCTTACGAAAATTATCAAAGCCGTCACCCACTTCATCATATTTGATTTGGTCAACGGCATTGTCTTCAATCCTGCGATTGATAACTAAGAGCTGAAAAGTCGTCCCTGCATCTAGTGAGTTGAGCGCTTCGGCGTGTGTGTCAATCACGTCAATCTTTTCATCCTGATTGGCTGAAAGATAAGCCACGTCTCCCAAGCGGTAGGTTCGTGACCATTCATTTTTTGCAATGTGCATCAGCCCATTTTCAAATAGGCTATTGTATTTAATTGTATTCTGAGTTGAAGCTTTCAAGGAGCGTTTCAGCCGTGCTTTACGTTCCTTTTCAGCTTTCGTCAGTTTCTTTGATTTTCTTCCAAGATTTAAAATCATCAGTCGTGAACTCCTCTCCTTCCTCAAATTCAGTAATATAAGCCCGTTTTTGGACTTTGAGATTAAACAGTACCTTATCTTTGAATGATTCATCAAAACCTAGCCCATAAATAACAAAGGGCGGGGCAATGAGAAGCGCCACAAGGTACATGAAAATGTCCGAGAGTCCCATTAAGGAAATGGTGATAGTGATGCTGACCACTATCCCTATGCCAACCATCATCACTAATAGCCGTTTGGTCATGCCAAAAGCTATCGGTCTTTCATAGTTGTCAAACTCCTTTAGGAACTCGCTTCCTAGTTTGTTCATAAAACCTCTTTCTAGCTACAATAAAAACACCTTGCAAGGCAAAGTGTTTGTTCAACATATTCAGTTTTGGTTATTCTCTTATTTGAGCTATGGTTACAAAGATTGAAGCAATTAAGCCTAAAGCCATGATGGTCAAAATAACTGTATTGTTAAACGGTTGAACATCCAGCGAGGAATTACTTAAGACAATAGTGTCATAAACAATATAAGCAATGACCCAAAAAATAGCAAACCCAATAGACAACTTAATCCAGTTCAAAAGAACGCTTAAGAGGAAAAAGGGAGTCGCTATCAAGAAACCTAAAATCATCACAATTCCTGAAAAAAGAATCCCAAAGAACGAACCAATTCTAGACCAAATTGAGCGTTTCGCTCGCTTAGGAGCTATTGGCTGAACAGGCGTAGGTCTTTCAGCTTGTTCTGAACGATTTAGAGACGATGACAGCTTAAAGTGATTCCCTTCTCGTCTAAAATGATACTTGGTTTCTGACATAATCTCACCTCCCAATATATCTATTTTACCAAATTTTACGTGCTTTTACATGGCATTTAAGAGAGTTTTTGCCAAACGTTGGCTACCAAAGAGCGCAATGATATAGACAATACTTTTCGCAATTGATGCAAAAGCTGTCACCCAATCTCCCTCACCAGCCTTAAGCATATCATCCGTAACCAAAGCAGGATAGAGCTTGACAATAATGACCAGAAGCAAGCCTTGTAAAGCGTAAGATGCAAAGAGCTTGAAAAAGTTAATCGCAATTTGCCTTGTTTGTTCTGACATGAAGAAAGCTATAATGAGTGGTCCGACCGCTTTCAAAATATACATTTGGAAGAATCTCATAAAGACCAATATTTTAGCACTAACATTTGCGACAAACTCCGTTGCTTTTGCCACTATGCTAACAATTTGCTTAAAAATCCATCCACTGATGCCTGAAGTGTCAACGTCAGAGCTGAAATCTTTTTTAGGTAATACACCATTGACAAGAGCTATTCCCTTATTAAATACCAAGATGATAAAATCGAAAATTTCTGAAAAGTTGTAAACCAAGAGAAAAGCTATCACATAGCCTAGCGCTACTTCCATCCAAAGCTGAATGGTCAAGCTACCACCTTCTTGTCCTAACCTGCGATTCCATGACAAAATATCAAAGAGAAAGAAGGTTAGAATCAAGATAGATGCTACTGGTAACAACGCATTTCCAATTTTATCCGCATACTGATTGACTGTTGAACTATATTCAGCTAGAGAATTTGTGATATTATCCATTCACTCTAGCTCCTTTCGACTTATACAGAAATACTTTGAAGCATTGTAATGATAGCTTGGCAGACAGCAGCGCCAATCACGCCTACTGCTCCACCGTTGACCATTGAGTTGCCACCTTTTTCTTGGCGCATAGAGTCGTTATTGTTACGACCACCAAAAAAGTCAATAGCTCCTGTAAGAACCCATACAAGACCTGTAATACCAACTACTACTTGAACAATTCTAAAAACACTAACTGCTGTATCCATAATTTTAATCCTCTTTCTGATTTTTGTTTAGATTGATTTGTTTAATTGCATCTGCAAGGACTTTCATCTCGTCCTTGAAAAGTGTGACACCTTTGCCAACTCGTGAATGGTCATTTTTCCATGACCGAATATCATATTTTGGCTCAGCATCATTCCATGAAATAATATTAAGTTCCTTTTGCCATCCTGTCTCAGTGGTGGATAAGGTTGCAATATGTTCAACCACCTCAAAACGGATAGGCTCATTATTATCTTTTTTCGGGTGACGGTCAGACTGGTTTCTTGCTTCCTGTTGGTCTTCAAAACTCCAACCATTCCCATTCTTCCAATCCGTCATCAATCTCCTCCTGTTTGTCGTTTTCTAGTGCGGTGATATCCTGTCCCTGTCAACTTCAGAACATTGGTCAAACCGAAGCGACACCTTCTCGCAACTAAAATTCCATTTCGTTCAATCGTGCGAATTGCTGAAAAGACATCCTTGTACTCGACTTTGAGCTCAACGGTCATTGGTTTTCCTGCAACATGGCCTTTTCTTTTCAGCGTGCCATATTTTGGCTTTAACGTGAGTATCTCACCACTGTCAAGATAGGCTGAAGCACCACCTTCACGTCCTAATTGTGTTAAGTCTCTGATGCAAACGTCATTGTTTGCAAGGTCTTCAAATTTATTCATTCTTTTCTCCTTCTCGAATAAATTTAGGTTGATTTACACCCATGCTGTATAACCTCCTTTTGGTTATAGCCGTGTTTCATACGCACCGTTTATGGTCATAACGGCAAACCTGCGAAAAATGCAACTTGTGACTGAGACTAGATAACTAGTTTTACACTCCGCCCCCAATTTTGTATCTCATAGTCACGCTGTATCAGGGCAGAGGGGGTATTCAATTGTCAATGGTCAGCAAGTAGTTTCACGACTTGCTCAGGTCAAATAACGTTATACCTGAAAAGAATAATTATCCTACGCCTTTATTCTGTTCTTTGCGTATCACTTGATTCATTTCAGCTAATATGCCATTGAAAACATATTCAGCAATCACCTCAGAAGAATAAGCAAATCTCATATTTTCTAAAGCATATTGATAACGTGTATCAAAATGAATCATCGCATAATCAGCAGACGTCTGAGAAAAATTCTCTTTTAGCAACTGGTCATGTACCAACTCATAGATATACTCACGGTC
Organism: Streptococcus suis; assembly: GCF_002960625.1. Lineage (GTDB taxonomy): Bacteria > Bacillota > Bacilli > Lactobacillales > Streptococcaceae > Streptococcus > Streptococcus suis_T. Next base: position 83,969 of record NZ_POJH01000016.1, read on the forward strand.
ATACTTGGTAGCTTTATCAACTTTTCTTGAAATAGCAGAATATATTTTTTCTTCTTCAAAAGTTTGAGAAACTATTTCCTCATCGTCATCAAAATGACTGACTTTATTATTGTTCTCTTTAATCTCACTCACTTTAGTATAAGTTGAGTCGTAATTTGCGACTTCTTGAAGTCTAATTCCACGACTTCTTGAAGTCGTATTTTCCGACTTCCGGAAGTCGGCTTTTTCGACTTCCGTTGATTTCACTGGATTTAAGAGCTGTTGGGCTTCCTCAAATTCCATATTAAGAATTTGAATATCTGTGATAGCGTTCTTGACATAGATGCGATTAGCCTTATTTAAACCTTGTCTAACTTCATCAATCAGCCCATATTTAATTAACTCTTTTTTCAACTTCATGACTTTATCTCGACCACAACCAAGGTCTTCAGACAAGTCCTCAATGTTGTAATAAATAAAAATATCGCCCAAATCATCCACGAATCGTAAGTCACCTTTACGAGTGCTATCAAGCGAGGCACTTAAACGGTCACGGCAAAGCATAAACATCAACTTAGCTTCTGCTTTCAGTTTGCGGTAATAACTAGATTTAATAACCACTTTTGGAAGCTGATAGAAATTGTCGCTATTCAGTGCTTGCTCTAAGGATATTCTTCCGTATGCCATTATCTTACCTCACCAACTTTCAGCATCATACCACCTTGTTCAGGAAACTTAATCAAGTTATACTCTTCAAGTTCCTTCAAAGATTCAACTACTTTTTCACGTGACCATCCTGTATCATTCATCAATGACACAATAACCATATTTCTTGATTGTCTTTGTTTAGCACGCAATTTTTTATGATTTGATTTCATAATTGAACCTCCGAGAGTTAGTATGAGAAAAAACAAAAGAGAACGCTTTTCACGTTCTCTCAATGTTATTTATTCAATTCTCCCAATTCAGGACACATACAACTTTTGTTACATATTTACACCAAGTATATGAATACAAGTAATTCATCGCTACCAAAACAAACGAGTTCCATGAACCTGATCCACAGGTATTTTTTCTAGTAATTCAGGCACATTGTCCACTGTCAAGCCACCACCAATTAAGATTTCAAGCTTACCTTGGGCATAGGAAACAAGCTCCTGCAACCAATCGACATTGTTCAAGGCAGACCCCGTCAAACTGCCTCTTGTCAAAATCCGTGTCACTCCATGAGCTGCCAGCCAATCAATAGCCTCAAATTGACGTTGGCGAGGGATTTGATCAAAAGCCATGTGAAATACAATTTGGCACCCCTGCGATACAGCAAACAAGCGTTCCAAAGTGACTTGATCCAGCCAATTATCCTCTGTTAAAACACCAAATACTAAACCATCTGAACCCAGTTCTTTAGCTACTTTGCAATCTTCCACCATCATCTCAATCTCTGCCTCATCGTAGCAAAAATCACCACCACGAGGGCGAATCATGGTCATGACTGTGACTTCATTCTCATGAGCCAGTTGACAAACGGATTTAATCACTGCATAACTTGGCGTTGTTCCCCCAACTGCTAAATTATCACAAAGTTCTATCCGCTGGGTACCCATTGAGATAGCTTTGGCAAGATCTACATGGTTTTCCGAACAAAATTCTCTTATCATTGCAATTTCCTCTTATGTATTTTACTTTAGTATACCAAAAAAGAGTATATTAACCAATACTCTTTTCCGTAATCAAAAAATCCTTTAGCGAAATCAGCAAAACTGCTAGTAGAATACAAACCATACCGACTAAATCCATGCTCGTAAAAACCTCATTAACCAACCACACTGCAAAAATAATGGAAGCAACAGGTTCAATAGAAGCTAGCAAGCTGGCATTGACCGGGCCGACCATGGTAACCCCTTTGAGAAAGACTGTATAGGCAAAGATGGTCCCGACACCAACAATCCCCACTAAGCCAAACATACTTCCACTATCTAATTGAAGGGGTTCTTGCCAGGTCTGTAAACCAAAAGTAACCATCAACCCTCCCATCAACATCCCCAGACCAATGACCGACAAACTACCATACTGGTCAATAACTTGGGCAGGTAGGATAATATAGAGAGCATAGGTCAGGGCTGAGAAAAGTCCCCATGCTAAACCAAGCGGGGTAATCGCTAGTTCCGTCAACTGTCCATGGGTTGCAATAAAAAAGGTTCCTACAATTGCCAAGACAATCGAAATCACTTCGACCCCTGTCGGTCTTTGCCTATCTTTCAAGCAGGTATAGGCTAGCACTAAGATAGGGCAGAGGTATTGGAGAACTGTTGCCGTCGCCGCATTTGTATAAGCAATAGCTTGTAAATAGGCCAGCTGATTGAGGGCTAGACCAAACAAGGCAAAAAGACATACAGCTAGCACGGCGCGTCCATTTTTCAAGAGTGCAAGCAAATTTCTCCTAGCTGTCACAGCACACAGACCGAGCAAAACAAGACCTGAAACCATCAGGCGCATGGAGGTAATCAACTGTACAGACATGCCTCGTCCGATTAAATACTGTCCACTCACCCCTGACAAGCCCCAGGCAATCCCTGCTATTAAGGTTATCAAGGTTCCCCATCTTTTTTCTGTCATCCTAACTCCTTCATCTCGTGTCAATAGTCCCATTATACCAAAAGAGTAGGACACCGTCCCACTCTTTGCTGTCATTATTTTTTGAGGCCCACAAACTCCACAAAGCGCATAAAGGCTGCCTGACCTTCTGGAGTTCGTTTGTAGACACCAGCATCTTCTAGGACACGGGCGAAAATTTGTCCGACAGATGCTCGAATGATTTCTTCAGCCCTTTCTTCTGTCACATCTGGATGCTCAGCCTTCAACCTATCCGCCCAAGGCTGATGGTAGGCTGCTACCTGACTGTCTTGACCTAGTAAGTATTTCTTAACTTCAGCCAATTCCGCCTTCAAACGTGGTGGCAAAATCGCCAAGCCCATGACCTCAATCAAGCCAATGTTTTCTTTCTTGATATGTTGGACATCTGGGTGTGGATGATAGATGCCGTCTGGAAATTCTTCCGAAGTCTGATTGTCGCGGAGAACCAAATCCAACTCATACACATCCCCTCGCTTCCGAGCAATCGGGGTAATGGTATGATGAGGAGTGCCATCCGTTTCAGCCTTAATCTGAACGGCATCATCTGAGTAGCTCCGCCATTTTTCCAAAATCTTAGCCGCCAGGCTCAATAGCGCTGACTTATCTGACGAGCTCAAACGAATAACCGACATAGGCCACTTGACAATGCCAGCAGATATGGACTCAAAGCCGTCAAAGACCAGCTGGCGTTCTAGCGGCGCCTTTTCCATGGCAAAACTGTGCCGCCCACCCTGATAGTGATTATGGGTCAAGATGGAGCCACCCGAGATTGGTAGATCTGAGTTGGACCCGACAAAATAATTTGGAAAGATGTCCAGCAAGTCCAAGAGCTGTTCAAAGGTTTGGGGACTGATCACCATAGGCACATGCTCTTGGTTCAAGAAAATAGCATGTTCATTGTAGTAGGCATAAGGCGAATACTGGAAGCCCCACTTTTCCTTGCCAAGATCTAAGCGAATAATGCGGTGGTTGGCGCGTGCTGGATGATTAATCCGACCTTGATAGCCCTCGTTTTCCATACAAAGCAGGCACTGAGGGTAATTAGAAGCTTCTGCTAAGCGAGCCGCCGCAATAGCCTTAGGATCTTTTTCAGGTTTGGACAGGTTGATGGTAATTTCAAGATTGCCGTAGTCTGTCGGTGTTTGATAATAGATATTTTTGGCAACAGCCGCCACCTTGATATAGTCATTTCGCTTGCTCAAGGCATAGAAATCTGCCACAGCCTGCTCTGGACTATCCTGGTAGGTCTGCCAAAAATCACGATTGACCTGACTAGGACTTGGCGTGATTAAGTCCATCAAACAAGCCCCAACCATGTCCTGTTCTTCCAACAATTCTCCAACAAAACCAGTTCGAACTCCATGAGCCAATAGCTCATCTTTTAATTCAATCAAGTCCTCTAACTCCGTTTGGACAGTCAGAACCTGGTCTCCCACCAGAGCCAAGACTCGATTACGCAGGTAAAGGGCATCCATTTCTTCAAAATCACTGTTGGCAATAACCTGCTCAACAAAACGATCCACCAATCCAGCCATCATTTCTCCAATCTATTTTCGAGATAAAAGGCGAGAGCCACCAGCAATCTCCGCTACATAGAAGCTTGGCTCATAGCCAACCACTTCAGTATAGGTCTTGCCGACATTTTCCGTGAAGGCTTCAACCTTATCCTTGTGGACAATGGCAATGCCACAGCCACCGAAACCAGCTCCTGTCATCCGAGCACCGAGAACCCCTTCTTGCTCCCAAGCTGTGTGAGCCAAGGTATCCAATTCCAAACCTGTCACTTCATAATCATGCTCCAGGGAAACATGGGAAGCATTGACCAGACGACCAAAGGTTGCCAAATCTCCTTCTTCCAAGGCCTTACGAGCCTGCAAGGTCCTTTGGTTTTCCAATACAGCGTGACGGGCACGCTTGATGCGGTTTTCATCTTTGATTAAGTAACTATATTGGTCAAAGGTCCACTCATCCAATTCACCTAGAGTTTGAATAGTCAAGACTGCATTCAATTCTTCTACAGCTTTTTCACATTCCGCACGGCGCTCGTTGTACTTAGAATCCGCCAATTCACGACGTTTGTTGGTGTTCATGATGACGATCACATGGTCCCCCAAATCCAATGGCACCAATTCATATTCAAGTGTATTGGTATCCAGATAAATGGCACGTTGGTCCGCTCCCATACCGATCGCAAATTGGTCCATGATCCCAGAATTGACACCGATAAAGTGATTTTCCGTTTGCTTACCAATTTTCACCAAATCAAGACGAGTCAATTCAAGTCCATACAATTCTTCTGCGATAATGCCGATTAAAAGTTCCAAGGAAGCTGATGAAGACAAGCCTGAACCATTTGGAATATTACCGTAAACAAAGACTTCCATACCTGTATCAATGACATGCCCTGCTTCTTGCAAGAATTTGAGAACACCCTTGGCATAGTTGGTCCAGTTGTCCGCCTTATCAAAGACTAAGTTGTTCAAATCTACCTCAATCACACCAACCTCTTCAAAGTTAGCTGAATAAAAACGTAGTAGCTGGTCATCCCGTTTGCGAGCAGCCCCATAAGTCCCCAAAGTAATAGCCGCAGGAAACACATGACCACCGTTGTAGTCTGTATGCTCACCAATCAGGTTAATCCGACCAGGTGAGAAGAAAGTTGCATCCGCCTCTTGACCAAACACATCGAGAAAGGCTTGCTTGAGTTGTTCTGTGTTCATAGGAACCTCCTTGATTTTGTAATCGTTTTCTTTTATTGTACAACTTAACAATATAAAAGTCAATGTATTTACTAAAAATTTACTAATTTTAGTATTTGTGCTATACTAGATACAAATAGATAGGAGAATAGCATGGTTACCATAAAAGACATCGCTGAAAAGGCTCAATTATCATCTGCCACCATTTCCCGCGTACTCAAGAACGACCTGACCCTATCCGTCAGCCAAGAAACCCGCGACCGCATTTTCAACTTGGCACAGGAATTGGGCTACACCAAACACATCAAAAAACAAGCACCACAACAAAAAGGCACCATCGGCATTATCCAATGGTACACTGAAAGCGAAGAGCTAGCCGACCTCTACTACTATTCCATCCGTGCCAGCATCGAACAGACCGCCAGTCTTCTCGGCTACCAAATCGTCCGCTCCTTCAACGACCTGACCAATCCTCTACTTCAAGGACTGGATGGCATCATCGCAGTTGGTAAATTTTCTTCTGGGCAAATAGCAGAGCTGGCTAGCCTGTCAGCTAAGCTGATCTTTGTAGATTCTGATACACTGACCGAGGGATTTTCCTGCATCACGACTGACTTTGAACACTCTGTACAGACAGTTATTAACCACTTCCATTCACAAGATCTGACAGACATTGGTCTCCTAGTTGGACAGGAAGAAACCACAGACGGCCACCAACTGCCAACAGATCCCCGCCTGACTGCCTTTCGTGACTACCTAGACACCTTGGGCATGCTCCAAGAAGACTACATCTACCAAGGAAAATTCTCAACCCAGTCAGGCTATGAGCTGATGAGCCAGGCTATTGAGGACCTTGGCGACCAACTGCCCCCAGCCTTCTTCATGGCCAATGACACCCTGGCGGTCGGTGCCCTGCGTGCTTTACAAGAACGTCAAATCGCAGTGCCCGATAGAGTCCAACTCATCACCTTTAACGATACAGCCATCACCCGTCAGGTCTACCCAGCCCTGTCTTCCATCAGCGTCTTCACCGAGGAAATGGGCCAGGAAGCCATGCAGCTGCTGGACCGGGTGATTGCTAGTCCGCACCCCTACCATCCCCGTAAGATTAAGCTAGGGACTCAGCTAGTTATCCGGGAGAGTTCTTATTGAAAGTGTAAAAACCGAGAGTTCCAACGAATTCTCGGTTTTCTGCTATTCAATTTTAATCCAACAACTTAGCCAATTCCTGAGCCAAGAGTTGTTGAGCAACTTGTGGGTTAGCTTGTCCCTTGGTTGCTTTCATCAAGAAGCCTGTAAAGGCCTTGTCTGCATTGCGTTTGCCAGACTTGAAGTCAGCTACGGCTGCTTCGTTATCCGCAAAGACTTGGTGGATAATCGGAATGAGGACTGCTGGGTCTGAAATCTGTACCAAACCAGCCTTCTCAACATAAGCCTTAGCTGAGCCGCCTTCCTTAGCCAAGTGAACAAAGACTTTCTTGGCAATCTTAGATGAAATAGTACCATCCGCAATCAAGGCAATCATCTCGACCAAGTTTTCAGGTGTTAAGGCGATTTGCTCAATAGTCTTACCTTCAGCATTGAGGAATTGAGCTACTTCACCCTGCAACCAGTTGGAAACTTGTTTAGCATCGCCACCTGCTGCCACTGCTGCTTCAAAGAAGTCAGACAGAGCTTTGGTTGATGTCAATTGACCTGCATCATAGGCGGTCAAGCCCAAGTTTTCCACGTAGTTGGCACGGCGAGCCTTTGGAAAGACTGGCAATTCTGCACGCACTTCCTCAATCCAGCTATCATCAATCTCATAGAGTGGTAGGTCTGGCTCTGGGAAGTAACGGTAGTCCGCTGAACCTTCCTTGACCCGCATAAGAATGGTTTCCCCAGTAGATTCGTCATAACGGCGAGTTTCCTGCTGGATTTGACCACCTGAACGCAAGATTTTGGCCTGACGTTCTACTTCATACTGCAAGCCCTTGCGAACATAGTTGAAGGAGTTGAGATTTTTCAACTCAGTCTTGGTACCAAATTTCTCTTGACCATAGGGACGAAGGGAGATGTTGGCATCCACGCGCATAGACCCCTCTTCCATCTTGACATCTGAAATACCAGTGTACTGGATGATTTCTTTAAGGGCTGTCAAGTAGGCATAGGCCTCTTCAGGCGAGCGCATATCGGCTTCTGATACAATCTCAATCAATGGCACGCCCTGACGGTTGAGATCTACATAAGAGTAGCCGTCTGTCCCGTGGGTATTCTTACCAGCATCCTCCTCCAAATGCGCACGTTCGATACGGATTTTCTTGGTTGAACCGTCTTCTAGCTCAATCTCAATCCAGCCATTGTAGCCAATCGGCTCGTCAAACTGGGAAATTTGATAGGCTTTCGGGTTATCAGGATAGAAATAGTTCTTACGGTCAAAGTGCATATCCTTGTGAATGTCCATGTTCAAAGCCAAGGCAGCCTTAATACCAGCATCCACAACACCCTTGTTAAGAACAGGAAGAACACCTGGGAAAGACCAGTCAATCACGTTGGTATTGGCATTTGGATCCTCACCAAAATGCGCAGATGAAGGTGAGAAAATTTTCGAGTTGGTATTCAACTCCACATGGACTTCTAGACCAATAATCGTTTCAAAGTTCATTAGTTAGCACCTCCAAAAATCACTGGTTGTTGCTTGTGGTAATCTGTTGTCGCCTCAAAGGCAGCAGCTACTTGGTAAATGGTCTCTTCTGAGTATTTTGGACCAATCAACTGCAAACCAACTGGCAAGCCTTCTACAAAACCAGCAGGAATCGAAAGACCAGGAAGACCTGCCAAGTTTACAGGAATTGTTAACAAGTCCGCCAAGTACATAGCCACAGGGTCATGGTTGAGCGTGTCCAAACCAAAGGCAACCGTCGGAGCTGTCGGCCCCAAAATCAAGTCATAGTCCGCAAAGACTTTTTCAAAATCTTGGATAATCAAGGTCCGCACCTGACCAGCCTTCTTGAAGTAGGCATCGTAGTAACCAGATGACAAGCTAAATGTCCCTAACATAATACGACGTTTGACTTCCTCACCAAAACCTTGGCTACGGGTTTTCACGTAAATCTCATCCAAGTTTGTCGCATCTTCTGCACGGAAACCATAACGGATTCCGTCAAAACGTTGCAAGTTAGAAGACGCCTCTGATGAAGCGATGATGTAGTAAACAGCAACCCCATACTTAGAATGTGGCAGGCTGACTTCCTCGATAATCGCCCCCAGGCTTTCCAAGTGCTTAGCCGCCTTGAGAATGGTTTCCTTAACCTGCGGATCAATCCCTTCGCCCATGTATTCTTTTGGCAGAGCAATCTTCATACCCTTGATGTCCTGACCAATCTTGCTAGTGAAGTCAGCAATTTCATTGATGGTTGATGTCGCATCCTTGACATCATGGCCAGAAATAACATTCAATAATTGAGCATTTTCCTTAACTGTCTGTGAAAATGGACCAATCTGGTCAAGAGATGAACCAAAGGCAATCAAACCAAAACGTGACACCGTTCCATAGGTCGGTTTCATACCAACGATACCATTAAAGGCTGCAGGCTGGCGGATGGAGCCGCCTGTGTCAGAACCGAGTGACAAACGGACCTGACCAGACGCAACAGCAGTAGCTGAGCCACCTGATGAACCACCAGGAACTTTTGTCTGGTCCCAAGCATTTTTTGTCGGTTTGAAGGCAGAGTTCTCATTAGAACCTCCCATAGCAAATTCGTCCATGTTGGTCTTACCAACAACAATCATATCCTTGGCATAGGCCTGAGCAACCGATGTCGCATCGAAAATCGGCTCATAATTATAAAGCATTTTTGAAGCAGCAGTGGTCAAAATCCCCTTCGTAGAGATATTGTCCTTAACTGCCAAGGGAATACCAGCCATGACATTGTCTGCATCGATTCCCTTTTCATCAAGGGCAGCAGCCTGCGCCAAGGCCGCATCTTCTGTGATAGTCAAGAAAGCATCCACTGCTCCCTCACGGCTCTTAATGTCTTCCAAAGTTGCCTTGGTCAACTCAACCGCAGAAATCTCCTTTTTGACAAGGAGGTCATGCAATTCATCAATGGTTTTATTGTTAAAGGTCATTAGGCATCTCCTCCCGCGTCTAGAATAGCTGGTACCTTGATAAAGTTATCTTGGGCTTCAGGCACATTTTTAAAGAGCGCCTCACGGCTCTCACCTTTTTGGGCAATATCTGCACGTAAAACATTCTTACGGTCAGCCATGGTTGTCGTCACCGCAACACCTGTCGTATCCACTTCATTGAGCAATTCAACCATATCGACAATCTTGCTCAAACTTGTCGCAAATTCCGCTGTTTCCTGGTCCGAAAATTCCAGCTTGGACAGCTTGGCAACGTGACGGACTTCAGCTTCAGAAATCTTCATTCTTACTTTCCTCCTAATGGAAATCTATCTTCTCATTATACCATATTTCCAGCTCCACACAAAGGTAGATATTCCCTCCGATGGAAGCTTTTTTTCGGCAAAAAGAGGCTGGGCTCAAGCTCAACCTCGCTTCTCAGGGTTCGTGTCAACATCTCAGCGCAGTGGTTGATTGGCAGATTTGTTCGTGTTTTACACTCCAAATCTGACCTAATCAACTGTGCGGGGGCGGGAAGACGAACTCTTTTTTGACCAGTCGAGTTCTTTCCCGCTCCCTCCTAAACCCTAATCTATAATGGTCGCACCAAGCACATGGCGCAGATGGTTGAGAGCAAATTGATGGCTCTCCTCCGTCAATGCGGCAATTGCAGAAGCCACGACCTCAATCCGATAGCCTTTATTGTAGGCATCAATAGCTGTATGCAGGACACAGATATCAGACAGGACACCTGTCAAGACCACCGTATCCACCCGACGTTCTCTCAAACGAACATCCAAGTCCGTACCAGAAAAGGCCGAATAATGTCGCTTGTCCATCCAACGAACACGGGCATGATCCTTGTTTTCACTATAAAAATCCGCCAAAGGGCCGTACAAATCTCGCCCGTCTGTTCCCATGATATTGTGAGGTGGAAAGAGCTTGCTTTCAGGATGCAAGTCATCCCCCTCTTCATGACCATCAATGGCAAAAACGATATAGTCCCCATTTTCAAAGGCTTCCCTTGTCACCTGGGCAATCCGCTCAGCAATAGCCTGAGCAGGTTTCCCCGCGGTTAATTTGCCATGGTCAGCCACAAAATCAACCGTATAATCAATCGAAATCAATGCTTTTGTCATCTTAGTAGTCACGTTTCTTAATTTCATCAAAGATAGCTGGAATGAGGACCTTCAAATAAGTTCCTTTCATACCAAGCGAACGACTTTCAATAATCCCTGCACTCTCCAACTTGCGCAGGGCATTGACGATCACAGAGCGAGTAATGCCGATACGATCTGCAATAACAGAAGCCGTCAATTGACCTTCATTACCATTCAATTCGCCCAAAATAGCCGCAACAGCCTTCATTTCAGAATAGGAAAGGGTATTAACCGCCATATTGACCGCTGCACGACGACGAATATTTTTCTCATCCTCTTCTCGCTGGAAGTTAAGTAGTTGGATACCTACTACTGTTGCCGCAATCTCAACCAAAATCAAATCTTCTTCGTGGAATTGCTCTTCATTGCGCCAGATAATCAAGCTTCCAAAGCGGATGCCCGTCACATGGATAGGAGCAATGGTGGTCAAACCATTCGGGTAGATCGAACGAGATTCCACAGGAATAGCTGTCAGCTCACTCTCAACTGGCAAGTTAACCTGGGTATCATAGACCTGAGCAATCGATTTTACATATTCTTCTGGATACTGTTTGTTAATATAGAACTCTTCAACCCTGTCATTATTGGTCTTGTAGTTCATATGATAACCCAAAATCTCACCCTCACTATTGATAATGCAGGCGTTGCAATCAATTATATCAGATAAGTGCTCCGCTATGGCATTGTAAGGCAATTCTTCAGCCAATTGCTCTTCGGAACGCTTCAAAATAGAAGTAATATCCCGAGTTTTTTCTAATAATGTTGTCATATGTTCCTCTTTTTACTGTAGTTACACTTATTATACCGAATTATTAGGCAAATTTCAACAATTATCAGAAAATTTACTATTTTTGAAATAGTACTTACAATTAAAAGCATAAAAAGAAAGAGGCTGAAAATTCAACCTCTTATCACTATCACATTTCGTCTGATTATCTACGATATTGACGCAAGAAACGAGTCATTTTTTCCTGAATTTCTGCCAATTCATCTACACGTGGCAGATAGACAATTCGGAAATGGTCCGGATCTTTCCAGTTGAAACCACGACCATGAACCAGCAAAACTTTCTCTTGCTTGAGGAAATCCAAGACAAATTGTTCATCATCGTCCACTCGGTACATATCGCGGTCAATCTTAGGAAAGACATATAATCCCGCCTTTGGCTTGACTGCTGATAAACCAGGAATATCATTGATAGCCTTAGTAATAAATTCTCGTTGTTCGTACAGACGACCACCTGGCATGAGTAGTTTGTCAACAGATTGAACACCGCCCAAGGAAGTCTGAACAACTTGCTGAGCCAATACGTTTGAACACAAGCGCATATTGGATAACATGTTCAAACCTTCAATATAGCCCTTCACATGTTTCTTTGGTCCAGACAAGACCATCCAACCCACACGGAAACCACAGATACGATGGGATTTTGACAAACCATTCATGGTCACGACAAATAAGTCTGGTGCCAAGGTCGCAATCGGAATATGAACCGCACCATCAAAGACCATCCGATCATAAATCTCATCAGAGAAAATAATCAATTCATGTCTGCGAGCAATATCAATAATTCCCTCCAAGACCTCTTTGGGATAAAGAGCACCCGTTGGGTTGTTAGGGTTGATCAAGACAATGGCCTTGGTCCGTGAAGTCACCTTGGCCTCCATATCAGCTAAATCTGGGTACCAATCCGCCGCCTCATCACAGACATAATGGACAGCCTTACCACCAGCCAAACTCACAGCTGCCGTCCAAAGTGGATAGTCAGGCATAGGTACCAAAACCTCATCCCCATTGTCTAGCAAGCCCTGCATAGACATAACAATCAGCTCACTGACACCATTACCAATATAAATATCTTCGATATCCACATTTGGAAACTTCTTCAACTGACAATACTGCATAATCGCCTTACGGGCTGAAAAAATTCCCTTACTATCAGAATAACCTTCTGACTTACGAGCATTGTGGATGAGGTCACGAATAACCTCATCTGGAGCAGTAAAACCAAATTCAGCAGGGTTTCCTGTGTTTAAACGCAGAATTTGCTCTCCATTAGCCCGCATACGCATAGCCTCTTCCAAAACTGGACCACGAATATCATAAGCTACATCATCTAATTTCGTTGATTTATTAAACTGTTTCATGTCGTCACCTCGACTTTCTTCTGTTTTCTATTTTACTTCAAAAGTCAAAAAAGTACAAGAATCCCTTTACATTTTCTCCCAAAAGGCTTATAATATAAATGTAATGATAACCTATACTTCTAGGAATGAATACTTGCTGAAAGGAGTGACTAGTATGACACAATCTTACAAGACCATCCTCGTAGCTGTCGATGGATCCACAGGTGCTGAATTAGCTCTACACAAGGCAATTCACGTTGCCAAACGCAACCAGGCTCGATTGGTTATTGCCCATGTAATCGACACGCGGGCCCTTCACAATGTTGTTGCTTTTGATGCTTCTGTCTATGAAACATTAGAAAAAGAAGCGGAGCTATTGCTAGAAGAGTACAAACAAAGCGCTGTTGAGGCTGGATTGGCAGAAGTTCAGATCTATATCGAATTTGGTAATCCCAAGACCCTATTAGCAATAGATATTCCTAAAGAAACTGGTGCCGATCTCATGTTACTTGGGGCAACAGGGCTTAATGCCTTCGAACGCCTCCTTATCGGTTCTTCATCTGAATACATCATGCGCCACGCAAATATTGATTTACTCATCGTCCGCGATGGTGAAAAAAGCTTATAAAACAAGAAAAGACTTGAACTAGGCATCAAGTCTTTTCATCTGTCTTTCAAGCTCTTTAGCAATCTTTTTCTCCGGTGCAAACTTCTCTTCCCAGTCCTCTGGCTTTAGAATTTTGTGAGTAATCGGATCAAAATGCGCCCTACCATCCGGAAAAACTTTTCCCATATTGGCAGTATGCACCAAATCAAAAATAGGTGCTGGATCTACCCCCATTAAGACAAAAGAACCATAGGTAAAATACAAAATGTCCAAGAGAGCATCTGCCTGGTCCTGCAATGATCTACTAGCCGGACCCTTGCCTTTCACCTTTTCAACGGCCTTATCCAAGCCGTCATGCAACTGATGAACATAGTCTTGGAAAGCCTCCTCACTTTCCGAAGAGGCATGCAAAAATTCTACTATCTCCTCAAGCTTAAAGCTAGAACGGTACAGCGCCATCTGCCCATCATATACCCTTGGGCTTTCCTGAGTATCCCCATCCATCAAGTCATGAAAAGCTTTCACACGATTAAAATTCTCATCTCTGCTCTGAAACATTGTTTTCCTCCAGTAAACCTAACTGAACGAATGCCTTATAAATACCATCGCGGTTGTTGGTATCTGTCACAAATGAGGCCACCTTGCGCACTCTCTTAGTTCCATTTCCCATAGCTACAGAATGTTTAATGGCCTTTAACATTTCATAGTCATTATTCGAATCGCCAAAAGCCACAACTTCATCTAGACTAAAACGATATTTCTCAGCAACCTTTAAAATTCCAGATAGTTTTGAACTCCCCTTGCTGATAATATCCGTTGCATAGGGGCTGGAACGAGTAAAAGACAAGTCCTGATATCCTGCTTCCAATTCTCTGGTTTCTCTCTCTGTTGTCAGCATCATGAGCTGATAAATCGGCTGTTCCAAATACCCCCTCAGGTTTGTCTGTCGCTGCGGTCGAACCAAGCGCACCAGACGGTTAAAAATAAAATTCACCAAACCAGCAAACTTATCGGGAATGAGGCGACTAAGACGATAGGCAACATTTCCTGTCCCTGTGGACATAATTCTGCTACCAAAAACTCCCTTCGATGTTCCAAGAGCCAAATCCTTATGGTTGTTCCGAGCATAATCCATCATCTGTTCAACTTGTCCAACTTCTAAAGCACGGCTATGGAGGACCTCTTCTCGCGAAAAAATGTATTGACCATTGTAAGTAATCGCTAAATCCAAACCTAGACTAGCCATATATTGCAATACAAATCGAGGGTCCCGACCAGTTGCCAAGCCAATCAGTATCCCCTTTGCTTTCAAGGAATTGATGGCTGAGATGGTTGATTTACTCACTGTACGTTTATCTGTCAATAAGGTACCATCAATATCAAAAAATACAGCCTTAATCGCCAACCATCTCACCACCTTTCTTAGAATTGTGTTACAATTAGTATAACACAAATTGAAAGAAACAGAAAATTTATGAAAAAAATTCTCGCCCTACACACAGGTGGAACTATTTCCATGCAAGCCGACCAAGAAGGTCATGTGACAAGCAGTCAAGTCAATCCAATGACACAAATCGACACACCCATTGAAGAAATACAAGTCACATCCATCGATTTTCTCAATGTTCCAAGCCCTCATATCCGTTTGGAACACATGATGACCCTCTATCAAAAAATCAAGACTGAACAAGCAAACTTTGATGGTTTTGTCATTACCCACGGCACCGATACACTTGAAGAAACAGCCTATTTTCTCGATACCATGGCCATCCCGGAAAAACCAATTGTATTAACTGGGGCCATGCGTTCATCCAATGAACTTGGTAGCGACGGAGTTTACAACTACCAAACAGCCCTCCGTGTCGCAGCAGATAAAAAATCCGCAGACAAGGGCGTTCTAGTCGTTATGAATGATGAAATTCATGCCGCAAAATATGTCACCAAAACCCACACAACCAACGTTTCTACCTTCCAGACACCTACCCATGGACCACTTGGATTAGTTACCAAACGTGACATTCTCTATTTTAAAACGGCAGAACCTCGTGTCCGATTTGACTTATCACATATCTCTGGAACAGTTCCAATTATCAAAGCCTATGCAGATATGGACTCAGTTCTCCTTGACTCGCTTCCAAGCTCAGCAATTTCAGGCTTGGTCATCGAAGCCCTTGGAGCAGGAAACCTCCCACCGACTATCCTTCCTGCCATCCAAAAACTCCTTAAGCAAAATATCCCAGTCGTCTTGGTTTCTCGTTGCTTCAACGGAATTGCAGAACCCGTTTATGCCTATCAAGGTGGAGGCATTCAGCTTGAGCAAGAAGGCATCCTCTTTGTCAAAGAATTGAATGCACAAAAAGCACGACTGAAACTACTAATTGCCCTCAATGTAGGTTTAAAAGGACAAGGCTTAGCAGATTATATTCAAGGCTAAACCTCACATATACTCTAATACTTCAAAAGACCGGCACTGTGTAACTGCTCGGTCTTTTTCATCTCTAATCTAATTCTTCTCTATCCTTCAAATGATTTAACAAAACGGACCAGTTGGGATCTTTCTGCCAATTTTCTTCACTGACAATCTGACTTGCAACCCGTCTAGCTTCCTCCAAAATCGGATAATCTTCCACAATATTAGCCACTTGAAATTCTGGTAAACCTGATTGCCGAGTTCCAAAAATTTCACCAGACCCACGCATTTTTAAATCTGCCTCAGCCAGTATAAAACCGTCCGTCGTTTCTGTCATAATCTTCATGCGTTCCTTGCCCGACTCTGTTTTAGGATTAGCTACCAAAATAGCATAGGATTGCTTATGCCCACGTCCAACACGCCCTCTCAACTGATGAAGCTGACTTAAACCAAAACGGTCGGCATCCATAATAACCATAACTGTTGCATTAGGGACATTGACACCGACTTCAATAACGGTTGTCGAAACCAAAATATCAGTCTTTTGCTCCTTAAAGGCCTGCATAATGGAATCCTTTTCTTCATTTTTCATCTTACCATGCAACAAATCCACAGTAAACTGTCCACCAAAATGAGCTTGTAACTCAGCCTGCAAGTCAATTGCATTTTTTAAATCCAAAGCTTCAGACTCTTCGATTAAGGGAGAAATAAAATAAACTTGAGCTCCCTTATTTAATTCCTTTTCAAGCCATTCTAAAACGGTAGGCAACTGCTCATGCTTGACCCATCGAGTAATAATGGGTTTACGCCCAGCAGGTAATTGGTTGATAATAGAAACATCCATATCTCCAAAGGCCGTTATAGCCAAGGTTCTAGGAATAGGCGTTGCTGTCATCATGAGCACATCAGGGTTATCCCCCTTTTCTCTAAACAAACGCCTTTGTTTAACACCAAATCGATGTTGCTCATCAGTCACGACAAGCCCTAGCTTGTGATATACTACACCCTCTTGTATCAATGCATGGGTACCAACTATCATCTGAACCCGTCCATCAGAAATCGCCTCTAAAGTAGTCCTACGCTCGGAGACCTTCATCCCACCCGTTAAGAGCGCAATAGATAAATCTGGGAATAACTGGCACAAACTCTCATAATGCTGTTCTGCCAAAATTTCTGTTGGAACCATAATAGCCGCTTGCATACCAGCACTTACCGCTGCCAACATAGCCAAGCCTGCAACTACTGTCTTACCAGACCCCACATCTCCCTGCAACAAGCGGTTCATATGGAGAGGAGCTCCCATATCAGCCAAAATCTCTTCCAAAGCAGTTAGTTGCGCGTCCGTCAAAAGAAAAGGTAGTTTCCCTATTTGTTTGTCTAATTCTACCTTATCAAAATCAATCTCCAAACCACTAGAAAGATCACGGTTCCCAGCTTTTAACAATTGCAATTGCAACTGGAAATAAAATAATTCTTCAAACTTAATACGGCGCAAGGCTTGACGGTATTCATCCAGATTAGACGGAAAATGCATAGCAAAAACAGCCTGTTTTCGATTTAAAAGACGATACTTCTCTAATAAAACTACCGGCAAATTCTCATCCAACAAATCCAAATAACCATTATCAAGTGCTGATTTAATTGCTTTGACCAACTGAGATTGAGAAATACCTTGAGCCACATGATAGACCGGCTGTAAATCCTCAGCTACCTGAGCCAACAACTTCATACCAGTCAAACTAGCCTTTGCCTTATCCCACTTACCCCAAATTGCGATGTCCTGCCCCAGAACAATCTTATCAGCTAAATAGGGCTGATTAAAAAAAGAAACCGACAGAACTATCTCACCCTGCTTAATCGAGAAACGTAGGCGATTTCTCTTATAACCATAATACTGCACATTAGCCGGAGATGCCACGCTACCAACCACTACAGCCTTTTCCCCATCTTGCAAATCTAATATAGACTTACTTTCAAAGTCCTCGTACCGAAATGGATAGTAAGTTAATAACTGCCCAATCGTCTCAAGATTCAATTTTAAAAATTTCTCTGCTGATTTTGGACCAATTCCAGGCAAAACCGATAAATGATCTGATAAAGTTTTCATAATTCAATTATACTATAAAAATAGCAGTAAAAACAAAAAAAGGGCATTGCCCTTCAATATAGTCCGTACGGGATTCGAACCCGTGTTACCGCCGTGAAAAGGCGGTGTCTTAACCCCTTGACCAACGGACCATGTAACTAAAGATTTCTCTTTACTCCGCCAACAGGGCTCGAACCTGTGACATCATGATTAACAGTCATGCGCTCTACCAACTGAGCTATGGCGGAATTTCGCTAAGCGACTACCGTATCTCACAGGGGGCAACCCCCAACTACTTCAGGCGTTCTAGGGCTTAACTGCTGTGTTCGGCATGGGAACAGGTGTATCTCCTAGGCTATCGTCACTTAACTACTGAGTTTTGTCAACTCAAAATTGAATATCTATATTCTAACAAGAAACCGAACGCTTGTCAATATTGACTTCGTTGAATTTTGCTTATCTAGGATAAGTCCTCGAGCGATTAGTATTGGTCCGCTACATGTGTCGCCACACTTCCACTTCCAACCTATCTACCTGATCATCTCTCAGGGCTCTTACTAACATAAAGTTATGGGAAATCTCATCTTGAGGTGGGTTTCACACTTAGATGCTTTCAGCGTTTATCCCGTCCCTACATAGCTACCCAGCGATGCCTTTGGCAAGACAACTGGTACACCAGCGGTAAGTCCACTCTGGTCCTCTCGTACTAGGAGCAGATCCTCTCAAATTTCCTACGCCCGCGACGGATAGGGACCGAACTGTCTCACGACGTTCTGAACCCAGCTCGCGTGCCGCTTTAATGGGCGAACAGCCCAACCCTTGGGACCGACTACAGCCCCAGGATGCGACGAGCCGACATCGAGGTGCCAAACCTCCCCGTCGATGTGAACTCTTGGGGGAGATAAGCCTGTTATCCCCAGGGTAGCTTTTATCCGTTGAGCGATGGCCCTTCCATACGGAACCACCGGATCACTAAGCCCGACTTTCGTCCCTGCTCGAGTTGTAGCTCTCGCAGTCAAGCTCCCTTATACCTTTACACTCTGCGAATGATTTCCAACCATTCTGAGGGAACCTTTGGGCGCCTCCGTTACCTTTTAGGAGGCGACCGCCCCAGTCAAACTGCCCGTCAGACACTGTCTCCGATAGGGATAACCTATCCGGGTTAGAGTAGCCATAACACAAGGGTAGTATCCCAACAGCGCCTCAGTCGAAACTGGCGTCCCGACTTCGTAGGCTCCTACCTATCCTGTACATGTGGTACAGATACTCAATATCAAACTGCAGTAAAGCTCCATGGGGTCTTTCCGTCCTGTCGCGGGTAACCTGCATCTTCACAGGTACTAAAATTTCACCGAGTCTCTCGTTGAGACAGTGCCCAAATCATTACGCCTTTCGTGCGGGTCGGAACTTACCCGACAAGGAATTTCGCTACCTTAGGACCGTTATAGTTACGGCCGCCGTTTACTGGGGCTTCAATTCAGATCTTCGCTTGCGCTAAACCCTCCTCTTAACCTTCCAGCACCGGGCAGGCGTCACCCCCTATACATCATCTTACGATTTAGCAGAGAGCTGTGTTTTTGATAAACAGTTGCTTGGGCCTATTCACTGCGGCTGACGTAAAGTCAGCACCCCTTCTCCCGAAGTTACGGGGTCATTTTGCCGAGTTCCTTAACGAGAGTTCTCTCGCTCACCTGAGGCTACTCGCCTCGACTACCTGTGTCGGTTTGCGGTACGGGTAGAGTATGATACAACGCTAGAAGCTTTTCTCGGCAGTGTGACGTCACTAACTTCGCTACTAAACTTCGCTCCCCATCACAGCTCAATGTTATAGATACAAGCATTTGACTCATATCACACCTCACTGCTTAGACGGGCACTTCCAATCGCCCGCTTTAGTTAGCCTACTGCGTCCCTCCATCACTTCATACTCTAGTACAGGAATATCAACCTGTTGTCCATCGGATACACCCTTCGGTCTCTCCTTAGGTCCCGACTAACCCAGGGCGGACGAGCCTTCCCCTGGAAACCTTAGTCTTACGGTGGATGGGATTCTCACCCATCTTTCGCTACTCATACCGGCATTCTCACTTCTATGCGTTCCAGCACTCCTCACGGTATACCTTCTTCACACATAGAACGCTCTCCTACCATAACACCTAAGTGTTATCCACAGCTTCGGTAAATTGTTTTAGCCCCGGTACATTTTCGGCGCAGGGTCACTCGACTAGTGAGCTATTACGCACTCTTTGAATGAATAGCTGCTTCTAAGCTAACATCCTAGTTGTCTGTGCAACCCCACATCCTTTTCCACTTAACAATTATTTTGGGACCTTAGCTGGTGGTCTGGGCTGTTTCCCTTTCGACTACGGATCTTAGCACTCGCAGTCTGACTGCCGACCATAAATCATTGGCATTCGGAGTTTATCTGAAATCAGTAAACCGAGATGGCCCCCTCATCCAAACAGTGCTCTACCTCCAAGATTCTTAATGTCGACGCTAGCCCTAAAGCTATTTCGGAGAGAACCAGCTATCTCCAAGTTCGTTTGGAATTTCTCCGCTACCCACAAGTCATCCAAGCACTTTTCAACGTGCCCTGGTTCGGTCCTCCAGTGCGTCTTACCGCACCTTCAACCTGCTCATGGGTAGGTCACATGGTTTCGGGTCTACGTCATAATACTAAAGCGCCCTATTCAGACTCGGTTTCCCTACGGCTCCGTCTCTTCAACTTAACCTCGCATCATAACGTAACTCGCCGGTTCATTCTACAAAAGGCACGCTCTCACCCATTAACGGGCTCGAACTTGTTGTAGGCACACGGTTTCAGGTTCTATTTCACTCCCCTTCCGGGGTACTTTTCACCTTTCCCTCACGGTACTGGTTCACTATCGGTCACTAGAGAGTATTTAGGGTTGGGAGATGGTCCTCCCGGATTCCGACGAGATTTCGCGTGTCTCGCCGTACTCAGGATACTGCTAGGTATAAAGACTATTTCGAATACGAGGCTATTACTCTCTTTGGCCTACCTTCCCAGGTAATTCTTCTATACTCTTTAAGTCCACATTGCAGTCCTACAACCCCGAAGAGTAAACTCTTCGGTTTGCCCTGCTGCCGTTTCGCTCGCCGCTACTAAGGCAATCGCTTTTGCTTTCTCTTCCTGCAGCTACTTAGATGTTTCAGTTCACTGCGTCTTCCTCTACACTACCTTAACAGTAGTGAGTGACAGGTATTACCTGCCGGGTTCCCCCATTCGGACATCCCTGGATCATTGCTTACTTACAGCTCCCCAAGGCATTTCGTCGTTAGTCACGTCCTTCATCGGCTTCTAGTGCCAAGGCATCCACCGTGCGCCCTTATTAACTTAACCTTATTAACCTAATTCTTTCAAATTAGAAAACTCATTAAATATTCACAGCGTTTTCGGTTTATTTTCTTGTTACTATTTCTTAATGTATCCTTTCAGATACATCAGGAATGTTTGATAGATATTCAATTTTCAATGGACAAAATCTTAACAACTTCCGTTGTTAATGGAGCCTAGCGGGATCGAACCGCTGACCTCCTGCGTGCAAAGCAGGCGCTCTCCCAGCTGAGCTAAGGCCCCACAAGACCTCTCAAAATTAAAGAAGACTAACGTACAGGTTCCATTTCCTTAGAAAGGAGGTGATCCAGCCGCACCTTCCGATACGGCTACCTTGTTACGACTTCACCCCAATCATCTATCCCACCTTAGGCGGCTGGCTCCTAAAAGGTTACCTCACCGACTTCGGGTGTTACAAACTCTCGTGGTGTGACGGGCGGTGTGTACAAGGCCCGGGAACGTATTCACCGCGGCGTGCTGATCCGCGATTACTAGCGATTCCGACTTCATGTAGGCGAGTTGCAGCCTACAATCCGAACTGAGACTGGCTTTAAGAGATTAGCTTGCCGTCACCGACTTGCGACTCGTTGTACCAGCCATTGTAGCACGTGTGTAGCCCAGGTCATAAGGGGCATGATGATTTGACGTCATCCCCACCTTCCTCCGGTTTATTACCGGCAGTCTCGCTAGAGTGCCCAACTGAATGATGGCAACTAACAATAGGGGTTGCGCTCGTTGCGGGACTTAACCCAACATCTCACGACACGAGCTGACGACAACCATGCACCACCTGTCACCGATGCTCCGAAGAGAAACCCTATCTCTAGGGCGGTCATCGGGATGTCAAGACCTGGTAAGGTTCTTCGCGTTGCTTCGAATTAAACCACATGCTCCACCGCTTGTGCGGGCCCCCGTCAATTCCTTTGAGTTTCAACCTTGCGGTCGTACTCCCCAGGCGGAGTGCTTAATGCGTTAGCTGCGGCACTGAGTCCCGGAAAGGACCCAACACCTAGCACTCATCGTTTACGGCGTGGACTACCAGGGTATCTAATCCTGTTCGCTCCCCACGCTTTCGAGCCTCAGCGTCAGTTACAGACCAGAGAGCCGCTTTCGCCACCGGTGTTCCTCCATATATCTACGCATTTCACCGCTACACATGGAATTCCACTCTCCCCTTCTGCACTCAAGTTTGACAGTTTCCAAAGCGTACTATGGTTAAGCCACAGCCTTTTACTTCAGACTTATCAAACCGCCTGCGCTCGCTTTACGCCCAATAAATCCGGACAACGCTCGGGACCTACGTATTACCGCGGCTGCTGGCACGTAGTTAGCCGTCCCTTTCTGGTAAGATACCGTCAAGTGAGAAACTTTCCACTCTTCTCACAGTTCTTCTCTTACAACAGAGCTTTACGATCCGAAAACCTTCTTCACTCACGCGGCGTTGCTCGGTCAGGGTTGCCCCCATTGCCGAAGATTCCCTACTGCTGCCTCCCGTAGGAGTCTGGGCCGTGTCTCAGTCCCAGTGTGGCCGATCACCCTCTCAGGTCGGCTATGTATCGATGCCTTGGTGAGCCGTTACCCCACCAACTAGCTAATACAACGCAGGTCCATCTCATAGTGAAGCAATTGCTCCTTTCAAACATCTACCATGCGATAAATGTTGTTATGCGGTATTAGCTATCGTTTCCAATAGTTATCCCCCGCTATGAGGCAGGTTACCTACGCGTTACTCACCCGTTCGCGACTCACTTATCTCGGTGGAGCAAGCTCCGGTGAAATAAGTGCGTTCCACTTGCATGTATTAGGCACGCCGCCAGCGTTCGTCCTGAGCCAGGATCAAACTCTCATAAAAAGTTTTGATTCAAACTCAAGCTATCACTAGCTTTCCGTTTTATTGTTTTTGTTCATTGACGATCTATCCTTAGATAAATCACCCTGCACGTTTGGTTCGTCTTCTTTAATTTTCAAAGGTCTTGTCGTTATCGCTCTTGCGCGACAACTATCTTAGTTTATCATTTCTTCAACTGCTTGTCAACACTTTTTTGAAACTTTTTTTCATTTCTTTTTTGTGTTGTGCCACTTCAGATTTGACAACTCAATTATTCTATCATCTTCATTTGACCTTGTCAACTACTTTTTGAAACTTTTTTTCAAAC
>NZ_POJH01000017.1 GCF_002960625.1 Streptococcus suis
ATTTTAGGCAAAAACAGAACTTAGTCTGAGACTAAATTCTGTTGGTTTTATGCAGTTTTCTCAGAGTAACTTCTAGATGGACGGGAACTAGAACTTACTTTGAGAATTTACCACGGATTTTAGGAAAATTAAAATAGAATTCTCTTGACTATTTTTGACCAAGTGATACAATAGGAAATGTGAGTTAGCACTCGGAGGTAAGGAGTGCTAAAAAGACCAGGAGGTAATACCATGTTGAAACCATTGGGCGATCGTATCGTCGTAAAAATTGAAGAAAAAGAACAAACTGTTGGTGGCTTTGTTCTAGCTGGAGCAAGTCAAGAAAAAACCAAGGAAGCAAGTGTCCTAGCGATTGGAGAAGGAATTCGTACTCTGAACGGAGACCTGGTTGCACCTGCTGTGGCAGTTGGTGATACAGTGTTGATTGATGCTCATGCAGGTTTGGAAGTCAAAGACGGTGACCAGACTGTTTACATCATTCGTGAAGCTGATATTTTAGCAATCGTTGAATAAGAAACTAATAGAAAAGGATTTGAACCCGCTTGTGAAATTGTAAGAAATGTGAAATAGGATTTTTTATTGATTTAGGCGGGAGGGTATAATTATGGCAAAAGAAATTAAATTTGCAGCAGATGCTCGTGAGAGCATGGTTCGTGGTGTCGATATTTTGGCTGATACGGTCAAAGTAACCTTGGGGCCAAAAGGTCGCAATGTTGTCTTAGAAAAAGCTTATGGATCACCACTCATTACAAACGACGGTGTGACTATTGCCAAAGAAATCGAGTTAGAAGACCATTTTGAAAATATGGGTGCTAAGTTGGTATCCGAAGTGGCTTCAAAAACCAATGACATCGCTGGTGACGGTACAACAACTGCAACTGTTTTGACACAAGCGATTGTTCGCGAAGGCTTGAAAAACGTGACTGCAGGTGCTAACCCAATCGGTATCCGTCGCGGGATTGAAGCAGCAGTTGCAACAGCAGTTGAGGCTTTGAAAGCGCAGGCCAATCCAGTTTCAAATAAAGAAGAAATTGCTCAAGTCGCAGCTGTTTCTTCACGTTCTGAAAAAGTTGGTGAGTACATTTCAGAAGCTATGGAGCGCGTGGGCACAGATGGTGTTATCACCATTGAAGAATCTCGCGGTATGGAAACAGAATTGGATGTGGTTGAAGGCATGCAATTCGACCGTGGTTATCTGTCACAATACATGGTAACAGATAATGAAAAGATGGTGGCTGAACTTGAAAATCCATTCATCTTGATTACCGATAAGAAAATTTCTCATATTCAAGATATTTTGCCACTTTTGGAAAGCATTCTCCAAACCAATCGTCCATTGTTGATTATTGCTGACGACGTGGATGGGGAAGCCTTACCAACACTTGTACTCAACAAGATTCGTGGTACTTTCAACGTAGTCGCTGTTAAGGCGCCAGGATTTGGTGACCGTCGTAAAGCTATGTTGGAAGATATTGCTATCTTGACAGGCGGTACAGTGATTACAGAAGACCTTGGTTTGGACTTGAAAGATGCGACCATTGAAGCACTTGGTCAAGCAGCTAAAGTTGTGGTCGACAAAGATGGTACAACCATTGTTGAAGGTGCTGGAAATCCAGAAGCCATTGCCAACCGTGTCGCTGTTATCAAGTCACAGATTGAGGTAACCACTTCAGAATTTGACCGTGAAAAATTGCAAGAGCGTTTGGCTAAATTGTCAGGCGGTGTTGCAGTTATCAAAGTCGGTGCCGCTACTGAGACTGAGTTGAAAGAAATGAAACTCCGTATCGAAGATGCCCTCAACGCAACTCGTGCCGCAGTTGAAGAAGGAATCGTAGCCGGTGGTGGTACAGCTCTTGTCAATGTTATCGATAGCGTAGCGAAATTACAGTTGAAAGGCGACGATGAGACAGGGCGCAATATTGTCCTTCGTGCCTTGGAAGAACCAGTTCGTCAGATTGCTTATAACGCAGGTTATGAAGGTTCAGTTATCATTGATAAACTGAAGAATTCAGAACTGGGCATTGGCTTTAACGCAGCGACAGGCGAATGGGTCAACATGATGGATGCAGGTATCATTGATCCTGTTAAAGTAACACGTTCAGCCCTTCAAAATGCAGCTTCTGTAGCCAGCTTGATTTTGACGACAGAAGCAGTTGTTGCTAACAAACCAGAACCAGCCGCTCCAGCTATGCCACAAGGTATGGATGGAATGGGAATGGGTTACTAATTAGATGAAAAGAAACACAGTCGAAAGGCTGTGTTTTTCTTGAAAATTTCAATCACATCTATTTGACAATAGGTTTGGGATGTGGTACTATATTAGACGGTACTTTTTACTTTTGGTCTCTCAAGAGTGTACAGGGACGTGCTGACAAATGTTGCAAAAGTACACACAGATAGGGGTTGTCACCAATGCCCTATCACCAAAAATAAAAAATATATACAGGAGAATGTAGATGCCTACAATTAACCAGTTGGTACGTAAACCACGTAAGTCTAAAGTAGAAAAATCTAAATCACCAGCTTTGAACGTTGGTTACAACAGCCGTAAAAAAGTTCAAACAAATGTTTCATCACCACAAAAACGCGGTGTTGCAACTCGTGTCGGAACAATGACACCTAAAAAACCTAACTCAGCCCTTCGTAAATTTGCTCGTGTACGTTTGAGCAACCTTATCGAAGTTACTGCTTACATCCCAGGTATCGGTCACAACTTGCAAGAACACAGTGTGGTTCTTCTTCGTGGTGGACGTGTAAAAGACCTTCCAGGGGTACGTTACCATATCGTTCGTGGTGCACTAGATACTGCTGGTGTAAACGATCGTAAGCAAGGCCGTTCTAAATACGGTACTAAACGTCCAAAAGGCTAAGAAGGGGGAAATATAAATGAGTCGTAAAAATCAAGCGCCTAAGCGCGAAGTATTGCCAGATCCATTGTATAACTCAAAATTGGTAACTCGTTTGATCAACCGTGTTATGTTGGACGGTAAACGTGGTACTGCTGCATCAATCGTTTACGGTGCCTTTGATCAAATCAAAGAAGCAACTGGTAACGATGCACTTGAAGTATTTGAAACAGCAATGGAAAACATCATGCCTGTACTTGAAGTACGTGCACGCCGTGTTGGTGGTTCTAACTACCAAGTTCCAGTTGAAGTTCGTCCAGAGCGTCGTACAACACTTGGTCTTCGTTGGTTGGTAACAATCGCTCGTAACCGTGGTGAGCACACTATGATCGATCGCCTTGCGAAAGAAATCATGGATGCAGCAAACAACACTGGTGCAGCTGTTAAGAAACGTGAAGACACCCACAAAATGGCAGAAGCAAACCGCGCATTCGCACACTTCCGCTGGTAAGATAGGATGTTTTAGCGTTAAACAAATGCTAGCCAAAATAGGAAAATCGACGAAGAAACTTCGGTTTCTAGGAGGTTTTACACCTAAAGGTAGCCACACTTGTAATTGGCTAAAGCCAAAACAATTGCGTCTCTTTTTAGCAGACATTTGTAGCTAAAATTCAACTAAGATTAAGATACGAGGGCGTCAAGCAACTCCTAGACAAAATAGGGAAGCGAAGCAGATTGCTGTGCAATCAATGAGGTTCATCTTTTTGTCAGCGAGTTGTAGCCCGAGTTCAATTAGGATGTGAGGACGTTAAATCAATTCTACATAAATCAATTGAGATTATGGTAGCAACTTATCGTTCAATCATCACAAACCGGATCGAGGCTTGCCTCATCCACTTCACACCATTAGTAAGAAATCAAGCGGGTGGGACTTGCCCACTCGCTTTTCTTAAAATATGGTATAATCAGAATAGAAATCTAAAAATATAGGAGAACAAACCTCATGGCACGCGAATTTTCATTAGAAAAAACTCGTAATATCGGTATCATGGCGCACGTTGACGCGGGTAAAACAACGACAACTGAGCGTATTCTTTACTACACTGGTAAAATCCACAAAATCGGTGAAACTCACGAAGGTGCATCACAAATGGACTGGATGGAGCAAGAGCAAGAGCGTGGTATCACAATCACATCTGCTGCGACAACAGCTCAATGGAACAACCACCGTGTAAACATCATCGACACACCAGGACACGTGGACTTCACAATCGAAGTACAACGTTCACTTCGCGTTCTTGATGGTGCGGTTACCGTTCTTGACTCACAATCAGGTGTTGAGCCACAAACTGAAACAGTATGGCGTCAAGCAACTGAGTACGGTGTTCCACGTATCGTATTTGCTAACAAAATGGATAAAATCGGTGCGGACTTCCTTTACTCAGTAAGCACACTTCACGATCGTCTTCAAGCAAATGCACACCCAATCCAATTGCCAATCGGTTCTGAAGATGAGTTCCGTGGTATCATCGACTTGATCAAGATGAAAGCTGAAATCTATACTAACGACCTTGGTACAGATATTCTTGAAGAAGATATTCCAGCTGAATACCTTGAGCAAGCTCAAGAATACCGTGAAAAATTGGTTGAAGCAGTTGCTGAAACTGATGAAGAATTGATGATGAAATACCTTGAAGGTGAAGAAATCACAAACGAAGAATTGAAAGCTGGTATCCGTAAAGCGACTATCAACGTTGAATTCTTCCCAGTATTGTGTGGTTCAGCCTTCAAGAACAAAGGTGTTCAATTGATGCTTGATGCGGTTATTGACTACCTTCCAAGCCCAGTCGATATCCCTGCTATCAAAGGTATCAACCCAGATACAGATGCTGAAGAAGAGCGTCATGCTTCTGATGAAGAGCCATTTGCAGCTCTTGCCTTCAAGATCATGACTGACCCATTCGTAGGTCGTTTGACATTCTTCCGTGTTTACTCAGGTGTACTTAACAGTGGTTCATACGTAATGAACACTTCTAAAGGTAAACGCGAGCGTATCGGACGTATCCTTCAAATGCACGCAAACAGCCGTCAAGAAATTGAAACTGTTTACGCTGGTGACATCGCCGCTGCGGTTGGTTTGAAAGATACTACAACTGGTGACTCATTGACAGATGAAAAAGCAAAAGTAATCCTTGAGTCAATCCACGTTCCAGAACCAGTTATTCAATTGATGGTTGAGCCTAAGTCTAAAGCTGACCAAGACAAGATGGGTATTGCCCTTTCTAAATTGGCTGAAGAAGACCCAACCTTCCGCGTTGAAACAAACGTTGAAACTGGTGAAACAGTTATCTCTGGTATGGGTGAGTTGCACTTGGATGTCCTTGTTGACCGTATGCGTCGTGAATTCAAAGTTGAAGCAAACGTAGGTGCTCCTCAAGTATCATACCGTGAAACATTCCGCGCTTCTACACAAGCTCGTGGTTTCTTCAAACGCCAGTCTGGTGGTAAAGGTCAATTCGGTGACGTTTGGATCGAATTCACACCAAACGAAGAAGGTAAAGGTTTCGAGTTCGAGAACGCTATCGTCGGTGGTGTGGTTCCACGTGAATTCATTCCAGCGGTTGAAAAAGGTCTCGTAGAATCTATGGCGAACGGTGTTCTTGCTGGTTACCCAATCGTTGACGTTAAAGCTAAGCTTTACGATGGTTCATACCACGATGTCGACTCATCTGAAACAGCCTTCAAAGTGGCAGCATCTCTTGCCCTTAAAGAAGCTGCTAAATCAGCTCAACCAACTATCCTTGAGCCAATGATGCTTGTAACCATCACTGCACCAGAAGATAACCTTGGTGACGTTATGGGTCACGTTACTGCACGTCGTGGTCGCGTTGACGGTATGGAAGCTCGTGGTAACACACAAATCGTTCGTGCTTATGTGCCACTTGCTGAAATGTTCGGTTACGCAACTGTACTTCGTTCAGCAACACAAGGTCGCGGTACTTTCATGATGGTATTTGACCACTACGAAGATGTACCAAAATCTGTACAAGATGAAATCATCAAGAAAAACGGCGGCAACGCTTAATTGATTGCCCAAGCCTGCTCGAAAGAGCGGGCTTTTTTCATACCTTCTATCTCTTTTTCGTCAAGAACAAAATGAAAACCACCAGTTAAACTGGTGGCTGAGAAGATGTTGTAGTTCACTAAAAATCACCTCCAACAGTCTAGGGCTGAACTGTGCAAGTGGAAGTCGGACAAACCAAGTGGAAAGCAAATAATCAAGTAGACGTTTTCCCATCCCTATTAGATATAAAATCATTGTTCTTGGATGGGGAATATTTTAAAATATTGTAATTGTTCTTGATACAGTTTTGTGTATTTGTTGGCTTGTGAAAGGCTGGATAATACTGTTTGTGTACGAGTTGGGTAGTCGGTGATGATACCATCTACTTCTATGGTGTCTGCTTGTTGTACTCCTTCAGGAGTATTGACAGTCCATACGTAGAAAGATTTTCCTGATTTGCGAATATAATTAAGTAAATCATCAGTGAGTTGATCTAAGGGAACACTATAGCCAGTCAGGTTAGGTAATTCAATTTCCGGAGGTGCGCTCATCAATAAGTAGGTTTCAAATTTTGGAGCATACTTTAGAATAGCGTTTATGAAATGAGAGTCAGCAGACTGAAGCTGATGCCCCTCCTCTTCAAAGCTTGCTTGGTATTTCTTCATAAAATTGTCTACCATTTTGGGACTATCTTGTGCAGAAGTTTTAAAATCAATTAAGAGTTTCTGATTTTGTGTTCTGGCTTCAGTTAGAATTTGGTCAAAACTTGCGATTTGAGCAGTATGTCCAGCTGCATCTGTTATGATGGTTTCTGTTAAGTTTGCCAAAGTAAGATCATGGGGACGATAGTCTACACCAGCCCAATTGATTAAACTTGCATCGTGAAAAGCAATAAACTCTAGGTCAGCTGTTTCCCAAAGGTCGATTTCGATGTAGTCTGGCTGGCTCTTACTTGCTAATTGCAGTGCTTCAACGGTATTTTCAATAGCGTGGTGGTCGTTTAAAGCGCGATGAGAAATAATAAGTGGCGCTTTTGGGGTATGAAAGGAGGCTTCATATCGGGCTAATAAGAAGACCGGCACAACTGGAAGGAAGATGAAAAGGAGAGAAGAGGGCTTCCACCAAGTAAATTTTTCGTTAAAGAGTATTTTCCACCAGAACCACAAGGTAAGTGTGAGCGCAAGGATTAAACTACTGTAAAGAAAAGCGAAAAATAGGCTATAGTTCATTTGCACATGACTGGTAAAAATATTTGAGATGACTGGCTGGATAGATATGCTGATTGTATTTAATCCATACCATAATCCTAAACTGAATAAAGGAGTGAGAATGCTGAGGATGGCTTTTTGAAATTTAGACCGATGTTTTCTTTTGGATAAGTGTTTCTGGCGAATTTTTGAGTATTTTGTCGGCATAGGAGTAATAACTTTCTAAAACATTACTTATGATTGTATCAAATTTTATAGGTTTTATCCAATTGATCAGTAAGTTTTCAGAAATTCCATGCAGTTCCGACAATATTAACAATGAAACTATATGAAATTCTTGCTTTTTTATTGAATAAGTTATATAATAAAAACGTTGAAAAGATGCTTGTAGGCTTACAAGTTAATATTTTCACAAAAGGATTAAAAGGCTTGCCTTTTAAAATAAAGAACTCGATTTTCATAAGGAGGAAATCATTCATGGTAGTTAAAGTTGGTATTAACGGTTTCGGACGTATTGGTCGTCTTGCTTTCCGTCGTATCCAAAACGTAGAAGGTGTTGAAGTTACTCGTATCAACGACCTTACAGACCCAGTAATGCTTGCACACTTGTTGAAATACGACACAACTCAAGGTCGTTTCGACGGTACTGTTGAAGTTAAAGACGGTGGTTTCGAAGTTAACGGTAAATTCGTTAAAGTTTCTGCTGAGCGTGAGCCAGGAAAAATTGACTGGGCTGCTGACGGCGTAGAAATCGTTCTTGAAGCAACTGGTTTCTTCACTTCAAAAACTGCTGCTGAGCAACACATCCACGAAAATGGTGCTAAGAAAGTTGTTATCACTGCTCCTGGTGGTAACGATGTTAAGACTATCGTTTTCAACACTAACCACGATATCCTTGATGGTACTGAAACAGTTATCTCAGGTGCTTCATGTACTACAAACTGTTTGGCACCAATGGCTAAAGCTCTTCACGATGCATTTGGCGTTCAAAAAGGTTTGATGACTACAATCCACGGTTACACTGGTGACCAAATGGTTCTTGACGGACCACACCGTGGTGGTGACCTTCGTCGTGCTCGTGCTGCTGCTGCGAACATCGTTCCTAACTCAACTGGTGCTGCTAAAGCTATCGGCTTGGTAATCCCAGAATTGAACGGTAAACTTGACGGTGCTGCACAACGTGTTCCAGTTCCAACAGGTTCTGTAACTGAATTGGTTGCAACTCTTAACAAGAAAGTTACTGCTGAAGAAGTAAACGCTGCTATGAAAGCTGCTGCTACTGAATCATACGGTTACACTGAAGATCAAATCGTTTCTTCAGATATCGTAGGTATCTCATTCGGTTCATTGTTCGATGCAACTCAAACTAAAGTTCTTGACGTTGATGGTGAGCAATTGGTTAAAGTTGTTTCATGGTACGACAACGAAATGTCTTACACTGCACAACTTGTTCGTACTCTTGAGTACTTCGCAAAAATCGCTAAATAATCCTTAGTGAAAATCAAAGAGGCTTCGGCCTCTTTTTTTTTTACACAAAGAACATATATAACCATGTTTTGTACAGAAAAGCTTGTTATACTATGCATAACAAGTATTGACTTACCAGTCAATACTTGTTATACTATGCATAACAAGTATTGACTTACCAGTCAATACTTAACCTAATAGTAACACGGAGAAAGTTATGAAAAAATTTTTTAAACTACATTCCAAGTCGGTTCGTTTTATTTTGTTACTTGTTGCAGCATTGGCTTGTTTGTCATTTGCCTATTCACAATATGAAAATTATCGGTTAACTCCACGTATCAGTGAGGAAGTGAAAAATGCTCCCTTAAAGATTGATACTAGTTCAGTAGTGTTAGAAGATGGTAAGTCCTATCGACTACCGAGAAACATTGCTAATTTAGTAGGTGTTTATAAAGGGCTTGAGAATGGGCATGAAGTTCAAGTGAGAGTTAATCCTGACGGTACCTATGAAATAATTAGTAAGGGGGAGCGACTTACTGAAACATATTTGGATAAGAATGGAGAGCTTCGCTATAAGCAGGAAGAAACGGTTGGATTAGAAATAGGTATTCTTGTAGAGGAGCATGGTTATGTTCGATTTTATCGGTATAAAGATACTATAGATGATGATACGCTGATGGGGCTAGAGATATTATCAAATGGCTTATATATAGATAGTGATGGTAAAGTTGATCTCTTAAAATCTATGTTCCAGAAGCTTCGGAGAGAAGCAGTTTTCCGCCATAATGAATATGTTCCGCAAGATGTGCTGACGATTGATGAAACAAATGCAGTGTTTACTCCTAATTTTTTACTGTTTGACAAGGAGAAACTGGTTAGCTATTCCCATTATCATGCACATAGTTTTAGAGATGGTCCCTTTAAGACAAGTTATACTCCAAAATCTGAATTCACAAAATCCAAAGATGTTTATGACATTTGGGAACAACCGATTGAGAAATGGGCAATTGAGGAAGTCTTGATAGAGGAAGTCACCTTATCCGACTTTTTACAAATGTATGGCTCGAGTATTCGGAAAACAGCTAAGGGGCTGTGGCAGATTGCTAATAATAAAGTTACTGATCCGACAGATACAGAGTTGGAGAGCTACATAAAAGAAAACGGTCGAGCATTAACGGATGAGGAATTGGCTCATATCAAGAAGAAGTACGGAGTGGAGTTTGATGTTTCGTTTGGTATTGAGAATAAGGGATATTTTACGACCATAAATGTTTTCGGCTGGTCTGAGGATACTGGTTTTGACGAATTTGGGCTCCTGAAGGAGAATGGGAGGTTTTAGGAAACATATGTTATCAATAGCATCAGATATTGTCACGATTATTGGAGGTCTGACCATTGTAGGAAGTCTTTATCAGTATCTAAAAGCAAAAAGTTTTGAGAAAGAAGTATCTTTTCTGGAAATCATTGACAGTTTTAATTCTTCTATAGAAGTGATGGAAGAAAAATTAGAGCTAATTGAGGGATGGAATGATTATATTCTATATGAGGAAGGTCCGGAGGTATTTGATAAACAATTAAATCAATTACGGATGCAGGAAAGTCGTTCTCAAAAGAATATGCTTTATTTGGACATGCTCAAGACACTTATTACCTATTCAGGTTCAATGCCTTTGCAGGATATTTTTGAAAGCAATCCGTATATTGTTGAAGAATTGGTAGAGTTGCTTGCTCAAAAATCAGAGGCTCTCCTGTCTGACTATAAGACAGAACAGATACTCAGGTTTCGCAAGTATTGTTTGCAACTATCGGATCACTACCTTTCTATTCATAGAGGTGATCTAGAAGAAGAGGATGTTATGAGATATAAGGAGTTATACTTAGATATTCTCGAAGATATAAAACGTTGTTTAGAAACTTATTTAAAGGAGAAATAATTATGAAAAAGTATTTATCGGCTACAGTATTGGTTTTGGGAACCTTTTTCTTGGTTGCTTGCAGTAAGGCTGAGGAAGTTGTTGTAGAAACTATCAATAATGTAGATGGACGTTATATTGCCAATGCCTATGGTTTCGAGCTCGACCTTGAAATCGATGGTGAAACTATTACTGGTGAAGCCAGTGTTGGTATTGTGGATAGTGACATTACTGGCAGTGTAGATTTGCAGGGGCAAGAGATAGATATCGATCTTTCAGATAGCAAATCGATTTCAGGAACCTATGAAAAATTAGAAAATGGAGATTTAGAGGTCGATTTTTCAGGGAAGATGATTGTATTTGAAAAGCAGTAGTCGCTATCTAAGGTGAAGCAGGACAAGAGTTTTAGGATGAGGAGGACGGAACTGCTAACCAAGAGGCTTCGGCCTCTTTTTTTCATTCGTTCTTTTTGTAGATTTGTGAAAAAACTATCTTTATGAGAGAAAAAATTCAGAAAATATGGTACAATGGTAGGGTAAATATAAATTAAGGAGTTCTTATCTAATGGCAAAATTGACTGTTAAAGATGTAGAATTGAAAGGCAAAAAAGTTCTTGTCCGTGTGGACTTCAACGTGCCTTTGAAAGATGGCGTTATCACTAACGATAACCGTATTACAGCAGCTCTTCCAACAATCAAGTATATTCTTGAGCAAGGTGGACGTGCAATTCTTTTCTCTCACCTTGGTCGTGTGAAAGAAGAAGCTGACAAAGAAGGTAAATCATTGGCTCCTGTAGCAGCTGACTTGGCAGCTAAATTGGGTCAAGATGTTGCTTTCATTGCAGGTGCTACTCGTGGTGCTGAATTGGAAGCAGCAATCAACGCTTTGGAAGATGGACAAGTTCTCCTTGTTGAAAACACTCGTTTCGAAGATGTTGATGGTAAGAAAGAATCTAAAAACGACGAAGAACTTGGTAAATACTGGGCTTCACTTGGTGATGGTATCTTCGTTAACGACGCATTTGGTACTGCACACCGTGCACACGCATCAAACGTTGGTATCTCAGCAAACGTAGAAAAAGCTGTAGCTGGTTTCCTTTTGGAAAACGAAATTGCATACATCCAAGAAGCTGTTGAAACTCCAGAACGTCCATTCGTGGCAATCCTTGGTGGTTCAAAAGTATCTGATAAGATTGGTGTTATCGAGAACCTTCTTGAAAAAGCTGACAAAGTTCTTATCGGTGGTGGTATGACTTACACATTCTACAAAGCTCAAGGTATCGAAATCGGTAACTCACTTGTAGAAGAAGACAAGCTTGATGTGGCAAAAGCACTTCTTGAAAAAGCTAACGGTAAATTGATCTTGCCAGTTGACTCAAAAGAAGCTAACGCATTTGCTGGTTACACTGAAGTTCGCGACACAGAAGGCGAAGCAGTTTCAGAAGGCTTCCTTGGTCTTGACATCGGTCCTAAGTCAATTGCTAAGTTTGACGAAGCTTTGACTGGTGCGAAAACAGTTGTTTGGAACGGACCTATGGGTGTATTTGAAAACCCAGACTTCCAAGCTGGTACAATCGGTGTAATGGATGCTATTGTGAAACAACCAGGCGTGAAATCAATCATCGGTGGTGGTGACTCAGCAGCAGCAGCTATCAACCTTGGCCGTGCAGACAAGTTCTCATGGATCTCAACTGGTGGTGGTGCATCTATGGAACTCCTTGAAGGTAAAGTCCTCCCAGGTCTTGCAGCATTGACTGAAAAGTAAAAACTTACGACGAAAAGAGTTGGATTTCCAGCTCTTTTCTAGTGCATCGCGTAGAGTTTCTACGAAGCTAAGCGAGTTAGAAAGTCTAGCAAGGTGTAAGGCTCTTCCAGGACTTGCGACGGCACGGAGTGCCTAGTGCCATGCCTAGTCTTTCTGGGAAGTGTGACCTAGAAAGACTGGCTAGGTGCAGCCTTGACTGAAAAGTAAAAATTATGACGAAAAGAGTTGGGTGACCAACTCTTTTCTGCCTTTCTTGGGATAATGACCCCATTTTCCATAAAATCATGTTAGAATAGAGATATGTTTGAAAAATATAAGTTTGATCCGAAAAAATTTCGATTAGGAATGCGGACCTTTAAATCTGGTCTAGCGGTTTTTTTGGTTATTTTGCTTTTTGGTTATCTGGGTTGGGCAGGTATTCAGATTGCAGCCTTGACAACGGTCTTTAGTTTGCGTGAGGACTTTGACCAGAGTGTCCATTTTGGGACCTCTCGTGTTTTAGGCAATTCGATAGGTGGTTTCTACGCCTTGATTTTCTTTTTACTAGATAGATTATTTTCTGATCAGTTCTGGGTAACTGCGGTTTTTGTACCTATCTTTGTCATGCTGACTATTATGACTAATGTAGCTATGAATAATAAGGCTGGCATTATCGGTGCGGTATCGGCCCTGTTGATTATTTCTTTATCAATTCCAGCAGGTGATACCATTCAGTATGTCTTTGTTCGTGTTTTTGAAACCTTTGTGGGTGTTTTTATAGCGATTTTGGTAAATTACGATGTTAATTTGATAAAAAAACGTTTCCAAAAGAAGAGATGTTAGAAGATATAACATAATCACTTGACCCATGGTCAAAATTCTCCTATAATAGTCTGCAGAAAGGAGTTCATTATGAGAGAAAAAGAGTTCCGTCGTTCCTTGGCCATTTTTCCAATTGGCAGTGTTATGAAATTGACAGACCTAACGGCTCGTCAGATTCGTTACTATGAAGATCATGGCTTGATTAAGCCCGATCGTAATGAGGGCAATCGTCGCTTGTATTCTCTAAATGATATGGATTTGCTTCTTGAAATCAAGGATTTTTTGGACGAGGGTTTGAATATTGCGGCTATTAAGAAGGAATATGCAAACCGTGAAGCAAAAGCTAAGGTCCAAAAACAACAGAAAACCTTGACCGATGAAGATGTACGCCGTATCTTACATGATGAATTCAGTCGTCAAGGACGCTTTTCAAGTCCTAGTTCTATTTTCCGTTCATCGTAATTACTTTTTAAATAGAGGAGAAAACTAATGGCATTCACAGTGGCAGATATCAAACGCGATATTAAAGAGAAAAACGTTACCTTCCTGCGTCTGATGTTCACAGATATTATGGGAGTGATGAAAAACGTAGAGATTCCAGCAACTGATGAGCAGGTTGATAAAGTATTATCAAACAAGGTTATGTTTGATGGTTCATCAATCGAAGGATTTGTACGTATCAATGAATCAGATATGTATCTTTACCCAGACTTGAATACTTGGACAATCTTTCCTTGGGGTGATGAAAATGGTTCAGTAGCGGGTTTGATTTGTGATGTTTATTCAACTTCAGGTGAGCCATTTGCAGGCGACCCTCGTGGAAATTTGAAAAAAGCCCTTCGCCACATGGAAGAACTTGGATTTTCTTCATTCAATTTGGGTCCAGAGCCAGAATTCTTCCTCTTCAAGATGGATGAGCAAGGAAATCCAACTCTTGAAGTGAACGACAAAGGTGGCTATTTTGACCTTGCTCCAACAGATTTAGCAGATAATACACGTCGTGAAATTGTGAATGTCCTTACTCAAATGGGCTTTGAAGTAGAAGCAAGTCACCATGAGTGTGCCGTTGGTCAGCATGAGATCGACTTCAAATACGATGATGTTTTGAGTGCTTGTGATAAGATTCAGCTTTTCAAGTTAGTTGTTAAAACAATTGCCCGTAAACATGGAATGTATGCAACCTTTATGGCTAAGCCAAAATATGGTATCGCTGGTTCAGGTATGCACTGTAATATGTCACTCTTTGACAAGGATGGAAACAATGCCTTCTTTGATCCAGAAGATCCACGTGGTATGCAATTGTCAGAAACAGCCTATCACTTCTTGGGTGGTTTGATCAAGCATGCTTACAACTATACTGCTATCACAAACCCAACTGTAAACTCCTACAAGCGTTTGGTTCCAGGTTTTGAAGCTCCTGTTTACATCGCTTGGGCTGGTAAAAACCGTTCTCCATTGGTTCGTGTTCCAGCTTCTCGTGGTATGGGAACTCGTTTGGAATTGCGCTCAGTTGACCCAACTGCTAACCCATATTTAGCAATGGCTGTGCTTTTAGAAGTAGGTCTAGAGGGTGTTGAAAACAAGATTGAGGCTCCAGCACCAGTTGAAACCAACATCTATGCAATGTCAGACGAAGAACGCCGTGAAGCTGGTATTACAGACCTACCATCAACTCTTCACAATGCTTTGAAGGCACTTCGTAAAGATGAAGTCGTTCGAGCAGCCCTGGGCGAACACATCTACACTAACTTTGTAGAAGCTAAGAAAATCGAGTGGGCAAGTTACGCAACATACGTTTCTCAATGGGAAATCGACAACTATTTGGATATGTATTGAAAAAAATGGTCCGGTGGACCATTTTTTCATGAGCTTGAAAACTAGATAGCGAATTAGGACCCCGACGGGTCCTTTGTTCACGAGCTTAGAAATTAGAGAGTGAGTAATGGCGCTTAGACCATTTTTTCATGAGCTTGAAAACAAGGGAGCGAATTAGGCCCCCGACGGGTCCTTTGTTCACGAGCTTTAGAAATTTGAGAGCGAGTAATGGCGCTTGGACCATTTTTTCATGAGCTTGAAAACCAGATAGCGAATTGGGACCCCGACGGGTCCTTTGTTCACGAACTTTAGAAATTCGAGAGCGAGTAATGGCACTTGGACCATTTTTCATGAGCTTAAAAACCAGATAGCGAATTAGGCCCCCGACGGGTCCTTTGTTCACGAGCTTTAGAAATTTGAGAGCGAGTAATGGCGCTTGGACCATTTTTTCATGAGCTTGAAAACCAGATAGCGAATTGGGACCCCGACGGGTCCTTTGTTCACGAACTTTAGAAATTCGAGAGCGAGTAATGGCACTTGGACCATTTTTCATGAGCTTAAAAACCAGATAGCGAATTAGGCCCCCGACGGGTCCTTTGTTCACGAACTTGAAAAAGACTACCCTTATATAGATTAAAAAAATTGGAGGCGATGTGGATGGATGAATTTGTAAAAGCTGTATTTGATGAACAGTATAGAGCGGTTTTTGGAGAAGGGCAAGACCTTGCTCCTAGTCAGCAGGAGATTGTGTTGGTAGAAGAGGAAGCAGGTCAATTAGTAGCTGTCTTGCAGGCCCAGCAGACCTTGGAAACGATTCATGTAAAGGCTTTGGTGGTTGTCAAACACAAGCAAGGTCAAGGATTGGGGAGGCGTTTGCTGATTCGTTTGGAAAATGAAGCTAGACAAAATGGAGTAAAGAGTATCACACTGTCAACTAAGTCCTATCAGGCTAAGGATTTTTATCTGAAGGCTGGATATTCTATTTATGCTCATCTAACAGATGTGCCGAAAAAAGGAATTTCCAAATATCATTTTATCAAGTGGTTGTAAGGTATTCCTATTGGAAAACAAGTGAAGCCTCGGCAGTTGCCGAGGCTTCTTTCTTAGTGATCAGGCGTTAAAATCATTGGAATGATAATTGGTTCACGCTCTGTTTTTTCGTATAGGAATGGTCGTAGGGCATTGACGATAGCGCCATTGACTGTCTGGATATTGGCATCTTTATTACGCATAGCGATGCGGATAGCGTTGAAGAGAACGCGTTGGCTTTCGCGGATCAGATCGCCAGATTCGCGCATATAGATGAAGCCTCGGCTGAGGATGTCAGGTCCTGCTAGAATCATCTTGGACTTGAAGTCAACAGTTGCGACAGCTAGAACAACGCCGTCTTCTGAGAGGTCTCGGCGGTCTTTAAGTACAGCTGCTCCGATTTCACCGATGCGGTTTCCGTCCACGTAGATGTCTTGGGCGTTGAACTTGCCAGCCAATCGCGCAGAATCCTTGGTCAGTGCTAGGACATCGCCGTTTTCCATGATGAAGATGTTGTCTTTTGGTACACCTGTATCCACTGCTAGACTGGCGTGGATTTTTTGCATGCGGTATTCGCCATGGACAGGCATGAAGTATTTTGGCTTGATCAGGCGGAGCATGAGTTTTTGTTCTTGCTGGCCACCGTGTCCAGAGGTATGGATGTTGTTGATTTTGCCGTGAATAACATCGACACCGGCTTCAATCAAGATATTGATGAGCTTGTTAACACCTGTGGTATTTCCCGGAATAGGACTGGACGAGAAAATAACCGTGTCGCCCGGCTGGAGTTGAACCTGACGGTGAGTACCGTGGGCAATGCGGGAGAGGGCAGCCATTGGCTCACCCTGGCTACCTGTACAGAGAATCATAATCTCGCTGGCAGGATATTCTTTGATCTCATTTGGTTCGATAAAGGTGTCTTTTGGAACCTTGATGTAGCCGAGCTCGATACCGTTAACAATGGCCTTCTCCATAGAACGTCCAAAGACAGCAATTTTGCGACCAGTCTTGACTGCTGCATCAGCCGCCTGTTGCAGACGGAAGATGTTGGAGGCAAAGGAAGCAAAGATGATGCGTCCGTGAATGCCTTCGATCAGTTTCATGATGGACTGACCGACCACTTTTTCCGAGTTGGTAAAGGTTGGAACTTCGGCGTTGGTAGAGTCGGAGAGGAGGCAGAGAACGCCTTCTTCACCCAAGGCTGCCATGCGATGTAAGTCAGCTGGCTCACCAACAGGGGTGAAGTCGAACTTGAAGTCACCGGTACAGACGATTTTCCCTTGCGGGGTGTCAATGACGATACCGAGAGGTTCTGGGATAGAGTGGGTGGTGCGGAAGAAGCTGACCTTGAGGTGCTTGAAGGTCAACTCAGTATTGTGGTTGATTTCATGCAAGGTTGCATCACGAAGCAGTCCGTGTTCTTCCAGTTTTCCGCGAATAAGGGCGAGGGCCAAAGGACCTGCATAGATTGGGACATTGGCTTGTTTGAGCAAGAAGGGGATACCACCGATGTGGTCTTCGTGACCGTGGGTAATAACCAGACCTTTGACGCGGTCTAGATTTTCAACGATATAGGAGTAGTCAGGGATAACGTAGTCGATACCCAAAAGGTCATCTTCAGGGAACTTGATACCCGCATCGACGATGAGAATTTCATCCTTGTACTCGATACCGTAGGTATTTTTCCCGATTTCTCCCAAACCACCGATGGCGAAAACGCCAACTTCATGAGGTTTTAGATTGACTGATGACATAAATTAGAACTCCGTAAGTTTGAAATCTGCGTGCTCTTTTTCGTATTCGAGGTGTTTGTCAGAGAGTAGGTCAACGAATTCAACGTTGTAGGCTGGGAATTTTGCTTCAACCAATTCTTTGACTTTGATGCGACCTTCCAATTCAGAAGTTGCGTCAACTTCGACATAGAGGGCTTGTGTCTGCTCACGGCGTGGGCTGACTTTTGTTTCTTGGTAAAATACTTTATAAATCATGTGTAGTATAGTTCCTTTCTTTTTGACTGGCAACTATGAAAAAAGTCCCAAACAGCTATTCTGCTTGGTATTTTCTATTCAATTTTCTCGAGTTGTCAATTTATTCAGTCTAGATGTTACTCTTCATTATACCATAAAATATGCTGATGGTAAAAGGGTTTGGTAGGAAAATGGAAAAGTGTCATGATTTTCAGAAACAAGCAGTCATTTGGCAGAATAATAAGCAAAATTGACAAAAATATATTTGGATATTATAATAAATGGAAGTGGAATTTTAATGCATCAAGAAAGGGGATGAGTCATGGGTACAGTACCACAAATGAGTTTAGGCGAATTTTACAGGGAACTCCGAAATTCTCGCTTGGTTAAGCAAAAGGATGTTGTCAGAGGAGACTTTACAGCAGCACAGTTGTCACGCTTTGAATCGGGAAAATCCATGTTGGCAGCGGATAAGTTAATCGTGGCTGTCGAGGGTATTAACATGACCATGGAAGAATTTACTTACAAATACCATGGATATAAAGAAGCGCCCCATATTGAGCTGGCTAATCTGATTTCAGATTTGTATTACCAGCAGGACAAAGAAGCTTTGAAAGCTTTATTAACATCAGATTTGTTAGCAGATGAAGGAGAACTTTACTCTCGGCTTAATGCTATTGTTATCAAGGTCGCTATAGTCGCTTTAGAAGGGATAGATAATGTTGAAGAAGAAGATAGGCAATATTTGGCAGACTATCTCTTCGCTATTGAGGAGTGGACAAGTTTTGAGCTTTATCTATTTATGAATGCACAGATGTTGTTGAATAATCGGATGTTATTGTATTTTGCTCATGACTTATGTAAGGAAGAAAAATCTTTTAATAAACTTAGGAAACATCAGGAACTTATAAAATCTACGTTACTCAATACGATTTCGGAATTATTTGATAGAGGAATATACTCTCAAGTTTCCTATTACTTAGATAAAATGGAGTCTATGATTAGTTTTAAAGATACCTTTGTAAAGATAATGGCTCGCTATTATCGTCTGCTATTGGACTATATCGAAAATGGTCGTTCAGACAAAGAAAAAGAGATAATCGAAACCTACATTCAATCTATACAGGAATTGATAGATGATCAGACAGCTTCGATTATCCGGGTTCATTTTTTAAGATTTGAGTCTTAAAAATAAGAAGTTAGGAGAATGGGGACAGGATTGGATAATGGGTCAATAACGATTGGAATTGATAGCAACAAAGCGAGTACAATAATTGATATATTCTTTTTCATAGAACGCACCTCTTTTTCTTTTTAGTATAGCACAACATTTTATTTGTTAAAATGACTTACATATTTGTAAGTTTAAAAAATTGACTTACAGATTTGTAAGTGGACTTTATTTCGTTTTGAAGATGATACAATGTAGATGTACTATAAAAAGATAGGAGTAGTCTTATGAAAAAGAAGTTCTTAGCAGTTACTATGCTGTTTTCATTGGTTTTTCCAGCTTCTTTAGTGTTTGCTGAGTCTCATGGAGACCACTCTAGTCACGGAGACCATTCTGAGGCTGTTGTTATTAGTGAAATGGCTGAAGGTCAGTTGATTGTGGAGCAACAAATAGAGGTTGCAGCACAGACGGAGCCTCTATATAGTTTTGAAGAAATCTTAGATCTACCAAATGAGGCTTTTCCGAATGCGACTCCTGATGAGGTGGAGAGTATTAAAGGTATGATTGAAGCCACTATGGATTACAATCATTCTGATATGAAGGTACCGTTATCAATGGTATATATTGATAAGACCGCAGAAAATTCAGATGCAATTCTTTCAGGCGGTGGTCTTCCATACTGTTTAGATAATAATGGTTGGGGATACCAAAATTTTATTACCTCAGATTGTAACATAGCTATGGCAGTTGTTAGCCAATGTGTTTATGAATCTATCATTAAGAATCCCAATTTGCGTTACTGTAGAGCGGATTTATATAGAAATTGTTCTCCTAGGATTGGTCACAGTCCATATTGGCATAGACATTAATAAATGTGTTTGTATAAAATTAGAAGGAGTTGCAGGTTGATTCAAAAAATACTAAGACTGTTTGGGCTTGTTAGTTGTCTTCTTGCCTTGGTTTGTGCGGTGGTATTTAGAGAGGGGCTGGTTTCCAATCCACTTGGTCAATTTTCGGGTTTTCCACTTAACCACCAGCATACAGGTTGGGGAACATCGCGTTATTATCCCAACATTGATCCGACAGCAAAGCCGACTCAGGAGGTCAGAGTTGCTATCATTGACTCTGGTATAAGGGAAGAAGCGGTAGATGAGTTTTATGTTGAGGATATGCAAGTTTTTTCCACTTCAACCTCTGTCTTTGATACCATTGGTCACGGGACAAAGATTGCCAGTATCATTGGTGCTAAGAATAATCATGTGCTAACGCTGGGATTGAGCCCGGAAGCAAGATTGTTTTCCTACAAGGTAACGGATGATGACGGGACGATAAAAAATGACTACCTTGTCAAAGCTGTTCAGCAGGCTATTGAAGATCATGTTGATGTTGTGAATCTGAGTATGGTGGTGACCAATCCAAGTAAAGAATTGGAAGATGTGGTTGAAGCCTACCTTCAACAAGGTGGCTATATGGTTGTCCCAGCTTATGATTTGAAAAAGGTAGAGGCCCTAAACCCTCTTTTGACGATTGAAGGGGTTGTCTCCGTAGGTACCTACAATGAATTTTTTACGTTATTGAATCCGCAGGAAGAGATTGCTTACTACGCACCGTACTCTCAAGAAACGCTGTCAATGGAAAACAGGATTGTACGAAGCGAGGGTTCCTCTTTTAGCACGGCCTTTGTTTCGGGGACAATTGCCCACTTGCTCTCCGTCGGACAAACCGATGCAGAAATCACCAAGCAACTAGATGACTTTTTTAGTGCACGGTCTGTGAAGAGCAAGCAGTCTCCATTGTTGGCTGGTTATGAAACGCATCAAGCTTTGGTAAATAACAGCTACACAGTGCTCTCTCTATCTCTGATAGGTCTTCTTGTTTTCCAGACAATCCTAGGGATACTCACCGC
Source organism: Streptococcus suis (assembly GCF_002960625.1). Lineage (GTDB taxonomy): Bacteria > Bacillota > Bacilli > Lactobacillales > Streptococcaceae > Streptococcus > Streptococcus suis_T. Next base: position 20,952 of record NZ_POJH01000017.1, read on the forward strand.
GAGAAAAGAGAGTGAGGTGCGGGGTGCTTATATGCGGTACATCGTTGTAACGGACGTGTTACTGGTTATTCTTGCCTTGTTAATTTTGCCGACTCAAATGTGAGGTGTTAGATGGAATTAATTTCAATTGTGTTCGTTGTCCTTATTGTTGGAGTTCAAGTCTATTTTTCGACAAGGTACTTTGCTAAGGCTACTTCCAAGCTACAAAAAGGATTTGTCGTCGTAACGTCCCTCTTTCAAATTGTATTTTCAATCTGGTTGATGCTGTTTGTTACACTGGGATATTTCGGTAGTATTCATTTTTGATGAGATTTTTTTGCCTCCTATACTCATAGGAGGTTTTCTATATTTGAAAAATTCCCCAAGTTAGCATACAATAGAAGGTAGTATTGTAAGGAAAGAGAAAAAGATGAAAATACTAGCTTTGGACAGCTCCAATCAGGCTCTTTCGGTGGCCTTGGTGGAGGACGGTCGTTTGCAGGCGGAAACCCTGCTGGCCGTTAAGAAAAATCATAGTATCAGCCTCATGCCTGTGGTCGATTTTTTGGTGGCTCAGGTAGGCTGGACGCCCAAAGACTTGGATAGGATTGTGGTCGCTCAGGGGCCAGGCTCCTACACGGGTCTACGGGTGGCGGTGGCGACTGCCAAGACCCTGGCCTACACTCTCAAGATTGACTTGGTGGGGCTATCCAGTCTTCAGTCCCTGGTTCCCCCTAGCCTGACGGGTCTGGTGGTGCCCGTCATCGATGCCCGCCGTAACTGCGTCTATGCAGGTTTTTATGAAAATGGCAGAGCAGTTGAGGAAGATAAGTACTGGTCTTTTGATGACTTGCTTTCTAGCCTGTCTGGCAAGGAAAACATCACCTTTGTCGGAGAAGTAGAAAACTTTATCAATCAAATCGAGCAAGCTCTGCCAACTGCCCATTACCAAACTAGTCTGCCGTCTGCCTATCAGCTGGCGGTGCTTGGTCAAGACTTGCCAGCGGTAGATGTCACCAGCTTTGAGCCTAGCTATCTCAAGCGAGTAGAGGCAGAGGAGAACTGGCTCAAGGACAACCAAGCTGGTTCAGAAAGTTATATCAAGCGTGTATGATAGAGATTAAACACTACGATGGTCAGGAAAATCTGGCAGGGGCTGTTTTGGCAGTTATGCAGTCGGTCTATGACCAATCTCCATGGACTGTAGAGCAGATTGCCTCTAGCATGGCTAGTCAGGATGAGGATTATTATCTGGCCTATGAGGGTCAGGAGCTAGTCGGTTTTTTGGCTGTGCAGACGGTGCTGGATGAGATGGAAATCTTGCAGATTGCTGTTAGGGCTGATTTTCAGAGGTTGGGAATCGCCAGTCAACTGATGGCTGCTGTGATGGACTGGGATGGGGACATCTTCCTCGAAGTGAGGGAGTCCAATAGCGCAGCTCAGGCCCTCTATACACGCCAGCATTTTACCAAAATAGGAAAAAGAAAAGACTACTACCGTAATCCTGTCGAGGACGCGGTGATAATGAAGAGAGAACGTGATGAAAGATAGATTGATTTTGGCGATTGAGACCTCCTGTGACGAGACCTCGGTGGCTGTTTTGCGAAATGAGGCGGAGCTTTTGTCCAATGTCATTGCCAGCCAGATTGCCAGCCACCAGCGGTTTGGTGGGGTGGTGCCTGAGGTGGCCAGCCGTCACCATGTAGAAGTGATTACGACCTGTATCGAGGAGGCCTTGTTGGAGGCAGAGGTGACGGCAGAGGACCTGACGGCTGTGGCTGTGACCTATGGGCCTGGCTTGGTCGGCGCCTTGCTAGTCGGGATTTCGGCTGCCAAGGCCTTTGCCTGGGCTAATGGTTTGCCACTCATTCCTGTCAACCACATGGCAGGGCATTTGATGGCGGCGCGTGCGGTTAAGGAATTGGAGTTTCCGCTCTTGGCCCTTTTGGTCAGCGGTGGGCACACGGAGTTGGTCTATGTCTCAGAGGCGGGCGACTACAAGATTGTCGGCGAAACGCGAGATGATGCGGTCGGTGAGGCCTATGACAAGGTGGGACGGGTCATGGGTCTGCCCTATCCAGCTGGTCGGGTGATTGATGAGTTGGCACATGAGGGGCAGGACATTTATGACTTCCCACGGGCTATGATCAAGGAAGATAATCTGGAGTTTTCTTTCTCAGGTTTGAAATCCGCCTTTATCAACCTCTACCACAATACCCAGCAAAAAGGGGAAAGCTTGTCCAATGCGGACCTGTCAGCTTCCTTCCAAGCCTGTGTCATGGACATTCTCATGGCCAAGACCAAGAAGGCTTTGGAGCAATACCCTGTCAAGACCTTGGTGGTGGCGGGCGGTGTGGCAGCTAATCAGGGCTTACGAGAGCGATTGGCTGCTGAAATCACCGATGTGGAGGTTATCATTCCCCCGCTTCGCCTCTGCGGTGACAATGCAGGCATGATTGCCTTGGCAGCGGTCAGTGAGTACAATAAGGAAAACTTCGCTGGCTGGGACCTCAATGCCAAGCCCAGTCTGGCTTTTGAGAATTTGTAAGAAAGATGGGTCGCGAAAGCGACTTTTTCTGTTGACGGAGGGGGGCTTGTCCTCTATACTAGAATGATATAACTTGCTTTTCAAAGGAGAGAAGATGAAAAAAGAGGATTTTCGTGAGGGTCTGCGGGACGCTATTCCCACAGCTCTGGGCTATGCTAGTATTGGCCTAGCCTGCGGTGTGGTATCGGTTAACTCCGGCATTTCTGCGGTGGACATGGGGCTGATGAGCCTTTTGGTCTATGCAGGAAGTGCCCAGTTTGTTATGTGTGCTATGATTTTGGCAGGGGCGCCCTTGGTGTCCATTGCAGTGACGGTTTTCTTTGTCAACCTGCGGAATTTCCTCATGTGCCTCCATACGACGACCATTTTTCAGGGCAACAGTCTGGGGTCTAATATCCTGATTGGCTCTTTTGTGACGGATGAGTCCTATGCGGTGCTGCTCCGTAAGCATATTGAGGACAAGAAGATTGCACCAAGCTGGATGTACGGCAACAACTTTGCGAGCTACGCTTCTTGGGTTACATTTACGACTCTAGGCAATCTGATTGGTGGTCTTATTCCAAATCCTGAGCAATTTGGGTTGGACTTTGCCTTGGTCGCTATGTTCGTCGGGATTTTCTCAGGGCAACTAGAGGCGATGGCTCGGACTATTCCTTTGAAAAAAATCGGCTTGATTTTGCTGGCGGTTGGTCTAGCCTATGTCGGCCTGTCTGTGCTAGTGTCGTCTTATGTTGCTGTGCTCTTGGCGACGATTTTGGGTTGTTTTGTGGGGGTGATGATTGATGATAAAAACTAGTATTCTATTGATTATTCTAGCAGCGGCCCTAGTGACTTGGGTGCCACGCGTCCTGCCTTTTGTCCTGACACAGAACAAATCCCTGCCTCCAAAGTTGGTGAAATTTCTCAGCTTTCTACCCATCACCATTATCTTTGCCCTGACCCTCTCTAGCATCATGGACGAAGAAGTGGGCTCGCTACCTAGCCTGCTCCCTGTCGAAAGCCTAGCCCTCCTTCCGACCTTCTGGGTGGTTTTGAAGACAAAAAATATCCTCTTGGCTGTCCTGGTTGGCGTTCTGACGACTGCTGCCCTCCGCTTGCTTTTTTAGGAGGGACTTATGGTAAAGGAAAATGCCAGAGGTATGGTACTTTGTATAGTCTTGGCTGGAATAAGCTGGTGCTTAGGAAGTTGGTTTTCAGTAGTGGGTGGGCCCGTTTTTGCCCTTCTAATCGGGATGAGCCTGCATTCTTACATTTCAAGGAAAAATTCATTTCAGTCAGGCTTGACCTTTACCTCTAAGAAGATTTTGCAGTATGCGGTGATTTGTTTGGGATTTGGATTAAACTTATCTGCGGTCTTGGCAGTCGGTCGCCAATCTCTACCGATTATTCTGTCAACCATCAGTTTTGCTTTGATTTTGGCATTCCTGATGTGGAAAATCTTGCCCATTTCATCTCATCTGGCGACCTTGATTGGCGTAGGGACCTCTATCTGTGGAGGCTCTGCCATTGCGGCGACAGCTCCCGTTATTCAGGCAGATGATGAGGATGTGGCTCAGGCTATCTCAGTCATCTTTCTCTTTAATGTTTTGGCGGCTTTGATTTTTCCGACTTTGGCAACTTGGCTTGGGTTTTCGACCGATTCGGGTCAGGCCTTTGGGATCTTCGCCGGAACGGCGGTCAATGACACCTCGTCGGTCACCGCGACAGCAGCCACTTGGGACAGCCTTTACGGACTGGGCAGTCAGACCTTGGACACGGCAGTGACCGTCAAGCTGACGCGGACTCTGGCAATTATTCCCATTACGTCGGTTTTGGCGATTTGGCAGGCTCGAGGAAAGGGAGTTCAGGCAGACAAGCAGTCCCTCTTGGCAAGTTTTCCGACCTTTATCCTCTATTTTATCTTGGCTAGTCTGGTGACTACAATGGCAGGTCATGTTGGATTGGGGACGGATCTTTTTGGCCCGCTCAAAACCCTGTCCAAGTTTCTCATTTGTATGGCCATGGCTGCTATTGGCTTGCGGACCAATTTATTTTCCTTGGTGAAAAATGGCAGAGCTGCACTCTTGGTCGGACTGGTTTGCTGGCTGGGAGTGATGGTGCTGACACTGGTTTGGCAGGTAATTTTGGGAATTTGGTAATAAAATAGAAAAATCCTAGTTTGGAGCTAGGATTTTTTTGTTTATATAGACCAGTTAATTATTTGACTTAAGCATAAATAGTAACTGGAAAAGAATTTGCGTTTGTAATGATTGCTAGATTTAGATGTCTGAATAGGCAAGTCCAAGCGAAGCAGCAACGGCTTGGTTGGTTACTTTTCCACGATAGATGTTTAGGCCTGTTCGTAGGGCTGTGCTGTCAGCGATAGCTTGCTCTGCTCCCTTATTGGCTAATTCGAGAGCGTAAGGAAGGGTGGCATTTGTGAGTGCCTGAGTGGATGTACGAGCAACAGCACCAGGCATGTTGGCAACCGCATAGTGAACAACTCCGTCTACTAGATAGGTTGGATTGTCATGTGTGGTGACACGGTCGGCTGTTTCAATGATACCACCTTGGTCTACAGCAACATCGATGATGACAGAGCCAGGTTTCATACTAGCAACCATTTCCTTGGTCACTAATTTCGGTGCGCGTGCTCCAGGGATAAGGACTGCCCCAATCAATAGATCGGCATCTTTTACACTTTCAGTAATATTGAGTGTATTGGACATGAGAGTTTGAACCTTGCCATCGAATTGGGCGTCTAGTTCAGCCAGACGTTTTGGATTGATATCTAAAATCGTCACTTTTGCACCAAGTCCGACAGCCATTTGCGCAGCGTTGACACCGACATTTCCGCCACCGATGATCACCACATGACCTTTTTTGACCCCAGGAACACCACCTAGTAGAATACCCGAACCACCTTCAATCTTGGTAAGGAATTGGGCGCCTAATTGTGTTGCCATGCGACCAGCAACCTCACTCATAGGATTTAGGAGAGGAAGTGTCCCATGATCAACAACTGTTTCGTAGCCGATGGCAATCATATCGCCGTCTATCAAGGCTTGTGTCAATTCTGGTGCAGGAGCTAGGTGGAGATAGGTAAAGAGTAACAGGCCTGGACGAAAGAATGTGTATTCACTTTCTAGTGGTTCTTTAACCTTGAGCACCATATCGGCTGCCCAGGTTTCTTCGGCAGTATTTTTGAGAATGGCACCTTGTGCTTCATATTCTGCATCACTATAACCAGATCCAAGACCTGCTCCTTTTTCTACCCAAACTTCGTGACCTGCTTGTGTAAAACTCAGGACACCTGCTGGTGTGATTCCGACACGATTTTCATTGTTTTTAATCTCTTTAGGAACACCAATAATCATAACAAATATTCTCCTTTAATAAATGTAGTATTCTTATAGTTTATCATAAAAGCGCTTTCTTGAAAAGACTAGACCTAGATACTCCATAAAAATAGTGTTACTTATTATTTCAATCTAAAGGTCTGCGGCGCTTTTTTCAATAAAATCCAGTAGCCGATGCTGACATAGGCAATCATGGCAAGAGAAACCAGCAGGATATAGGTGTGACTGCCCAGGTCCAGCTGGGTATTGAGGTAGGCTACCCAGTAGAGAGCTCCACTGAGAAATTTATAGACTGGGTTGACAACCTCCATGTCCTTGGTAAAGGGTTGGAGAATATAGTAGATAAAGAGATCGTGGAAGGAAAATAGGGCTGTTAGACTCAGCAGGAGCAGAGCAGTTAGGAGATAGGTTGCAATAGGTAGCTGCCCTCTAGTAAAGATGATGAGGGCTAATAATAGAGATCCTGAGAATGCAGCATTTAATTTTACAGTTTGCAGAAAACGATAATGAAAGCCTGCAATAATGGTTTTTGCTTCGCGGTAAAATGGATAGTGGAGCATGGAAATATCGCAATTAACAAAGACCATCTGTGCGACAGCCTTACCCATGGAGGCGGCATACATGACCATGAAAGCAAAAGGCAGTCCCTCGATATAGTTGGTATTGCTTATCTGAATGTCATCTTTTGAGAACCAACGAATTCCTTCACTAAAAAGGACAATAGCCAAAAGACAACCCAAGCGAAAATGCAGTTTTTTCGTAAGGACAGAACGATAGCGGTCAAATAGCAGAGCGTTTAAGTAGGTCATGCCAGACAGGTGGGACAGGTCTTTTCCTGTTTCCATATTCAGTTTTGCCTGCATCTGCAAACCCTGACGAGTATATTCATTACCCTTGGTCATCTCAAAGATTTTTTGATCCATCTGCAAGGACTGATCCATGCAATATTGGAGATAGTCTAGGTGGTTGGTCTGTTGTTTCAAATAACGATAGCCAAACCAAATGAGCAAGACCTGACAGACAAGGACAGGCAGTAAAAAGATGGGCGACAGATGGTTGTGGAAAAGGATAAGGCAGCCAATTGCTACGATACCAATTCCTACGATGACCCAAGATTGCCAAGAGTTTCTACGTGCCAAAACACCTCTGTTGAATAGTGCTCGATTGAGAGCCTGTCCAGTAAAACTTCCTGCTGGAATGGTCAGTAATCCTAGAGGTAGATAGAGCCAATTTCCTGACAGGCTAGAAAAAATCAGCAGGGCAGGCAGGTAGAACAGACTGGTGATAATGGGCTCTACAAAGAGTTGACTCTGGAGAAAACTAGATTGGGAAAGTCCAAAATTTTGCATGAATTCCCGCTCGGACTTAGCGATAAAAGGCACAAATCCCTTGCCAAACCGATTGGCATAGCCAACAAAGACCAGCCATAGAGAAAAGCCAAGGAGCCAGGTTCCTGGAAGAATATTCCAAAAGGTCAATTCCTCACTGGCTAAGATATTCATCCAAAAGGAAGCAAAGTAGAAATTCAAGGCCAGCCACAAACCCTTGACAAGAAAGCGACTGGGAATAGACAGAATGTGTAGGAATAAAAAGAGATCGGACTTAAAACTGTAAGACTTGAAAATACTCTCTGGAATGCTCTTGCCAACAAGTGGCAGTTTTCGCAAATAGTAGAAAAATCCATTGACGGTCCGATAGAGGTTGTACTTTTCCTGATACCAAAAATAACGTAGAATGGTTTTCATAAGCTCCTCCTAGTCTGCTGTCAGCAAGGCAACCACTTCCTGTTCAAAATCAGGATCGTGGAGCTTGTCACTCGGAACTGCTTGCAATTCTTGGTGATGGAGCAAAACAATCTCGTCGCAGAGATCTTGAGCTAGCTGTAAAATGTGGGTAGAAAAGATGACAACAGAATCCTTCTTAGCCTCTCGAATCAGCTGTTTAAACTCGTGGGCTGCCACAGGGTCAAAGGAAGTCAGTGGCTCATCCAAGAGAAGAACAGGTGGCTGGACAATCAAGGACAGGAGCAACTGGACCTTGTTCTGCATACCGTGGGAAAAATCCTTGAGCAGGCGATGTTGGTCTTCCTCTCCGATACCGACTAAGTTCAGCCATTCTTCTGGACTGCGAGGAGATTTGAGCTTATCCTTGTGAATATCCATATAGAAACGGACAAACTCATAGGCCGTCATAAAGGCAGGCAGTTGCGGATAGGTCTGGGTAAAACCGATGTCCGTATTATCGTAGTCAAGGACTTCCTCGCCCTCTACAAACTGAATATTGCCACTATCCAAGGTCAGATTGCGGGCAATGCAGTTGAACAGGGTTGTCTTACCAGCCCCATTCCGCCCTAGCAACCCGTAAATCTTGCCTTGTTCGAAGGTAAAGGAAGTATCTTCCAAAATGATTTTATGGTCGAATTTCTTGGAAACAGAAGATAGTTTCAGTTGCATAGCCAATCTCCTTTTTGTTATATTGTTATGGATTTATCATACAATAAAAAACAAAAAAATTCAAGCAGATTTTTGCTTGAATTTGATGTAAAAACTAATAATGCAAACTTCCAGCCACCCAGCCAGTTGCCAGACAGTAGGTGATGTTAAAGCCACCTGTGTGGGCATTGATGTCCAAGACCTCACCGGCAAAGTGGAGGCCAGGGATTTTCTTACTTTCCAAGGTTTTGGGGTTGATTTCCTTGAGGTCAACGCCTCCCTTGGTCACAAAGGACTTGGCCAGGGACATCTTACCTGTAATCTTAATCGGCAGGGCTTTGAGCAGAGTGACTAGCTGGGTCAGGTCTTTTTGAGGAACCTGTTTGACCTTGCAGTCGTAGTTTTCAGCGAAAAAGTCGGCTAGGCGGTCTGGCATGAGTTCTCGAAGGGCATTCTTGACGGATTTTTCCCTGTTGGCTTCTAAATGCTCAAACAAATCTTGTTCAGAATGGGTCGGCAGAGCATCGAGAAATGCGGTTTCGCCGCCTTTGACAAAACTAGACAGACGAAGGGCAGCGGGTCCCGACAGGCCAAAGTGGGTAAAGAGCAGGTCGTGGGTGATGATGTGCTTGCCGTAGGTCAGGGTGACGTCGTCCAGGGAAATGCCTTGGAGTTTCTTGTGGGGGAAGTCGGTCAGGACAGGGCTTTCTGCGGCTTCAATCTCTGTAACTTCCAGCTTGAAGTGGCGAGCAATGTCGTGTCCAAAACCGGTTGAGCCAGTAGAAGGATAGGTCTTGCCGCCGGTGGTGACAATCAGCTGGGGTGCCGTAAAGGTTTCCTCGCTGGTCTTGACATGGAAGAGTTCATCAATCTTGCGGACGGAAACCACCTCAGTCCCTGTACGGATGTCCACGCCATTTTCCAGCATCTTCATCTCCAAGCACTTGATAATGGTCTGGGAGCGGTCGGTAGTCGGAAAGACACGGCCGTGGTCTTCCACCTTGAGCTTGACCCCGTTTTCCTGAAAGAAATTCATGATGTCATGGTTGTCAAACTGGGAAAAGACGCTGTAAAGAAAGCGGCCATTGCCGGGAATGCCAGCCAGCAGGTCTTCCAAGGTGCCGTTATTGGTCACATTGCAACGTCCGCCGCCTGTGCCAGATAGTTTCTTGCCCAAACGCTTGTTTTTTTCGAGGAGTAGGGTCTTCTTGCCGTAAAAACTGGAAGAAATCGCAGCCATCATGCCCGCAGGCCCCGCTCCGATAATAATAGTATCTACTGTATTCATGTCCTTATTGTACCACAAAATAGCGGAGGTGGATGTGAGTAATTTCTCGAAAGATAAACCATGAATTTTTAGGCGAAAATTCCCCATAATTTGACAGAACTTGGGCTTTTGTGGTAATATTTTAATGATACAAACTATGAGAAATCTAAGTACCGAGGATATTATGGGAATCGAAAAAACAGTCAGCGAATTAGCTGAGATTTTGGGAGTGAGCCGCCAGGCTATGAATAATCGTGTAAAGTCACTTCCGGAAGAATTTGTAGATAAAAATGATAAAGGTGTAACGGTTGTCAATCGTGCTGGCTTGATTGAGCTAGAAAAAATCTATAAGACGACGATTTTTGAAGATGAGCCGATTAGCGACGAAGTTAAGCACCGCGAAATGATGGAAATTCTGGTGGACGAGAAGAATTCTGAGATTATCCGTCTATATAGTCAACTAAAGGCCAAGGACAAGCAGCTAGCTGAAAAGGATGAACAGTTGCGGGTCAAAGATATCCAGATTGCCGAGAAGGATAAGCAGATTGACCAACAGCAGCAATTGACCCTCAAAGCCATGGCAGACAAGGATGTCCTCAAGCTAGAGCTGGAAGAAGTCAAGGCTCAGGCAGAAGGCGTCCAAACCAAAGGCTTCTTTGCACGATTGTTTGGGAGAAAATAAAAAGGTCCAGTGGACCTTTTTATCATGAGCTTGAAAACAAGAAGGCGAATTAAGGTCCAGTGGACCTTTTTATCATGAGCTCGGAAACAAGAAGGTGAGTAAAGGTCCGGGGAGTGAAACAGTCTGGGGATAGACTGTTTCAGCCCGCGCCAAGAACTGAAAAAACCAACTAAGCCAGTAAAAAATCAAGCTCTTATGAACTTGATTTTTTCTTTCTCTCTAGCCATTCTTTTCTCAGAATTCCATATTTGACTGAATCGTGATAATGGCCTTGCCAGTAGCGGACTTTTCGGATTTGGGCCTCCTTGGTCATGCCTAATTTTTCAGCAGTCCGCATCATGCCCTTGTTACCAGACCAGGTGGTTAATCCGATGTGTTCTAATTCTGCAAATTGCTGGAAAATGGTATCAATCCAGAGCCCAAGGGCTGCGGTACCATATCCCTTGCCCCAGACCTTATCATCATGGATTTCTATTCCGATTTCTAACCAGCGTGTCGGTTTGCATTCCCAGTAATATGAAACAAAGCCGATAGGTTGTTGGTTCACCAGGATGGCCCTAACGCACTCTTTTTGTAACCACTGGTAGAGTTCTAGTGCTTGAAAGTCTTCAAAAGTAGCGCAGGCCTGGTAGTCATCAAAATAGGGGGCCGCAAATTCTTTCCAGCGGGGTGCGGCTTGACGGTAACCAATCTCCCAAAGTCTATGTAAATAGCTTTCATTCATAGGTGCAATCGTAATCATGAGTACCTCCCTTATTTTCCTAGTCTAGCATATTTACGACACCCTTGCAATTCCTTGTAGAATATGGGAAACTAGGTATATGAAAAAGATACGACGAACATTCCAGAAAGTGTATTACAATTTAGATAAGATTTTACTGCTCTTTTTTACCCTCTTTTCCGTGATGGAGTTTATTTGGATACCGCTAAATTCCTGGGTTTCCGAAGGATTGTTGGCCATGACGGGTCATGCTTATCTGTCTCCGACAAATTTTTTCTCCGTTCTCTCTGAAAATATCTTGGTGACAGGTCTTTTTATCCTTTTATTCCTCGTCAATCTAGCCATAGCCTACTTGGAACTTGCTCTGCTATTTTCCGGAGTAGGACAGCTTCTAGACCAGAGGGTTAAGCATTTCCCGGATTATGTGAGGGATATGAGGGACAGTATGCTGGATATTATCAGACATAGTAGTGTGCCCAAGGTGCTTTTTCTCCTCTTTTATTCGGTCATTCTCCTGCCCTTTCTTCGACGGATTTTAAATATCTACTATTTTAATAAGATTGTGGTTCCCCAGTTCTTGATTGACCATTTTTCCAATACTTTGTGGCTGGCAGTCTTGATTTTCCTCTCTTTTATACTCTTCTTTTGGTTGGCGGCTCGCTTCATGTACGCCCTGCCCAAGATTTATTTTGAACACAGGAGCGTCAAAGAGTCCATCGCTTATTCATGGGAGAGGACAAGGGGTTGGCAGCAGGTCCGTTCCATGGGTAAATTATTCTGGCTGGTGACCCTTCCGGTCTTTCTGTTCTCAATCGGCGGCACCTTGCTTTACGAACTGCAATTAGTAGTCGAAAAAATAGCTCCTCAGCTGTCATTTCTCCTAGCCGTCTTTTGCTATATTCTCCTCAAATTGCTCTACTACGGTGTGGTTTCCCTCTTCATGATTGGCTTTATCAGCTATGTGACGGGCACGAAACTACCTTCTTACCGACGGAAACGGCTCCGTCATCGCCTCCGACTGACCATCTTGGCAGTGTCTAGTCTGGTTTTTGGTATGCAGGGCGGTCTGGTCCTTCACTATCCCTTTGATAGCCTACCGGTGACCATTTCCCATCGCGGGGTGGACGCTGGAAATGCCGTGCAGAACTCGATTGAGGCTCTGGAAGCAACCTCTCAGCTCCAGCCGGACTACATTGAGATGGACATTCAGGAAACCAAGGACGGTCAGTTTGTGGTCATGCACGATACAGACTTGATGGCTTTGACGGGAAATCCCGGAGGTACACATGATTATAGCCTAGCAGAGATGACTGCCATGACTGCATCCGAAAATGGTATGACAGCTCCAGTCCCTTCTTTTGATACTTATCTTGATAGGGCGGATGCCTTAGGGCAAAAATTATTGGTGGAAATCAAAGTAACCAAGCAGGATTCGCCAGACTTGACCAAGAATCTCCTGAAAAAATACGGACAACGTTTGTTAGCCAAGGGGCATCAAATTCAATCTCTGGATTACAAAACAATTATAGAAGTCAAAGAGTACAGTAAAAAGCTGGTATCATTCTTCATCCTCCCTTTCAACTCCATTTATCCCACGACAGTAGCAGATGGCTACACCATGGAATATACATCCTTGGATCAAAACTTTATCCTAAAGTCATGGATTAAGGGAAAATCTGTTTATGCTTGGACAGCCAATGATGAGGAAACCATGACAAAGATGGTCATGTTGCAGGTGGATGGTATCATAACGGACAATATGACGGAATTGAAAGCCTTGCTGGAAGATGTTAAGGTTCACCACAGGTATGCTGACCTCTTTTTCCTACAATTTCAATCCTTACTCTATCATTTTGAATAAGCAAAAAACGCGAGGGCCTAGCCCAATCGCGTCTTTTTCTGTCTTAAAATGGTAATTTACCAGCAAAGGCACCCAATTTTTTCTTAGTGGCATCGTCAATTTTTGAAAGAGCATCATTGACTGCTTGGATAGTCATATCCTGCAAGGTTTCAAGATCGTCAGCATCCACCACCTCAGGCTTGAAGTCGATCGAAACCAACTTTTTATCGCCAGTAAAAGTAGCAGTGACCAAGTCCTGCACAGAGCTACCGGTAAATTGAGTAGCTGCCAATTCAGCCTGGCTCTGCTCCACTTGCTTTTGAAGCTTCTGAGCCTGTTTCATCATTTGTTGCATGTTCATCATAAGGGAATATTCCTCCATAAATAGTGATATGGAAGTATTATAGCATGTTTTTCAGTTTTTTTCTTTAATTTAGATAGATGTCCTGGTTGGGTACACTGGGGAGATGCATTTTTAGCAAGCAACAAATTACATATATCAATCTATTTTAATTTGACTTTGTAAGCACTTTCTTGTATAATAAAAGAAAAACTGGTTATAACCAGAAAAACAAGGAGGAGCTATGTTCCGTTTAGCAAAAGAAGAATTAGAAAAATTGGGGGCCCATATCACAGCCACTGAGATTTACCAACAGCCTGGCTTGTGGAAAGAGGCTCATCAACTCTATCTTGACCAGCTTGAGAAGATTGAGGGCTTCTTGAAGGCTATCAAGGATAAGCATGATTTTGTTCATGTTATTTTTACGGGTGCTGGAACTTCAGACTTTGTTGGTCAAAGTATTGCCAACTATCTCAATCAAGTCAATGATTTGAAGCATATCCGTTTTTCTGCCATTGGTACGGTTGAATTGGTTGGTCGTCCACATGACTATTTACAGGCAGATGTACCAACTATTTTGGTATCCTTTGCCCGTTCAGGCAATTCACCAGAAAGTGTGGCAGCAGTAGAAGTTGCCAAGCAATTGGTTGATCAGCTTTACCAAGTGACTATTACCTGTGCACCAGAAGGTAAGCTGGCACTAGCGGCTGAAGGAGATGCGGAAAATCTCCTGCTCTTGCAGCCTGCGGGTTCAAACGATAAGGGCTTTGCCATGACAGGCTCATACAGCTGTATGTCCTTGACTGCTCTGCTTGTCTTCTCACCAGCTAGCCAAGAAGAAAAAACTGCTTGGGTCGATACCATTGCCCGTCTGGGTCAAGATGTCTTGGACCGTGAGGATTATGTACAAGAGCTTGTTGATCTAGATTTTGAACGAGTGATTTACCTTGGTTCGGGTGGCTTCTATGGGGTAGCCCACGAAGCGCAGCTCAAGATTTTGGAGCTGACAGCAGGTAAGATTGCGACCATGTACGAGTCACCGCTTGGTTTCCGTCATGGACCTAAATCCTTTATCAACGACAAGACTCTGATTTTCCTTCTTGCATCAAATGATACTTACACACGCCAGTACGATGTGGACTTGCTCAATGAAGTTCATGCTGATGGCATTGCCGAGCGGATTGTAGCCTTGTCAGCTGATAAACTAGCCGGTACAGAGGCAGCTAACTTTGTCTTGGCAGAAGGCGGAGCAGACCTGCCAGATGTCTTCCTGACCTTCCCTTACATCATCTTTGCACAGACAGTGTCTATCATGGCAGCCATCAAGTGTAAGAACTTACCAGATACACCATCCCCAACAGGCACCGTAAACCGTGTGGTGCAGGGTGTAATTATTCATCCTTTGGAAAAATAGGCAGTTAAAAACGAGTTGCGAGAGCAGCTCGTTTTCTTGTCTTATGGTCTTGGGAGATGGATGGTTGAATGGTCCAAATCAATCGAAATAGTCCAGTCACTATTATCCCGAACAGTGCATTCAAAGTCTGTCGTGTAGAGAATGAGTTCTAGCATATCTCCTTTTTTCAGCTGATAAATGGTTGGCTGCAGTTTCCAGGTCAGATTCATCCACTGTCCAGGCACCACTTCCTCGACAGTCATCAGGTCGGTACGGTTTTGCAGGTTCATAAAGCCCTTGGTTACCAAGCGTTGTGGCATCTCCACATAGGGCAACTCCACTAGATTTTCTTGGGCATGGTAGCGGCCGTTGTCCAGGCTCAACCGCGTTTTTGGCGTTGGGATTGGGGCTAGACGTTTTTTATTTCCCTTGTCCAATAGCTGAGCAGATAAGAGGCCCTTGGCTACACTAGAAGATACACGGAGTTTCAGCGTGACCTGTCCGTTAATCAGGAGATCCTCCGTTATAGGCAGTTCCATGCTGATTTGGTTGGCCTTGCCTGCATAGAGGTCTTGGTGGAAGGCTGGGTAGGACTTGCCGTAGCGGTCAAAATCTTCTTGGGCATAGAGATTGGAGATGGTCTGGCTTCCAGTACCTAGTGGCAAGACAGCCTCATTTTCACCGCCAAAGGTGTCCAAGGTTGTCCAAGTTTGCTCACCGCTGTTGTCCTGCCAGATGACCGTTGGCAGTTGGTAGTTATTCTCGTAGCCCAGCAGTTTTTGACTGAGCAGGGCGTTCATGGACTCACGGAAGTCGATGGATTGCCAGTTGTTCATATACACGTGGGCACCGTTGTGGAAGAAGAGGTGCTTTTTGATGTGAATTGGCAGGGCATGGAACATATTCCAAACATGGATTGGCTTGACATTCCAGTCCTGTGAGCCGTGGGTAAAGACCACCTCACACTTGACTTTGTCAGCCTGGAGCAGGTAGTTACGGTCATGCCAGTATTGATTGTAGTCGCCACTGGTGCGGTCCAGGGCAGCACGTTCTGCAGCCAGTCCTTTTTCGTAGGCTGCTTTATTGCGGAGGAAGTCACCTGCTTGCAGACTCTTGGAGTAGGTCAGGGCGGTCAAGCTGTCCAAGTCCTCTCCTGGATAGCCACCAGGGCTGGTCACCAGCCCGTTTTCACGGTAGTAGTCATACCAAGAGGAAATCCCTGCTTCTGCGATGATGACTTCCAATCCGTCCACGCCAGTTGTTGCCAAGGCATTGGACATGGTACCGAGATAAGACAGTCCCGTCGTCGCTACCTTACCATTGGCCCAATCAGCCTTGACCTCTAGCGAGCGAGTGTGGTCTGTGTAGGCCTTGGTGCGACCGTTCAGCCAGTCAATCACCGCTTTGTAGCCCTCCACCTGCTGGTAATCGCCGGATGTCATGTAGCCCGTCGAGCCCAGGGTGCCGACACCAGACACATGGAGGCTGGCGAAGCCGCGAGCGAGGAAGTAGTCATTGAGGGAGTAAGAAGTAATGTGGCCTAGTTTTTCGATGGCAAGGCTGACGGGCAGCTCTCGCTGGTCCAAGTCTAGCTTGGTGATGCTGGTCTGCTTGACCTCAATGGTGCCAGCTGGTTTTTCCGCCAACTCCCCTTCCATCTTGTGCAGGGCCTTGTCGCTAGCTACATCGTTAACCCCTTGATGATAGGGGCTGTTGGTAATGACCGCAGGGATTTTCCCGTCAAACTGCGGACGGAGAATGGACAGCTTGACAATATCAGTCTGGCCAGTCCCAGCCGTATCGACAGGCGTTTCGACATAGACCACCTCACGAATGAGGTTTTTGGTTGAAAAGGTCGCCAATGACTTGCCGTTGAAGAAGTGGTAGTGATTGTCCTCAGGAATTAGGTCGTCGCTGACCAGCTGGTCAATCAAGGTGTTTCCAGACTTGGTGCGAGTATTGAGGAGCTGGTAGAGGTTGTCAATGATGTCCCCATAGACAATTGGGAAGTTGCTTTTCTCCACGAAATCCATGACATCTGTATAATCCACACCAGGCACAAAGCCCAGCAACTGAAAGGCAACTTGGTAGAAAATCTGGTCAGTCAACTCACGGTCAGACTGGAAGAAGGTCAGCAGGTCTGTATCCCAGTCTGCGATCATGTTTGATAGGGCAAAGTCAGTATTGGCTGTTAAAAAATGGCACTTTCTGACAAAGATTTCCAGATTTTTCTTCTGACTGTGGTCGCTCTGCAATGCGAAACCAAGATTGATTAGCTCCTCCAAAGAGCCAGGTACATCGTTTTTTATAAAAGAAAACTGATTAAAACGCATAGCTTTTCCTCTTTTTTCTGCTAGTAGTCTGTACTTATTATTATAGCTGATAAGAGGTGCTTTGTCTAAGATTTGTTGGAACCTCAGTATATCTATGTAGAAAATGACAGTATAATTAGTTGTAAAATAGTGATTTTTTTTATACAATATTCTAGTATTTATTGAGGAGAGAGTGACTATCGTGTTGAGAAAAAATGATGTGATTGTGCCTGTATTGCGTGTCAATAATCGTGGTATCAATCAAGCCTTCCTAGAAGATCAACTAGGAATGAAAGTGAAATTAGAAGACGGTCCTTTTGCTGATTTTGGCGATAGAACCAGTTCTGCAACAAAATTGGTTTTGATGGAGTCGCCGGGTAATCGCACTCGGGCTGTCAAGGGACTAAAAAAATTAAATAAACTGGTGGTAAAGGTTGAGCAGGCTAGTGACATTGAAGCTTTGTTAGCTCGAGGCACAGTGTTTACCAAGCTCTATAAAGGAAAAGCTGGGTTTGGATTTGAGGCTATCTCTCCAGAGGGAGATACTTTCTTGCTCCATGCAGAACAGTTTATCGAGGATTTGACGGCTATTCTTCCCCCAGTTCACTTTACTGGTCAAGCTGATTTTTCAGGTCTGACTGCTTTTGTGGTGGAATCAGTGTGGATCAATAGTCCACAAGCCAGCGTTAGCCAAGATTTCTATGAGGCAATCCTACCTGAACAAGACTTTTTGCGTTTTGTGGGAGCAGAAGGTGAAGATCTAGTAACCCCTGCGGATCAGGTTTGGGACTTGGACAGTTTGCGTTTTCCTGTCGAGCAGGATTTTGACTGGGCAAACTTGGAAAGCCAGTTGGAAGGTCCCTTCTTTAAAGACAAAAAAGAAACCTTTATCCAAACGGTTGATCCGAGTGGTATTGAATTGTGGTTTGAAAAATGAGAAAAATAATTTTAGACAAGATTTCAGAGCAGATTGTAGCAGGAGTCTATCCTGGTGCCAGTCTGGCTCTTTTTTCTAGGGGACAGTGGCAGGAGTATTATCTGGGGACTCAAGATGGTCAGACGCCAGTAGAGGCGGGTTTGACCTATGATTTGGCCTCCGTATCCAAGGTGGTTGGTGTAGGCACTCTTGCGACTTTTTTGATCAATAGCGGAGCTTTGGAGCTAGATAGGACCTTGCAGTCTTACTATCCTGCTTTTGAGAATAGTCAGGTGACCATCCGGCAATTATTGACCCACACCAGCGGTATTGACCCCTTCATTCCCAATCGGGATAGTCTGGATGCCGACCAACTCAAAGAAGCGATTTTGAAGATTAGGGTGACGGACAAGAAAGAATTTCTCTACACAGACATCAATTTTCTCCTGCTGGGCTTTTTGTTGGAGGAACTGGGTGGAGCTAATCTGGACCAGCTAATCAGTCAAGGCGTTCTAGAGCCCTTTGGCATGTCCCAAACCTCCTATGGTCCTGTCAGTCAGGCGGTGCCGACGGTACGTGGCGTAAAAGCAGGTCTGGTGCACGATCCTAAGGCGCGTGTCTTGGGTGTCCATGCGGGTAGTGCGGGTCTCTTTTCGACCGTCAAGGATTTGGAAATCTTTTTGGAGCGCTATCTGACCGAGGACTTTGCGGCGAATTTGAATCAGGACTACGGCTTTGATGACAAGCGCAAGCGGTCGCTGGCCTGGGATAAAAAGGGGGACTGGTTGTCCCATACGGGCTATACGGGGACCTTTATCATGTACAATCGTCCCTTGCAAAAGGCGGCTATTTTCCTTTCGAATCGAACTTTTGAAAAGGATGTCCGTGCCCAGTGGAAACTAGATAGAAACCAAGTCATGGCTCTGATTCGTCAGGTCTTGGAGGATGAGTGTTAGACAGAAGGTTTACCAACTACCAAAATAGTTTGAGGATTGAAGTTAGAGAAGAAACCGTTAGCAATTTGTAATCAATTTGACATTTTTTACGGTGAAAATATTGGTAAAATGAGAATATGTATTGGAGGTGTAAAATGAAAAAGTATATTTGTCGGTCAGCCTTGTTGTTGGCAGGTTTTGTGACTACTGTTATGGGTGTCTATAGTGTTCAAGCAGACAGTCATATTGTGGTAGAAGGCGATTCCCTTTACTCAATCGCAGACCAGTATGGCGTCGATCCCAATCAACTAGCAGAAACCAATGGATTGGACATTCTAGGCCTAATCACACCAGGACAAGTTTTAGAAGTGCCAGGTCAAGCTTATGTCGAAGAAGTTGTAGAAGCTGGTGCAGGTCAGTCTGACTATGTTGTTCAAGAGGGAGATTCACTATATGGAATCGCAGATGCTTTTTCATTGGACATTTACGATTTATTAGCGCAAAATCAATTGACCCTCGAAACGACTTTGCATCCTGGTCAAATTTTGAAGTTGACAGAAACAATATGGGGGCAGACTGTCGATACGAGTAGCGATAGCTACTATCTACCGGGTTATGAATATGAGCCGGGGATTAACTATCCTGTTGGTCAATGTACTTGGGGTGTACAAAAAGTTGCTCCGTGGGCAGGAGACTGGTGGGGTGATGCAGCTACTTGGGGAGCCAATGCGGCGCGTGATGGTTTTCGTACAGGAACAGTGCCAGAAGTCGGTGCTATTATTTCCTGGAATGACGGTGCTCTAGGGCACGTTGCCTATGTGACAGCTGTTAATGAAGAAGGGCAAATCCAAGTTCTTGAAGCCAACTATCGTGGGCAACAGTGGGTGGATAATTTCCGTGGTTGGTTCAATCCAACGGATACAGCTGGTGAAATTACCTATATTTACAATAACTAGGATAATAAACTATCCCCTCTCGAATTGGATTTCGGGAGGGGATTTTTTATGCACTATAGTCGCATGAAGAGCTTTCAGACAAGGAATTGAGGTGTAGGTAGCTAGAACAGCCTAGAGTGTTCTAAGTTGGAAATAAGACTTGCGAAACAAGTCTCTTTCGTAGAGTAGGGCAAGCCGAACGTGACGATGTATCAAAGCTCTTCAAATGACTATGGTTCTGTATCCTTCCGTAAATCATCTAGACATCCTTCTGCAATTGTGGGAGGATTTTCTGATACAGCAAAAGGACCTGCAATGCAAGTCCTTTTGTCTTTGTTTGATTAAGCTTGACCTGAAACTTCAGCAGCGTGGTCGTCCATTGAAAGAACTTCGTGGAAGACACGTTGTGTCAATTCAGTTTTTTGCTCTTTAGTGAGGTATTTAGTGTTTACGCAGTATCCAGAGATACGAACGATAACATCTTCACCCGCCATAATCTTGTCATAAACATCGTTCAAGTCCATAACGTTCAAGTTAACGTGCTGACCACCTTGCTCGAAGTATCCGTCAAGGATGGTTACCAAGTTTGCAACTTGCTCATCGAAGGTTTTACCAAGAGCTTTTGGAGAAACCTGAGTTGTCAATGAGATACCGTCGTTGGCATGTTTGAAGTTGAGTTTAGAAAGAGTGTTCAAGTTTTGCAACCAACCACCACGTGATTTAGAAGTTGGGTTAGCACCTGGTGGGAAGAATTCTACTTTAGAAGTGTTGACAGAGCCATCTTCGTTGAGGAATACACCACGGTGAACTGGAGAGTTACCAGTTTGTTTAGAGTAAGCAACGTTTGAAGTGATGGTCAAGATAGACACAGTTGCTTCTGCATTCTTGTAGAGTTTGTGTTTGTTCAAACGTGAGAAGAATGCTTCCATGAGCCATTTCGCGATGTCATCTACGCGGTCATCATCCTCACCGTAGCGTGGGAAGTCACCCGTTACTTCGTAGTCGTAGATGAAGCCATCTTCGTCACGGATTGGTTTCACTTGTGCGTACTTGATAGCTGACAATGAGTCAACGGTGTTTGCGAAACCACAGATACCGAAGCCCATGTTTGCACGAAGGTGAGTTGGCAAGAAGGCCATTTGAACAGCTTCGTAGTTGTACTTGTCAGTCATGTAGTGGATGATGTTCATGGCATCTACATAAGTATCAGTCAACCAGTCAAGAGCGATTTCGAAGTTTTTCACAACTTGGTCATAGTCAAAGACCTCAGATGTGTTTGGCTCAACGCCGTCAAATACCTTGTAGTCTTTATGAACATCGTCGTAACCATTGTTCCAGCTTGAAAGAAGTGCTTTAAGGACGTTTACACGCGCACCAAAGTACTGGATGTTGTGGCGTTTGTCTTCGCTTTCTGGGTCAAGTGGTGACACACAGCAAGAGATACATGACATTTCACCGTAACCGTCTTTAGCCATTGTTGTTACACCTTCGTATTGGATAGAAGAGTGCTTGTGGCTCATTGCCATACAGTAGCGACGGAATGCGTATGGAAGTTGGTCAGACCAAAGAACTGTCAAGTTTGGCTCTGGAGAGTTGCCGATGTTGTCAAGTGTGTTCAAGAAACGGTAGTCCATCTTGGTTACACGGTGACGACCATCGTTACCCATACCTGCCATAGATGTTGTAAGGAAAGTAGGGTCACCAGAGTAGATTTCATCGAAGGCTTTTGTACGAGCGAATTTCACTGTACGGAGTTTCAATACGAAGTCATCAACAAATTCTTGGATTTCTGATTCAGTAAATGTACCACGAGCCAAGTCACGTTCAGCGTAGATGTCAAGAACGATTGGCACACGGCCAAGAGAAGTAGCGGCACCGTTGATTACGCGAGCAACAGCCATGAAAGCAATGTTTGTCCATTGGATAGCTTCTTTAGTGTTCATGGCTGGTTTACGCACATCAACACCGTAGTTATCACCCAAGCGTACAACTTGTTGAAGAGCTTGGTACTGCATGTTGATTTCTTCGCGAAGACGGATTGATTCTTCATCGATTTCAGTGATAGCGTTCCAGTCAGCTACTTTTTCTTCCATCAAGTAGTCAGCTCCGTAGAGGGCCAAACGAGCGTACATACCGATGATACGACCACGTGAGTAAGCATCTGGAAGACCAGAAACGTGGTGTGAGTGACGTGCACGACGGATGTCAGCTGTGTAGGCACGGAAGATACCATCGTTTACAGTTGTAGCGTGTTTTGTATAGATTTCATGAAGAAGTGGGTCTGGAGTATAGCCGTTTTCGATAAGAGTTGTTTCAGCCATACGAATACCACCACGTGGCATGAAGTTCAGTTTGAAGAGCTCATCGTTTTGGATACCGAAAATCAATTCATTGTCTTTATCGATGAAACCAGCTGGGATATCAGCGATAGAAGTAGCACGATCTACGTCCATTGGGAAACGAGTGTCCTCGTAACCGGCTTTTGTTTCTTCAATGATTTTTTTGATATGAAGTGAGCGCTCAGTTGGACCTGCAAGGAAGCTTTCATCTCCATCATAAGGAGTGTAGTTAGCTTGTACGAAGCGTGTTACACTAGCTTTTTCTTGCCAGTCCACACCTTTAAAGCCTTCCCAGGCTTGAGCGAAAATGTCTTCAGCAACATTCTTAGTTTTAACTTTTGTTGACATGAGGATTCTCCTTTAATACATTTTGGTATAACACCAACATGCCTTTATTATACCATCTGGAAACACTTTCCACAAGATAAAAATGCCTGAAAATGTATTGAAAAAACTTTCAATATGCATGAAAATAAAAAGAAAATAAAGGTGTGTTTTCATAACGGTGAAAATTGATATAGACAGTAGTTATAGGTCGTCGATGTATGAAAGTTTTTGCAAAATGATGTATAATATTTTGAATTGTAGATTTAGCAGAAAGGAGCACCATGTTAATTTTTCCCCTAATCAATGATTTATCTCGAAAGATTATTCATGTAGACATGGATGCGTTTTTTGCTGCTATAGAGGTCAGGGATAATCCTGCTTTGAAAGGGAAGCCAGTTATTATTGGTGCAGATCCGCGACTGTCTGGCGGTCGTGGAGTGGTATCTACCTGTAGTTATGAGGCGCGTGCCTTTGGCATTCATTCGGCCATGTCCTCCAAGGAGGCCTATGAACGCTGTCCGCAAGCCGTCTTCATTTCTGGAAATTATGAAAAATACCAGGAAGTGGGGCGACAGGTCAGGGAGAATTTTCACCGCTATACCGACTTGGTGGAACCCATGTCCATTGACGAGGCCTATCTGGATGTGACAGAAAACAAGCTGGGTTTAAGCTCGGCAGTCAAAATTGCCAAACTCATCCAATACGACATCTGGAATGAACTGCATCTGACAGCTTCTGCAGGGGTTTCCTACAATAAATTCCTGGCTAAAATTGCCTCGGATATGGAAAAACCGCATGGTCTGACCCTGATTTTGCCAGAGGATGCTGTTGGAGTACTAGCCTCTTTGCCTGTTGAAAAATTTCACGGGGTTGGTAAGAAGACGGTCGAACGTCTGCATGAGATGGGAGTTTCTACTGGTCAGGATTTGCTAGACGTGCCAGAAATGGTCTTAATTGACCGTTTTGGTCGCTTTGGTTATGATTTGTATCGGAAAGCTAGAGGCATTTCAAATAGTCCCGTCAAAACCAATCGGGTGCGAAAGTCTATCGGTAAGGAAAGGACCTATCGCAAGCTCCTCTATCGTGATGAAGATGTCTTGAAAGAGCTAGTCAGCCTCTGTCAACGAGTGGCCGCCAGCTTGGAGCGAAATGAGAAACAAGGGCGAACCATTGTTCTGAAAATCCGCTATGGAGATTTTTCAACTCTGACCAAGCGACATAGTTTGGAAGAAGCGACCAATCAAGCTCAAGTAATAGAGAAAGAAATCCGTCAGCTTTTTGAAGAAGTTGGACAGGCTGAGAAAGGTGTCCGCTTGCTAGGAGTGACCGTTACCAATTTTATGGAAGGAGAAAGTAGAATTGCAAATTTCGAGTAGATTTACCATTGCTAGTCATATCTTGGTCTTGCTAGCCTTGGAGGGGGAAAAGGAAAAACAGACCAGTACCAGCATTGCAGGCAGTGTAGGTGTCAATCCAGTCATCATCCGCAATATCCTGGCTCAGTTGAAAGAGGCTGGTTTGGTTCAGGTGGCGCGTGGTGTAGGTGGCGCACGTTTGGCCCAAGCTCCAGACAAAATTACCCTCCTCCATATCTATCAGGCTGTAGAGTTATTTGGAGAAAAGGGGAAACTTTTTGGCTTTCATGAACAACCCAATCCAGCCTGTCAGGTCGGCCGCTCTATCCATCCTCTGCTAGATAGCCGTTTGGAAAATGCCCAGTCGGCTCTGGAAAAAGAGTTGGGACAAACAACAATTGCTGATTTATTGGCAGAATTATAGGTATTCAATCATCCTCGTGGTGATTTTTTTAAACTTTTTAGTTGTAATATTTGACATTACAACGAACATAGTATAAACTAAGCATTGTAAACAAAAACATTACAAGAAAGCAAGTGAGGTAAACAATATGAAAATCGCCATTATCGCAGCAAACGGTAAAGCAGGTCAAGCCATTGCCAAAGAAGCAGTAGAACGTGGTCATCAGGTGACGGCTATTGTCCGCTCTGAAAACAAGAGCGCAGCCCAGGAAGTAATCCAAAAAGATGCTTTTGCACTTAGCAAGGAAGACTTTGCAGGTTTTGATGTGGTTGTCAACGCCTTTGGTGCTTGGACACCAGAAACGCTACCAGATCACAGCCGTCTAGCAAGCCATTTGACAGACTTGCTTGCAGGGACATCCACTCGCCTCTTGATTGTCGGTGGTGCAGGTAGCCTCTACCTAGACCAGAGCCAGACAAGCATGCTCAAGGATGCCCCAGACTTCCCAGCGGACTACCTACCAGTCGCAGAGGCTATGGGCGCAGGTCTTGACATCTACCGTCAGGCGACAGCGGTCAACTGGACCTATATCAGCCCAGCAGCTGATTTTGATGCAGAAGGTCAAAAAGCAGGTGCTTATACCCTTGCTGGCGAGGTTTTCCAGGTCAATGGTCAAGGTGAAAGTTATATTAGCTATGTAGACTATGCAGTGGCCTTAGTAGATATTGCCGAAAAAGGTGGCTACCAGCAAGAACGCATTTCGGTTTTTGCATCGTAAAATAGTAGAAAAGATAGTTCCCATCGAGGAATTATCTTTTTTATTTTTGTTCTATATAGTATAATAATATGTATAAAACAAAAAGGAGTTCCCTATGATTCACTTGATTTGTCCCAATCCAGCCCTAGACCGTACGCTTCTTGTGGAGAAGATAGAAAAAAACATTCCCCTACGTCCGTCAGAAGTCAGAGATTATCCAGGAGGTAAGAGTTTCAACGTAGCCTATGCCCTTCGAGAAAATGGTGTGACAGACTACACGATCCATACCATTTTAGGTGGGCAGATCGGTCGCTATATTCAAGACCTTAATGTCCAAAAGGGAAATCAACTGCAGGTCGTTGAAAATGACCAGAACACAAGAACCTGCAATATTTACGTGGAAACCAGCACAGGCGATGTCGTTCTTTTCTATGAAAAAGGCTTTGAACTGACAGAGGACCTGCTTGACCAATTTACCCAGCAGATAGCAAATAGCCTAGAAGCTGGCGATATCCTAGTCTTCTCAGGCAGTCTCATGAAGGGCATGCCGGATGATTATATTCAGCGATTTATTGAAAAATACCCAGAGGTCTTGACCATTGTGGATACCAGTGGACCAGCCTTACAAGCTGCCTATCAAGCTCGTCCAGCCCTGATCAAAATCAATAATGAGGAGCTCAAGGACATCTATCCAGAGCTGGATGAAGAAAGTCCAGAGGATATTTTGAGGATACTAAAAGAAGTCACTCCTCATGAGAATATCATCATTACCATGGGTGGAAAGGGCAGTTTGGCAAAGATCGGTCAGCGTTTCTTCCGTATCCAGTCGCCTAAAAAAGAAACACGCAATCCCATTGCGGCAGGAGATTTCTACCTAGGCTTGCTAGTTAAGGGTATCAGCCAAGGGCAAGAGCCTGAGATTTTCTTGAAAGAGGCAGCAGCCTTTGCGACTGCCAACTGCCTTAACTACTTCCCAGAAGTCGAAGCAGAGCAATTTGCAGAGATAGCGGGTAAAGTTGTTCTAGAAGAGGTGTAATACATATTCATCTATCAGCATTTATTTTTTGATATTTTTCAAAAACGATGCTTTTAGTGAGTTTTGGTGTGATAATGCAAAAAAGCAAATAGCAACTCGTGCTATTTGCTTTTTAATAAGTGCTAGATACAATATGTTACTCTACCTTATCCAAGGTTACATGTACATGAGGTTCTGATACCAGGTCGTACACGGCTTCTACAGATGGGTCAAAAGGATTTCCCCACATAATGACCTTGTATTGTCCGTCCTCTAGGATAAAACCTGGTGCAATCCGTCCGCCGAGGCCAGTTACTCCTGGTAGAAGGGCAGAACCTTCGCCATCAACTCCACGGATTAGGTAGTGGTTTGGAGCATATTCGACTAGGTCTGTAATTTGAGCTGTGTAGGTCTGGATGAGGTGTTCTCCTTCCTCATCTTCACTAAGTCGAAAATCTTCATAAGTAGTAAAGGTGCCGTCTGCGCTGATAGTTACTTCAACATTGCGCGCTTGCTGGCTACTTCCTTGCCATTTTCCAACTAGGTCGTCGGGGATATTAGTGGCTGGCAAAGTTAGTAGCTGAGTGTGAGTTGTTTCGGTACTTAGGACACTTTCTTGGGCTTGAGAGCTTTGGCTGTCTTGATTTTCCTGACTTCCCTCAGTTTGTTGGCTTGTATCTGTCGAAGAGCTGGTTTCACTTGTTTTTTCCACAGAGCTAGAACTGTTAGCAGTGCTTGTCTGTTTGGTACTTGCTTGGGTCGTTTTACTAGTGGTTGCTTCTGTCTGGCTTTCTTGTTTTTTTGCTGAACAAGCTGTCAATAGACAGGTTACAGAGAGCAACAATACTGAGTAGTTGAATATCTTTTTCATTTGTTCTTACCTCCGCTTATAAACAGAGTATAACAAATAAAAACAAGCTTGTCAACACAAAGTTGTAATATTTGTAACATTTTTGTAATAAAAGAAATATTTTTGTTACTTATTCTTGAAAAATTCCTCTATATCTGCCTCTTGGATGCCAATCATGGGGTCGATGGTTAGTAGGTTGTCTACAGTCAAAATGTATTCTCTGGGTTGGGCACTTGTTTTTTCTGGCTGGTCTTGTTCAAGAAGGGAGAGTTGTTGGCTGTTTTCTTTGACTACTTTAACCTGTTCTTTCCTGTCTGGCTGAGTAGGTAGCTGGGTTTGCGTGGTTTCAGTTGTTTTGCTTTGGTCTTTTTCAGTCAAAGCTTCCTTGCTGTCCTGCTCTGCCATTTCTCCTTGGAAACGTGGGACCAGATAGGTTTTTCGGACGGTGCCGGCATTTTTGACGGCGTAGTCGAAGGCGGAAATTTCGCCTAGGAGGATGAGCTTACTCTTGGAGCGGGTGATGGCTGTGTAGACCAGATTGCGCTGGAGCATGCGGTGGCTGGTGCGGGTGATGGGAAGGATAACGACCTGAAACTCACTACCTTGGGACTTGTGGATGGACATGGCATAGGCCAGGGTAATCTTGTACCATTCGTTTCGAGGATAGGTGACCTCGCTGCCGTCGAAGTTGATGGTAAGCTCGTCCTGCTTGGAGTCGGTATACTTGGCAGGTAGGAGGTCGGTGATGTAGCCCAAGTCGCCATTGAAGACATTGGCTTCGGCGTCGTTAACTAGATGAATGACTCGGTCGCCTTGGCGGAAGGCTTGCTCATTATGGAGGAATTCTAGCTCTCCCTCTTCCAGTGGGTTGAGCAGGGCCTGGGTCATGGTGTTGAGTTGGTCAATACCTGCAGCACCTCGGTACATGGGAGCGAGGATTTGTACTTCGTTTGCAGGAATGCCCGACTTGATGGCTGCGCCGACAATGCGCTCAATCAGGGCTGGAATTTGTTCATTCTGGGATTCAAAATAGGAGCGGTCTGCCTTTTTTTCACGGAAATCGCTAGGTAGAGCCCCCTGTCGAATTTGGCTGGCAAGTGTGACGATGGTCGAATCGTCTGATTGGCGGTAAATACGTTCTAGAGTAATGCTCGGAAGCTTGTCAATTTTTAAGAGGTCAGCTAGGACTTGACCGGGGCTGACAGAGGGCAATTGCTCGGCATCGCCGACAATGAGAACTTGGGTCTGGGATGAAATGTTCTGGAAGAGCTGGTTGGCCAACCAAGTGTCGACCATAGAAAATTCGTCTACGATGATGAAGTCAGCTTCGAGGTAATCATCTCGGTAGGATTCTTCCTGTCCTTCAACAAGCCCCAGATGGCGGTGAATGGTGGCAGAAGGTAGACCTGTCAATTCATTCATCCGTCTGGCTGCTCGTCCAGTTGGAGCTGCGAGAAGGACTGGGCATTCTTGCCGATTGCGAGTCAAGTCAATCTTATGTAAGATGGCATAGACCGCGATAATACCGTTGATAACCGTTGTTTTTCCAGTCCCTGGTCCGCCTGTCAGAATGAAAAGCGGATTGGTAATGGCTTGGACGATGGCTTCTTTTTGAATATCGTCATAGGTCAAAGAGGACATACTTTCCAGCTCTGCTATGGCAGCCTCAACGTCTGCGCGTGGGAAGGGTTTGAAGCCATTTTTTCCCATCAGGCGGGTCAGGTTTTTATGGATACCATGTTCGGCAAAGTAGAGGCTGTTGTCGAAAATCTTGGTACCTTCTTGTTGAACCTTGCCATCTTCTATCAGCCCGGTCAATTCTTGGGCAACAGCAGCAGGGTCTAGTTCGGTATGGCGGGATTTTTCCAGCAGTTCAAGGGTAGCTTCTAGTAAATCTCTAGCCTCCACATAGGTATCACCTGTTTCCATAGAGCGATGAATGAGGCTAAAGAGCATACCAGCTCGGAAACGTTGGGGAGAATCACTGGCAATTCCCAGGTTTTCCGCAATCCTATCGGCAATGGTAAAGCCAAGTCCCTGTACATCTTCGACCAGTTGATAGGGATTTTCTTCAATAATTTGGAGTGTTTTTTCCTTGTACTGGTCTTGGATTTGAAAGGCTAGCTTATTAGGAATACCGTACTCAGCTAGTTTGGCCAGTATCAGCTCCGTTCCATAATTGAGGCGGAGTTTTTCGATAAAGGCCTGCCTATTTTTGCTGGATAGTCCAGAAATTTGGGTCAGTTTTTCAGGCTCAGCTAAAATTTTGTCGATGGTGTCTTCTCCATAGAGTTCAACAATTTTCTCGGCTGTTTTACGACCAATGCCTTTGAAATGGTCACTAGAAAAATACTTGACTAGACCAGCAGAAGTGGGCTTGCTGCGTTCGTAGCGCGTGATTTGCAACTGCTGACCGTATTTGGGATGGGTGACTAGATTGCCATAAAATCGATAGTCTTCCCCCTCAATGACATCGGCAATGGTCCCTGTTATGATGATTTCGTAGTCTTCATAGTCTGCGTCTGTTTCCTCGATCTCAAGGAGAAGGATTTTGTAAAAATTACTAGGATTTTCAAAGATAATTCGGTCAATAGTACCGGTAAAATAAACTTCGTTCATAGAGTATCATTCCTACAACTAGTGAAAAAAGAAGTTTGGAACAATGCTCCAAACTTGTTTGTGTTATACTCAATGAAAATCAAAAATAGCCTAGGAAACGAAGCTGATGATAGAACTCTGTTACTGTCTTGTTTCAAGGTAACAGGCTGAAAAGCTCCACCGGAGCTTTTCACTCATCAAGGCTCTTGACAACGGATAGTTTTGATTTTCGAAGAGTATTAATCGACAGTTCCAACACGGTTGAAAGGCCAAAAGCGGAAGACAACCTCTCCCTTGATTTTATTCCGTGCGAATGTTCCTACGCTACGGCTATCTAGAGATACCAGGCGGTCATCACCTAAGAGATAGTATTGCCCTTCTGGTACTGTGACGCTGAAATTAATAGAACGATTGGCATCTTGTGTAAAGGCTTGGGCCGCTTGTGCAACTGCTTGGAATTGCTTGTTGTATGCATATTCCTCTTGCAGTTTATCCTTTTGAAAGGCAGCGAGGTATTCATCTAGGTAGGGTTCGTCAACTTCCTGATCATTGATATAGAGGACATCGTTTTCATAGCGAATGGTGTCGCCGGGCATACCGACTACCCGTTTAACAATCAATTTTTCCTTACCGTCGCTATCTGTTTCGCTGGCCACGACAATATCAAAACGATCTATAGATGTTGTCTTGAACATAACCAATTTTTCTTGATGTTGGAGAGTAGGATCCATGGAGTGCCCATCAACGGATACCGGGTCCCATAGAAAATATCGGCTGGCAAATATTACTAGCATAAAGAGAATGAGGAGGCCCCATTCTACAAGAAAGTTAGCAAAGCTTGAACGTTTTTTATTTCTGATCATAAATTTTTCCTCATTTCACTAATTTTTGTGCTTTTTGTGTATTGGCAAAGTGGAGCTTGGCAGTTTGGTTGAGTCCTGCCATGCCATAGTCTTTTAAGATGCTGGCTGCGACTTGGTCGGACTTGCTGCCTGCACCAGAAGGTAGGTTTCTGCCTACCAGTTGACCAAGCTGGGTAAGGTTCTCTAAAAACATAGCTCTAGCAATAATAGAAGATACTGCCACAGCCAAATACTTGCCTTCAGCCTTTTCTTCTAGAGTGACGGGGTTGGCAAATTGGTTGGCCTCCTTCTTCAAGTATTTTTGATAATTTTGACTGGAAGTGAAGGCGTCAATGACAATCTTCTCAGGCAGGACACCCTTTTGCAAGAGTAGGAAAATAGCCTGATTGTGTAGGGCGACCTTGACAGACACTGCATTGTAGCCTTGCTCAATGACTTCATTGTATTTTTTCGGTGACAATAGCAGAGCTTGGTGGGGGATTTTCTCTTTTAAGAGAGGGGCGATTTGGCAGATTTTTTGGTCTGTCATTTTTTTGGAATCATCGACACCAAGCGACTTGAGAAAGGCATGGTCTTCTGGGCGGACAAAACTAGCAACGACTGCCAAACCTCCAAAATAAGACCCGTTTCCAACCTCATCGGTACCAATCATGGGCAGGTTTTGACCAGGTACAGTCGTCTGTCCAGAGCTTTCTGGCTCATAGCCCCAGAGCCCTGCTTCCTGCTCTGCCATTTCCCCCTGAAAAACGACTTTTCCAGAAGTGTAGATGGACAGGCTGGCACCGGTCAGTTTGAAGAATGCTTCAATATAAGGATTTTTGCTGTTCTGCTGATAGCGGTCATAGTGGGTCATCATGGCCTGTTTTTGCTGGGCAGAGGCCTTTAGTACAACGGTATTCATGTTCTTATTGTAACACAAATGCTGGCTAGAGTGTGCAGAAAAGGGTGGAATTTACTATAATGGTAGAAGAAAGTGAGGTAGACAATGAAAGTTCAAGTACAGTACAAGTGGGCGTCCCTGGGAACAGGTGTCATTGCCAATGAATTGGTTCAGGCCTTGCAAGCTATGGGAGGAAATCTTTACTCAGTAGCCAACCGTACCTATGACAAGGGTGTGGAATTTGCCAATAAGTATGGCATCGAGAAAGTTTATGAAGAAATCGATGAAGTGTTTGAGGATCCTGAAGTAGACATTATCTATATTTCTACGCCTCACAATACCCATATCAATTATTTGAGAAAGGCCTTGAAGGCTGGAAAGCATGTCCTCTGTGAAAAGTCTATTACGCTTAATTCAGAAGAATTAGCAGAAGCTATTCAACTGGCAGAAGAAAATCAGGTTATCCTGGCGGAAGCCATGACCATTTTCCACATGCCAATCTATCGTCAGTTGAGCGAAGTGGTTGCCAGTGGCAAGCTGGGAGATTTGAAGATGATTCAGATGAACTTTGGCAGCTACAAGGAATACGACATGACCAACCGCTTTTTCAATAAGAACTTGGCAGGCGGTGCCCTCTTGGATATTGGTGTCTACGCCCTGTCCTTTGTCCGTTGGTTTATGACAGAAAAGCCAAATCAGGTTTTATCTCAGGTTAAACTAGCTCCGACAGGTGTGGACGAGCAGGTAGGTATTTTGCTCAGCAATGATGCAGGAGAGATGGCAACCATCGCATTGACCCTTCATGCCAAACAGCCAAAACGGGGGACAATTGCTTATGACAAGGGTTACATCGAACTATATGAGTATCCTCGTGGCCAAAAAGCAGTCAT
Organism: Streptococcus suis; assembly: GCF_002960625.1. Taxonomy (GTDB): domain Bacteria; phylum Bacillota; class Bacilli; order Lactobacillales; family Streptococcaceae; genus Streptococcus; species Streptococcus suis_T. The sequence continues at coordinate 52,867 of NZ_POJH01000017.1, forward strand.
TGCCTATACCGAGGACGGTAGTCAAGAAGTCATTGAGGCAGGTCAAACTACCGAGGCCCTCTCTTATGAAGTAGCTGATATGGAAAAAGCAGTCGCAGGACTTGAAAATACCATGCACCTGGCCTACACCCAAGATGTCATGGACATTATGACCCAACTCCGCAAAGAATGGGGCTTGGTCTATCCGGAGGAAGTTTAGGAAGCTCCTTGAACTCTATTTGGGAGCTTTAGGTAGATTTTGGGAATGGCTTTCTTTGGAGAGTAATGTGACAGAACTGTAACAAATATATAGGTTGTGTAACAGAAAAGAAGCAATATTACGTAAGGGCAACAGTTTATTTAAAAGCCCTCTTCGTTCTTGTTTTTCACAACAGAATTAGGTATGATAGTACTATCAAATCAGAAAAGGAATAGAAGATGAAACGTAAAAGAGTTACAAAACCAAAGCATATGCGTCGTAAGAGAAAAACATCCCTTTTGCAAACAAATAAAAAAATGATGTACGCGTCAACCTTGGCCCTTTCACTTTTCACAACTGGTATGGTTAGTCCACAAGTTCTCGCATTGGAGTGGACACCACGAACTGTTGAAGAAATCGTTACTGAAATTACCAACAATGAAGGTCAGTTGACTTATACGGTTAAGTATGGTGATACCCTTAGTGCTATCGCTTCAGCTATGAATGTTGATATGCATTTGTTGGCTAAAATCAATCAGATTACAGATATTAACTTGATTTTCCCAGATACAGTTTTGACAGCTACTCTTGATCAAAACAATCAAGTTACCCAGATTGAAATTGAAACACCAAGCCAGGAAAATCCAGCAGAAACTGTTCAAGCAACTGTGGATGTGACAGCTAATCAGGCGACTATTGATAATACAGTTGTAAACTTGGCTGAAGTTCCTGTAGTAGCCCCAGTCGCTCCAGCAGTAGAAGCTCCAGCCGAGGCGACAGCCCCAGTCGCTCCAGCAGTAGAAACTCCAGCCGAGGCAACAGCACCCGTTGAGCCAGCAGTAGAAACTCCAGCCGAGGTAACAGCGCCCGTTGAGCCAGCAGTAGAAGCTCCAGCCGAGGCAACAGCCCCTGTTGAGCCAGCAGTAGAAGCTCCAGCCGAGGCAACAGCCCCTGTTGAGCCAGCAGTAGAAACTCCAGCCGAGGTAACAGCCCCTGTTGAGCCAGCAGTAGAAACTCCAGCCGAGGTAACAGCCCCTGTTGAGCCAGCAGTAGAAGCTCAAGCGGCAGCAGAAGCTCAAGCGGCAGCAGAAGCCCAAGCGGCAGCAGAAGCCCAAGCGGCGGCGGAAGCTCAAGCGGCAGCAGAAGCCCAAGCGGCGGCGGAAGCTCAAGCGGCAGCAGAAGCTCAAGCAGCGGCGGAAGCCCAAGCGGCAGCAGAAGCCCAAGCGGCAGCAGAAGCCCAAGCAGCAGCAGCTCAAACTCAGGCAGCAACTAGCTCTTACGATGTAGGCTTGCAACCACAGGTCGCAGCCTTCCGTGCAGAAGTAGCTAACGCCTTCGGTATTACTTCTTTCTCAGGTTACCGTCCTGGTGATTCTGGCGACCATGGTAAGGGATTGGCAATTGACTTCATGGTACCACAAAGTTCAGCATTAGGTGACCAGGTGGCAGAGTATGCTATTGCCAATATGGGTGCGAAAAACATCTCTTATATCATCTGGAAACAACGTTTCTATGCGCCATTTGACAGTATCTACGGTCCAGCTTACACTTGGAACTTGATGCCAGACCGCGGAAGCATTACAGAAAACCACTACGACCACGTACACGTGTCATTTAATCCATAAGACAAGTAGTGAAACTCATCCTTTAGAGGATGAGTTTTTTTGCGTCCTCTTATTGGATAAAAAGGGAATAATATTTCGATAGATGTGAAAAATAGGGGAAAGTGAGTGGCTATGTAGGTAAACCAGGTCTAGAAGTAATTCCTTGTCAGTGTCAATTGGATTATGAATTTGCTGAGAAAATGCTCCTATCTTTTTCACGGGTAGTCCGAGGGGGTTCTATCAACTTTCACACTTTTTCCCCGAAAATTAACTAGGGCATTACAAACGATGGATAATCAAAAAAACAGCTATCTCCCCCCTGGGATAGCTGTTTCTGTAATATAATTATAACAGTATTTCTTGAAAAATAGCTAAAAATACTACGATTTTTTTGAAGTTATTTTCCAGGCAAATTTTTATTCGTTTCTTATCTCCAGAACTTATCATAGCCTTTCTTCTCGTCCATGTTATAGGCGATGATATTGCGGAGCAGGTCCCAGTTGACTTCTTGGTCATCCTTGATTTTGAAGAGGTTGGAGGTTGCTTCGTAGCCTGCTTCCTTGATGTCCTGGGCAAAGGTTTCCATAGTGACCGTTTCAGGTGCAATGGAAATATGAGTCTTGGCAGCAGAGAAACCAATGATAAAGGTTCCGTCCATGATAAACATGGGCTGGTTCCATTTGATTTCTGTGGTTAGACTTGGAAATTCTTGTTGGATTTGATTGAAAATGCCTTCTAGTTTATCCTTCAAGACAGGATTGTTGACCTTGTTCAAAAATTCTTGGAGCATGATGTTTCCTTTGCTTTTTTATTTCATTGTATCACAAAAGGCTGGGACAAAAGTCCTGGCCTCCTTAGTTTTTTTCAATAGTTAAACTTGACGCAGTGGTTGAGTGGGCTCTAATTAGCTGATTTTATCAGCTTTTACAGCCCTACTCAACTGTGCGGGGGTGGGACGAAAAAATCGAACCCTGCGGGTTACCGATTTTTGTCCCACTCCCTTCTTGCTTATTTCACCAAAATCGCTAAAGCTTGATAGGGTTTCAAGCTAATTTTTTTACCGAGTTTGCTGTCAGGATAGTTGCTAATTAGGACTTGACCGTGGGCATAGTCGTCTGCCAGGTCTAGTTCAACCTCTTCTGCGAAGAAATTGTTGAGGACCAACAGTTTTTCGTCATTTAGCAAGCGTTCAAAGGCATAGACTTTCTGGCTGTCCTTATAGGCTGCCTTGTAGTCCCCTTCTGAAATCAGAGGGAGTTCTTTCCGCAGGCGAATGAGTTCTTGGTAGAAGGTAAAGATTGGGCCTATTTTTTCCTGCTCAACGTTAATGGTTGGATAGGATTTGCCAGCTTTCAGCCAAGGAGTTCCTGTTGAGAAGCCTGCATTGTCAGAAGCATCCCATTGCATCGGAGTGCGGGAATTGTCGCGGGACTTGGCCTGGATAATCTTGAAGGCCTGATCAGGCGTGTGACCTTGGTCCAAAAGCATCTGATAGGCATTGATGGACTCGACATCTACGTAGTCGTCCATGCTGTCGTAGTCAGGGTCAATCATGCCGATTTCCTCGCCCATGTAGATGTAAGGCGTACCGCGTGACAGGTGGATAGAGGCTGCTAGCATGGTCGCTCCTTCCTTGCGGAAATTCTCCACATCGACAAAGCGGTTGAGGGCACGAGGCTGGTCGTGGTTGTTGTAGAAAAGAGCATTCCAGCCATTTCCGACGGACATTTCTTCCCCCCAAGTATGGAAGAGTTGTTTGAGTTCTTCAAAGTCAAAGTCCATGATGGTCCATTTTTGCCCGTCCTTATAATCCACTTTCAAGTGGTGGAAGTTGAAGGCCATGGACAATTCTTCACGCTCAGGAGCTGTGTAGAGAATGCAGTTTTCAATGGTGGTGGCAGACATTTCCCCGACGGTCATGAAGCCTTTTTCGCTACCAAAAGTGGCATTGTTCATCATCTTGAGGTAATCGTGGGTGATTGGGCGGTCGGTGTAAGCAGGCTTACCGTCATTGATTGGGCAGTCTTCGAGGACTTCGTCCTTACCAATCAGGTTAATGACATCGAAGCGGAAGCCTTTGACACCCTTGTCTTTCCAGAAGTTTACCACCTTGAACAGTTCTTCACGGACATGAGGATTTCGCCAGTTGAGGTCGGCTTGGGTCGCGTCAAAGAGGTGGAGGTAGTATTTCCCAGTATCTCCAAAAGGAGCCCAGGCATTGCCACCAAATTTAGACACCCAGTCAGTTGGCTGGTTACGCAGGATAAAGAAATCCTGGTAGTATTTGTCGCCGGCTAGGGCTTTTTGGAACCATTCGTGGTCGGTTGAGCAGTGGTTGAGGACCATGTCCAGCATGAATTCGATACCCAGCTCTTTACCGACAGTCACCATTTCTTCAAAGTCAGCCATGGTGCCAAAATCAGGATTGACAGCTGTATAATCAGAAATATCATAACCGTTGTCCCGTTGCGGACTTGGGTAGAAAGGATTGAGCCAGATCATGTCAATGCCTAATTCCTTTAGATAAGGAAGTTTTTCAATAATTCCTCGTAAATCCCCGACACCATTTCCTGTCGTGTCCTTATATGATTTGGGGTAGATTTGATAGACGACTTTGCGTTTGTCTATGGTCATAATATGTTTACCAATTCCTTTCTTAAAAATGATGTTATCAACGGCAAAGAGTTGGGGTCACCAACTCTCTACACTTATTTTGTTTTATGCTTTTGTTGCTTTCAAGATAGCTTGGCCACGTTCTACTGAACGAGGAAGCTCTCCAAGAACCTCTGTGTTGAAATCAGTTTGGTTGGTCACGATGACTGGTGTTTCCGCAATAAGACCAGCAGCCTTGATGACATCGATGTCAAAGCTGATCAATTTATCACCAGCTTTGATGGTGTCGCCTTGTTTGACATGGGCTGTGAAGCCTTTGCCTTCCAATCCAACAGTATCCATACCGATGTGCATTAGTAATTCCAGACCATTTGCAGCAGTGATACCAACTGCATGGTTGGTTGGGAAGAGGACTGATACTTCACCGTCAACAGGAGCAACTAAGAGACCTTCGCTAGGGTCAATAAGGACACCTTGTCCCATGACACCTGATGCGAATACAGGGTCAGTTGCCTGTGACAATTCTTTTGCTTGACCAGTTAGGGGGCTGATCAATTCGATAGCAGCGCCAGCTTCAACAACTACTTCAGTTGGAGCTACAACTTCTTTAACAGTTTCTTCTTTTTTTGAAAATGCACCTGTACGTTTGAAAACAGCTGTCAAAATCATTGGAACAACAATCGCAACAATCATTGTCATAAAGAATGCACCCCAGTATTCAGCCTTGATAGACAAGATACCTGGAAGACCACCGATACCGATAGAAGCAGCTTGGATGTTAAAGGTTACAGATAATAGACCAGCAATACTTGAACCAATCATAGCCGCTACGAATGGGTAAACGTATTTGACGTTGACACCAAAGAGGGCTGGTTCAGTGATACCAAGGTAGGCAGAAATGGTTGCTGGAAGCGAAATTTGTGCCTCTTTTTCATTCTTACGGTTCATGAGGAAGTAAGCAAATACTGCAGAACCTTGTGCAATGTTAGAGAGGGCAATCATTGGCCATAGACCAGTACCACCAGCATCTGCAATCAATTGGGTATCGATGGCGTTGGTCATGTGGTGAAGACCAGTGATAACGAATGGTGCATAAAGGGCACCAAATACAGCACCGAAGAGCCATTTCACAGGACCTGTTAGACCAGCCAATACAATAGTTGACATCCATTGACCGATAGTCCAACCAAGAGGACCAAGGATAGTATGAGCTAAGATAAGTGCTGGCAGAAGGGATAGGAATGGTACGAAAATCATGGATACCAATTCAGGAACAACCTTGCGCCAGAAGATTTCTAGGTAAGAAAGGGCCAAACCTGCCAAGAGGGCTGGGATAACCTGTGCTTGGTAACCGATACGAGCGATTGAGAAGAAGCCGAAGTTCCAAGACCAGTCGCTAGCGATGGTTGCAGCATCTGTACCAGGTACTGCGTAAGCGTTGAGCAATTGTGGAGAAACCAAACAGATACCGAGGACGATACCGAGGATCTGAGATGTACCCATCTTACGAGATACAGACCAAGTGATACCTACTGGTAGGTAGTGGAAGATGGCTTCACCTGGCAACCAGAGGAAGTGGTTGACACCGTTCCAGAATGGTGATACTTCAACGATAGTCTTCCCATTCAAAGCAGACCATTGTACGCCTTCCAATACGTTACGGAAACCAAGGATCAAACCGCCGACGATAAGGGCTGGGATGATAGGCGTGAAGATTTCTGCCAACATAGTCATAACGCGTTGGATGGCATTTTGGTTGCTTTTAGCTGCTGACTTGGCTGCTTCTTTCGATACACCTTCAATACCAGATACGGCTGTGAAGTCGTTGTAGAAAAGAGGTACATCGTTACCGATGATAACTTGGAACTGACCAGCATTGGTGAAGGTTCCTTTTACGGTTGGAAGGTCTTCGATGACTTTGACATTTGCTTTTTTGTCATCTGCAAGAACAAAACGCATCCGTGTCGCACAGTGAGAAACTGCTGTGACATTGTCTTTGCCGCCAATAGCGTCTAAGAGCTGTTTGGCTTCTTTTTCAAATTTTCCCATATATTTTTCCTTCTAGGCACAAGTGGGCTAGTGCCGTTCCCATATTTTTTGTCATTTAGCTTCTCTCTTGGCACTTTGCTAACTCGCTTTTCCGTACTCTATGAGGGTTACATTTTATCAGCAGTATGATTTTTAACCTTCAATAGTCGCTGCTCTGACTGTTGGAGCAGCCAGTAGCTAGTTGCTTAGTACCAAAAATAAACTAAAAGACTTTGTTTTCCGATTTATCATGTTTTAGGGGGACACAACAAATTGGATATACGAAATTTGTACGGACAAATTTCGTTTGTGCTATTATTGTATCCGATTTCAAAAAATAATGCAAGCCCTTTTACTTAAATTTTTTAAAATTTTGTTATAATAGTGATGTTGTATGATAGAAAGCAGTCAATATATGGGGTTAAAAAATGAAAAAATACCAAGAAATTTATCATGATTTAAAGGAAAAAATCCGTACAAATCTTTATCCTGCGGAAACGTCCTTACCGACCGAACAACAATTGCAGGAAATCTATGGGGTTAGTCGGGACACGGTACGCAAAGCCTTGGCTATGTTGACAGAAGGGGGGCTCATCCAAAAGGTTCAGGGACGTGGTTCCATGGTCTTGAAGCAAGAGATCTTGAATTTTCCTGTTTCTGGCTTAACCTCCTATCAGGAATTGACCAACTCTCTTCAATTGTCTAGTCAGACACAGGTTGTCAGTCTAGAACAGGTGACGATCAATAGCAGTCTGGCTAGTTTGACAGGTTTTGAACCCTATAGCAAGGTCTGGAAAGTTGTCCGTACACGTTCTATTGATGGGAAGATTTCTGTCGTGGATACGGACTATTTGGCTGAGGAGTTGGTTCCTGAGTTGACTTTTGAGATTGCGGAGAAGTCCATCTATGAATACCTAGAAGGCCAGTTGGGTTTGGATATCGCCTATGCGCAAAAGGAAATTACGGTAGAGCCTACCAGTCGGGAAGAACGCGATTTGATGCAGTGCCAGGATGATTACTTGGTTCTCATCAAGTCCCGGGTCTATCTGGGGGATACAAGACAGTTCCAATATACAGAAAGCAAGCATAAGATTGATAAATTCCGATTTGTAGATTTTGCACGCAGAAAACATTCTTTGTAGGATATGGATTAGCAAAATCATCTATTTTATTGTATAATGGTAAGCGAGGTGTTTTATGGCAAACTTAAATCGATATAAATTTACATTTGGTGAGAAGCAATTAACCTTAACGACAGAACATGATAATCTCTTCATGGAAGAAATTGAGCGTGTTGCAACCGAAAAATATCAGGCAATCAAGGAAAAGATGCCAACGGCTGACCCTGAAACCTTGGCGCTTTTATTGGCAATCAACGCCCTCTCTGTTCAATTAACCCGTGAAATCGCTTTTGAGCAGACCGAGGCGGAGTTGGCCTCTGTAAAAGAAAAAGTATTGAAGAAAAATGTCACATTAGTTGATTTGGATGAACTTGAGGAGAAGGCATGATTTCATTGGTAATTTTGCTAATTTTGGCCTGGAGCTTCTATATTGGCTACAGTCGTGGCTTGGTCTTGCAGGCTTTCTATGGTCTATCTAGTATTTTGGCCCTGGTCATTGCAACGGCTACTTACAAGAAGTGGATAGCCTTTCTCTACCTCTGGGTGCCTTTTGCCAATGCCACTCAGGGGAGTTCGACCTATTACTTTGATGAAAACTATCTATTTGATTTGGACAAGGTATTCTATGCTGGTCTTGCCTTTCTTTTGATCTATATCCTGATTTATGGATTGGCACGTTTTGTGGGGATTTTTGTCCATCTGCTAGAGGAATTTAACCCGGATACAAGAACGACCAATCTGATTAGTGGTGCCATAGCTGTTTTGGTGACCTTTCTTTCCTTGCAGATTGTTTTGGTCTTGCTATCGACCATCCCCTTGGCAGCAATTCAAGATAGGCTCCATGGAAGTTTTCTGGCCAATTTTATGATTCAGTACACACCATTTACGAGTAGTTTTTTAAAATCTCTTTGGTTGAGTAATATTGCAGGGTAAGGGGAACCTTATCCTTTTTGACTAAGTAGGAAAATATGAATAGTAAAATTATTGAAAGCCTTGAATTTCACAAGGTTATAGGAAAAATCGAGCCCTATCTCTTGACGGAGCAGGGTTTGGAAGAATTAAGGCAGTTGGAGCCTATGGTGGAAGCCCACCGTATCCAGCAGGCCTTTGATGAGTTGACTGATATGGGACAAATCTTTGTCGAAAGTCCTTACTTTAGCCTCTCAGCGACCAATGACATCAATCCAGCCATGCGCCGTTTGGAATTGGATACAGACCTGAATATCAGTGAGCTATTGGCAGTTAAGAAAGTCTTGGAAGTATCTAAGTCCCTCTTGGATTTCTATGGCAATCTTGAAAATGTCAGCCTTAGTCAGCTGGACAAGCTTTTTGAAAAAATTGAGCTTTTTCCACATTTACAAGGATCGCTCCAGTCCATCAATGATGCTGGTTTTGTAGAGGATTTTGCTTCTGAAAAACTGGCCCGTATCCGTCGGAAGATCCGTGAAGCAGAGGATCAGGTCCGTCAGGTCATGCAGGATATTTTGAAGAACAAGAGCGATATGCTGTCAGATACTATCTTGGCTAGCAGGAACGGTCGTAATGTTCTTCCTGTAAAAAATACCTATCGGAATAAGATTGCAGGGGTTGTCCACGATATTTCCGCTTCTGGCTCGACAGTTTATATTGAACCACGGGCGGTAGTGAGTTTAAATGAAGACATAAGTCACTTGCGTGCAGAAGAACGGCATGAAATTAGTCGGATCTTGCAGGAATTGTCGGATATGTTGCGACCACATAGCAGCATCATTCGTAATAATGCTTGGGTCATTGGACATTTGGATTTTGTCCGTGCCAAACATCTTTTTGCGCGTGAGTACAAGGCGGTGGTTCCTAGGCTTTCTGATAAGCAGGATATTGCCCTGCTCAATGTCCGCCATCCGCTCATTGCTAAGCCCGTACCAAATGACCTTTATTTCGGTAGCCAGTTGACGGCTATCGTGATTACAGGTCCCAACACGGGTGGTAAGACCATCATGCTCAAGACCTTGGGATTGACCCATCTGATGGCCCAGTCTGGTTTGCCTATCTTGGCTGATAAGGGCAGTCGGGTAGCTATTTTCAAGGAAATCTTTGCAGATATTGGTGACGAACAGTCCATCGAGCAGAGTTTATCGACCTTCTCCAGTCACATGACTCACACGGTACAAATTTTAGCTGAAGCAGATCAGGATTGCCTCATTCTCTTTGATGAGTTGGGGGCGGGGACCGATCCGCAGGAGGGTGCGTCTTTGGCAATGGCTATTTTGGATGACCTTCGTCTGCGGGGGATCAAGACCATGGCGACCACCCACTATCCTGAGCTCAAGGCTTACGGGATAGAAACCTCTGGTATTGAAAATGCCAGCATGGAATTTGATACCAATAGTCTGCGTCCGACCTATAAGTTTATGCAGGGTGTTCCTGGTCGCTCCAATGCCTTTGAAATTGCCCGCCGTCTTGGTCTATCTGATATCATCATCCAGTCAGCCCAGTCCTGGACCGACACCGATAGTGATGTCAATCGGATTATCGAGAAACTGGAAAACCAAACGGTTGAAAGCCGCCGTCGCCTGGATAAGATTCGTGATGTGGAGCAAGAAAACTACAAGATGAATCGAGCCCTTCGCAAACTCTATGACGAGCTCAATCGTGAGCGGGAAAATGAGCTCAACAAGGCACGTTTGGAAGCCAAGGAAATTGTAGATATGGCATTGGCAGAAAGCGAGGATATTCTCAAAAATCTCCATGCTGCAGCCAGTCTTAAGCCCCACCAGATTATTGAAGCCAAGGCCGAGCTGAAAAAGTTGGCGCCTGAAGTGGTGGATTTGTCTAAAAACAAGGTTCTGAAGAAAGCCAAAATCCAGCGTGCTGCCAAGGTGGGTGATGATATTATCGTCACAGCCTACGGTCAGCGGGGAACTCTGACCAATCAACTCAAGGACGGCCGTTGGGAAGCACAGGTGGGCTTGATTAAGATGACCTTGACCAAGGAGGAGTTTGAGCTAGTTAAGGTGGAGAAGGCAGAGCAGCCTAAGAAGCGCCAGGTTCACACGGTCAAACGGGCCAATGTACGAGGACCAAAAGCCCGCTTAGATCTCCGTGGCAAACGCTACGAAGAGGCTATGATGGAGCTGGATGAATTTATCGACCAGGCCCTTCTCAACAATCTGGCACAAGTCGATATTGTTCATGGTATCGGTACAGGGGTCATCCGAGAAGGGGTGACCAAGTACCTCCGTCGCAACAAGCAGGTCAAGGAGTTCGGCTACGCCCCACAAAATGCAGGTGGCTCTGGCTGTACCATTGTGACTTTTAAGTAAGGAGGTATGAGTAACATTATGATTATCAGAAACTATCAAACTAGTGATGAAAAAGGCTGGGTTTACTGTAAGGCACTCAGCTACCTCTTCTCTCCATTCTTTGATGATAGAGAAACAGAGAAGCCCGAACGAATGACAGACGTTTATGACTACCGTGTGGAATGGGTGGCTGAAGTAGATGGACAAATTGTTGGCCTGATCGACATCGATATTTACACGGAAGAGTGCAGCCAGTCTTATATTTACGCACCGAGTAAGCGAACAGCTTATTTTACTAACCTTGCTGTTCATCCTAACTTTCAAGGGCAGGGTATTGCCCAGGCGCTTTTTGAAAAAGCAGAGCAGGAATTGCGTGAACAGGCTGTCGAGAAACTAGCCATCTTTACCAGAGAGGGAGATGTAGCCAATCATTTGTATCAAAAATGGGGTGGACAGCTAGTTTGCTCGGACTATCTTGTCATCGGTACACCTAAAGACACACCTTATGTCCGTTTCGGTGTTGATCTTCCCAATGCTAAATTGGCCTTTACAGATGAAACAGGTCAGTCAGCAGCCTACTATCTCCGCGAAGGTGTCTATGTCGTGACAGACCAAGCAGATTTAGAATTGTTTGACATCGAAGATGTCTATCAAGAATTGACCTATGTGGTGGATTTGACGGAAAAAAGTTGAAAAGGTTCAACTTTTTTCTTTTGGCAATGAACCTGGCAAGTCAAGGGGATTATTAGTCCCTTCTCGTATCCTTACGGTCTAGTTTCACTTGAACAATCTGCTTTTCAAATTAAGATTTCTAAAGTATGTCTATTCAATTTCTCTTCCGTAGCACCTACTCCGTCACCTTGTCTCGTTACTACAACTGGACTTTATAAGCAAAACAGTCTCCCAGTTCCCCCTTGTCACCCTGCGGTCTAGTTTAGAATGACCAACATGCTTTCAAATCACAATTGTTTAAGCATGTTTATCTCATTTCTCTTCCGTAGCAAAAATTCGCATTCTCTCTTCATTTGGTGTAAAATGATAGTACCAAAATCAGAAATGGAGAAAATCATGGTTCAAGTTATTACAGATGCAAACTTTGAAGTTGAAACACAAGAAGGCGTAGTCCTTGTAGATTTTTGGGCACCTTGGTGTGGTCCATGCCGCATGCAGGCACCAATCTTGGAACAATTAGCAGGCGAAGTGGATGAAGATGAATTACGCATCTACAAGATGGATGTGGATGAAAATCCAAACACAGCTCGTCAATTCGGTATTATGTCAATCCCAACCCTTTTGTTCAAAAAAGATGGACAGGTTGTGAAACAAGTTGCTGGTGTTCACACCAAAGACCAAATCAAAGCAATCTTGGCAGAGATTGGTTAATCAAAAGGAGTGGGACAAAAATCCTGGACTCCTTAGTTTTTTTCAATCGTTAAACTTGACGCAGTGGTTGAGTGGGCTCTAATTAGCTGATTTTATCAGCTTTTACAGCCCTACTCAACTGTGCGGGAGTGGGACGACAAAATCGAACCCTGCGGGTTACCGATTATTGTCCCACTCCCTTTTCTGCATAGAAAGGAAATAGTTATGAAAGAAATTTACCTAGCAGGCGGTTGTTTCTGGGGAATGGAAGGCTATTTTTCCCAGATTGATGGTATTCTTGACACCAGCGTTGGCTATGCCAATGGACAGGTGGAGACGACCAATTATCAACTCCTCAAACAAACAGACCACGCAGAGACGCTCTATCTAGCCTATGATGAGACTCATATTAATTTGCGGGAAATTCTCCTCTACTATTTCCGCGTCATTGATCCCTTCTCTGTCAATCAGCAGGGGCCTGACAAGGGCCGTCAGTATCGGACTGGTATCTATTACACCGATGAGGCTGATTTGCCGACCATCGAGCAGGTCATGACGGAGCAGTCCCAGCTCTTTGGCGGACGCCCACTAGCCGTTGAGGTGGAGCCACTCGCGCATTACATCCTTGCCGAAGACTACCATCAGGATTATCTCAAGAAAAATCCCCAAGGGTACTGCCATATCGATCTTGGGCAGGCAAAAATCCCTCTGATTGATGTTGCAGACTACCAAAAGCCAGACCAACAAGTCTTAAAAGACAGCTTGACTGAACTCCAGTACCAAGTCACTCAAGAAGCTGCGACGGAAAGACCCTTCGAAAATGAGTTTTGGAATAGCGACCAAGCTGGCATTTACGTCGATATTACGACTGGTGAGCCCCTCTTTCTCTCAACAGACAAATTCGATTCAGGCTGCGGCTGGCCCTCCTTTACCAAACCAATCAGCAAGGAAGTCGCGACTTATTTCCAAGATCTTTCCCACGGCATGAATCGTATCGAAGTCCGCAGTCGGGCTGGTCATGCTCATCTGGGTCATGTCTTTGATGACGGACCGCGTGACAAGGGTGGATTACGTTACTGTATCAACTCCGCCGCCCTCTGCTTCATCCCCAGAGAAGAAATGGAAGAAGCAGGATATGGACTGTTCTTGGAGTTGTTGCAATAATTTTTTGAAAACTTGCTTGATTTTTCCTGAAAAATAGTCTAGAATAGAGCAAGATAAAACTGAATAACCGGTTGATAGTGGGCAGAAAGGCGACTGACTGTCCAAAGGACGGAACTCTGGAGAGACCATTTTGGCACCGAAGGGGCAAGGTAGTCCTGCTTGGAAAAGTAGAGCTACTGAAACTCTCAGGTAAAAGGACAGAGCGTTGAAAATAGGCTTTTTCTGTATTTTCACGTTGATTCTAGAGGTTGAAGTATTCAGCCTCTTTTTGTTTTTTCCGGCAGCTTTATCGGATTAAGAATTATGCTTAGGAGGAAGCTATGTTAGAATTGATGCAGCACATCAATGATTTTGTTTGGGGTCCGCCCCTCTTGTTACTCTTGGTCGGAACAGGTGTCTATTTTACCCTTCGTTTGGGAATGTTTCAGGTCAGCAAGTTGCCGACGGCCTTTCGTTTGATTTTCTCCAGTGACCAGTCTGGTCAGGGAGATGTGTCCAGTTTTGCGGCTCTGTGTACGGCCCTTGCGGCAACGGTTGGTACGGGAAATATCGTTGGGGTGGCGACTGCCATTACGACAGGTGGACCTGGTGCCCTTTTCTGGATGTGGGTGGCGGCCTTCTTCGGGATGGCAACCAAGTATGCGGAAGGTTTTTTAGCTATCAAATATAGAACTAAGGATGCCAACGGTCAAGCGGCAGGTGGTCCTATGCACTATATCACCTTGGGGATGGGACAAAAGTGGAAGCCCTTGGCAGTTTTCTTTGCTATTTCAGGTGTTTTAGTGGCTCTCTTGGGGATGGGAACCTTTTCTCAGGTTAATTCCATTGCCTCATCTATGTCTGCTAGCTTTGGCTTGGCTCCCCAGTTGGTCAGCATTGTAACTGCCATTTCCATCGCCTTCTTTATCTTTGGGGGAATTGAGAAGATTTCGGATATTTCGACAAAAATTGTTCCTTTCATGGCGATTTTGTATATCTTAGCAAGTGTGGCTGTTTTGGCCCTGCATTGGGAACAACTCTTGCCAACCCTTGCCTTAGTGTTCAAATCTGCCTTTACTCCAGCTGCAGCTGTGGGTGGTTTTGCAGGTGCGACCGTGCAACAAGCCATTCAGCGTGGGATTGCGCGTGGGGTGTTCTCCAATGAATCTGGTTTGGGATCCGCTCCAATTGCGGCTGCGGCTGCCAAGTCTGATAATCCAGTGGAGCAGGGATTGATTTCTATGACAGGTACCTTTATTGATACCCTTATCATCTGTACCTTGACAGGTTTGACCATTTTGGTGACTGGTCAGTGGTCTGTTGAAGGTTTGGCAGGGGCTCCGCTGACCCAGGCAGCCTTTGCTTCTGTCTTTGGACAGCCAGGGGCTTTGGCTCTAACCATCAGTCTGGTTCTCTTTGCCTATACGACCATTCTGGGTTGGTCTTACTATGGGGAACGCTGTATCGAATTCCTCTTTGGCACCAAGTCGATCTTGCCTTACCGTCTGGTTTTTGTAGCTATGGTTGCCTTGGGTGGTTTTCTCAAGCTGGATTTGATTTGGACCATCGCAGATATTGTGAATGGGCTTATGGCTCTACCAAACTTGATTGCCTTGCTGGCTCTCTCACCAGTCATTATCAAGGAGACACGCCAGTATTTTGCCAAGAAGAAATAAAAAAATAAGTGCAAAGGTTAATCCTCTGCACTTTTTTGTTCTATAAAAACTTTCTTTTTGGAATGGAAAGTTGTTATTTATTTTAGAAATATTTTCTATAGAAAAGGAAAGGAAATTACAGCTAGATTTTGATACTATAGTGCAAAATAATATAACAAATTAAAGAGGTATAATATGAAGAAGACAAGTAAATATGTTTTACTGTTATCCGCAGGCTTATTGTTGGCTCCGATTGCTTTAAATCCTATTGTAGATGTACCGACTGTATATGCAACTGAAACAGTTGCGAGTAAGGAAATTATGATTGCTGGTGGTTATTATGGTCAAGGTGTTGCCATTGATCCTTTTACTATGACGGTCAAAGTAGGAGATGTTATTTCCATAGATGATTTAAAGGCTAAGTATAATATTACTGCTGCTACCCAGTCATTTGAAATGGTTGATTGGGAAGGTGCTCCGACAAAAACGTGGAATTCAGAAACAACTAGTATCGTAATAACCGAAGAGCTGTTAGGCTATGACAATCTCAGAATTACGTTTGAATCCCTCATGTCTAATGTGCAACATGAGCATCATGCTTCTTTCCTCAACCTGGTTGATGGCTCACATATTAAACCGACTGAGCTTAATCCAAAGGATTGGAATGGGGCACCTCATATTCCTGGATATATTCACGTAGCCTTGTATGGCGAAGGGGCGATGGGAACAAGCGTCAGCATCTGTTATTATGTACCTGAGGGAACTGATTTGGCTACTGTACGTAGGCTTATTGATGAAAAAAGGTTGGGGAATTTTGTTGTTAAGAATCTAGATAGCCTATTCCCATCAGAAGTGACGCCTGCAGGAAATGAGGGTGGTCAATCAAGCAAGGCTGAAAATACAAGTACCGCAGAAACACCGATATCTGACGTGGGGTCAAAGGCTCTCTTTACAGCTACAGATTTCCCAGGTCATAGTGAGGAGCAGGTTTTTGCAGCTCAGGTGGCTTATACTATCCATAAGACAGGTGGAGAGGCAATGAAACCACTTTTTGCGAGTGGTGTGAAAACGATCTTCCATTCAAAAGAGGCTGGCAGTCAGGCAACGGATTTAACACCAAATGTTCTCTTGCCTAGAAAGACTTACTACATTATGACAGGTCTTGAAGGAATCAGTACTTATACCAAGGTTATTACCTATTCGGATAATGGTGATGGAACTGTAACGGTTTATTCTATTCCTGATAGATTGGAGCGCTTGGGATCGACTCAGGAAAAGTATGAAGAAAAGATGAATGTATTATTCAAAGAAGGTCGGGTTATTACCGTCCTAAAACCGAGCATGGAAGAAGTGTCACTTCGTCTGAAAACCATGGTCAAGGAGGATATCTTTGCTTCAACCAGCCTTGCGAACATTGAAAGTAAGCCGAGCAATCCGACAAGTACTAGTCATAATGAAAGCCAGCCTGGTCAGACGCCGTCAGGAACAGCTTCTTCCGATGTAGATACCAGAGGAACAGCTACTTCAAGCCAATCAACCACAGGTACAACTGGTTCAAAACAATCCATCAAAGGAACAACTGCTCAAGGAAAATCTACTGCAGAAACAACGGCTGCTGATAAGACCGCAGTTAAAAAAGCAGATAAGAAGAACTTGCCGAAGACAGGCCAAGTGGGCTCATGGTTAGCCATCGCAGGTCTAGCATTGTTACCAACAGCAGCATACTTCCTTAAGAAACAAAAGAAAAATCAAGGATGATAGCTTTCTAAAAAAACATAAGGAAATGAGGGGTGCAATCTGACTTTGTCAAGTGATAACTGTTAGCAAATTAGACTTACCTCTTATCAAATAAATAAAATAAATAAGTGCAAAGGTTAATCCTCTGCACTTTTTTGCTGGCTTTGTGGTAGGAAATCCTGCCAAAATTCGTTCCAAGGTTTGACAATGTAGGCATAGCCTGAAGACGGGAAGGTCCAGTCGATATTTTCAAAGTAGGCCATGGTGGCATTGGGTTCGATGCGGTCGATGTTGGAAATCTGTTTGTTGAAACTACCGAAGTTTTTCAAAGTCAAGCAGAGTTTGCGCTTTTCATTGGTACGGATACGGACGGTGACCTTGAAACGTTTGGCCGGAGAATGCAGGCGAAAACTGCCGAAACGGATAGGAAAGCTGGCAAAGTACTTGGTCTGCAAGTCGATCTGGTAGAGGTCAGAAGTTGGAAGATTCTCCACTAACAAGCTACGTTTATAGGGGAAGCGATGTTTTTCAGTATCCAAGTCTTCATCCAAAACCTGCACCCTGTCGGAATAGTCAATCTGGTTAATCTTTAGGCTGATAAAGTGATTGTTGCTACGTAGGGTGGGAGTGGAGTAGAAGGTGTTTAGGAGAAACTTATCTTTATGAGGGTGGACAGGATTGGGGTAGTGGGAGGTAAATAGCCTCTTGACCAGAACCTTAAATTCTTTTTTCTTCATATCGGGATGGATAACAATGTCCCGTTCGTAAGATAGGTAGTAGCGTCCTTGCTGGATGGCTTCCTCTAAGTCTTGGTTGAAGTGGAGACTGTCCACGAGGGAGCTTTTTTCTTGTTGGCAGCTAGGAATATTGGAGATATGGATAAGAGAAAAGAGAATGGTTGTTGCGATATAGTGGGTGTATTTTTCTTGGGAATAAAAAGAGTTCAATCTTTTTTCCTGTTCCAAAAATGTTTGTTTTTCAGAGTTTAAAACATCTGTTTGCTCACTAGCCATTTCGTGTAACTTTTTAGCAACACCAACAGTCGATGTTTCTGGATATTGCAACAATCGTTGCGCAAACTTTTCTACGACTTGAGAAAAATCTTGCTGTGCTAGATAGTTCTTTAATTTATGCGGGATATTTTTTCTTCCGTTAAAATATTTGGAACAATCCGAAATACTGACATAAAATTCCTCATCTTCCTTACCAGGTATTTCTAGAAATTGAAAGATACTGTTGACAATAGCTTCTTGCTTAACCCAGCCGACATTTTTCTTCTTTCTCTTATTGACGGCTAGGATAACCTGTAAAATTTCGCTAAAGGATAAAAAAATCATGGTTCATTCTTCCTCTTTGAAAGCGTATTATATTTTCATTTTATCAAAAAAATATAAGGAAATCAGCTAATTATGTGCTTGGAAACTTTCTTTTTTGATAAGGAAAGTTTCCGAAATAGAGCATAACTATTTTCTACAAAATGGAAAGGAAAAAAACGGGTCATTTTGATATGATGGAGGTGATTAATATATGAAGAAGAGGGGAGAGAAAATAGGATAAAATATGCTTATTAATGTTCTTGTAGTCATCGGTCAGTAGGTGCTTTACCTATCCAAATGGTTCTAGAAAGGTTTGTATATGATTAAAAAGAAAAGTAATCGGTATTCAAAGAGTTTGTTTCGACAACAGGAAATTTTTTCTATTCGTAAGCTGAGTTTGGGTGTTGCCTCTGTTTTATTGGGTTCCTTATTTATAGGTGGGAATGTGGTTCAAGCGGAGGAGATTTCTGGCGGTGCGGAATCTTCACTGGTAGTAGGAGCTGAGGAAAAGCCACCTGTTGTCTCTACAGAGATTGTCCCAGCGAGTGAGGGGGATAGTGTTGTCGCTTCGGATGAACATCAGGTAGAAGATTCAGCTGCTTCACAAGCTGTTCCAGCTACTACTACCCTACCTTCTCAGGATAATCCATCAGAGGAAGTAGGTGTTGGTTCAGAGAATGTAACCTCAGTTCCAGCAGAAACGATTCCTTCGACCAGTTCTTCATCGGTCGCTCCAGAGCCTGTACCTCAGCCTGCATCAACAGATAAGGATGGAGATGATTCAGCCCTTTCCCCAGCTGTGCCAGCAACTACTGGCACATCAGAGATTGTTCAGCCAGTAGTAGAAGGTGAGCAAGTTCTTACACGGTCTGCCGAAACAGTTGGTGGGGATGAGGGAGAAGAGTTGGCGGGTGGTGAGTCCAAAGATGAAGAGATGTTGGTTGCTAACGAGGATTCGAATCGCGAACCAGGACTAATTTCCTTGGACTTTAATTCCGAAAATGGCTATGAAGATAGAAGTGCAGAAGAAGGTTCTAATGTAGAAGAAGAAAACCGCAACAAACGCTTAGCGTATTTTGCAGAGTTAAATCGTTCAGGTTTTTCCAGAATAGAAATTCCTGAAGGGATGAAAAAAATTGATTTTGGGGCATTTAGTGGGAATAAAACTCTAAAAGAAATTGTCTTGCCAACGACCCTGACAACGATTGAGTACGGTGCATTTGAAAATTCTGGTCTGGAAAAGCTAGTTTTACCAGCTTCTTTGACCTATATTGGTGATAGGGCCTTCGCAGGCATTTCAACACTTAAAGAAGTGGTGATACCAAAGAATGTGACCTATGCTCCCAATATATTTGCAGGTAGTAACAATCTAAAAAAGGTAACCTTTGAGGATGGAATAACAGTCATTCCAGCTTCTATTCTGGCTGGAACTAGCGTGGAGGAAATCCATCTTCCGACTAGTGTAGAGATAATTGATAGCTATGCTTTTTCTGAGAATGAACACCTGAAGAAAATCAATCTCAAGGATGGAGTGAAGGCTATCCATTCAGGAGCTTTTGCGGGCAATAGTTCACTAGTTCAAGTTGAGTTACCAGATAGTCTAGAGTATATAGCAGATTCAGCCTTTAGTGGCACAACTAATCTTACTTCGATTGCTCTACCTACTAATGTTAAACAAATCGGGTATAGTGCTTTTTATGATTCTGGTCTTACTTCTATACACCTACCAGCAAAGCTTGAATCAATTGGTAACTCTGCCTTTTACTCGACAAGATTATCAGAAGTTAAGCTGCCAGCTTCTCTTAAGCATCTTGGTTGGGGAGCCTTTTCTCATATAGATAGTCTAAAAAAGGTAGAGGTGAATTCGGATATAGAAACCTCTCATTATTCTAGCTACTGGTCTTCTCCTTTTGCGACGAGTCCCTTGACGGATGTTACGATTAAGGAAGGTGTGACGGTTGTTGCTGATAAGATGTTTGAGGGGCAATCAGGGATTACTTCCCTAATTCTTCCATCTAGCCTGCTTGAAGTCAGACCCTATGCTTTTACAGGGGTTGGGATAGAAAGTCTGAGCCTACCTGCTGGATTGCGAAAACTAGGAAATCATAGTTTTGCTAGGAGTTCTAATTTGAAGTCCGTAACCATTCCGAGTAGTCTTGTTGAGGGGGATGGAGCCTTTATTGACTCGAAAAAATTGGTTAATATCAGCCTTGCTTCTGGAACGACTAAGATTATAGACGGCCTCTTCCGAGGAACTGGTTTCTCAGAGTTCACGATACCAGAAGGTATTACAGAAATTGGAGCGAATGCCTTTTCTGACAATGATAATTTGACTACTATTACTCTACCCTCTACTCTTCATGCGATAGGGGCCAATGCTTTTTCTAATACTAGTCTCAAACGAATCGTTCTTCCTCCAGGGATGAAAAAGATTCCTGATGGTCTGTTACAAGGGACTAAAGTAGAAGAGTTTGTTATTCCAGAAGGGGTGGAGGAAATTGGAGTTCAAGCCTTTGCTTATAATCCTTTCTTGAAATCCGTTGTTCTCCCATCTAGCCTGAAAAAAATTGGCTACGGAGCTTTCCAGAATACAGGTATAGAAAGCATCATTTTTAAGGATGGTTTGGTAGAGATTGATGATTATGCCTTTTCCAATACCAATCTGAAATCGACCCGTCTTCCAAATAGCGTCACCAGGCTAGGAAGTTCGGCTTTTTCAGGGATAAGTACACTAACCAGTATTACGCTTTCTGAAGGCTTAACAGAAATTAATGTAGGAACATTTTCAGGCACTTCCCTAGAAAGAGTCATCCTTCCTAGTGCGGTTACCATTATTCATGACTCAGCTTTTTCTAGGGTTAGTACCTTGAAAGATATTATCTTCTCTGACGGGCTGAAACGGATTGAGAGAAGTGCTTTTGATGGTACAGGTTTGACGGATGTGACTCTTCCTTCTCAGCTGGAGTATCTTGGTGCTGGAGCCTTTGCGACGGAGAGTCTTCGTTCTATCCATATTCCTAAATCTCTTAAGGAAGTGGAATCAATCTATTGGCTACCAGGTCCATTTACAGGTGCTACCAATCTTCAAACAGTTACTTTTGAAACAGGAATTCGTCAGATTGTAGCTAATCTCTTTAGAGGTTCTCATATAGAGAGTATGGATTTGCCAGCTACCGTTGAGGAAATTGGAAGTTCGGCTTTTGCTGAATCGGGACTAAAAGAAATTGGACTACAAAATGGTTTGAAAAAAATTGGGGCATCAGCCTTTTATCGTACCAGCCTGGAAAGTATTCACATTCCTGATAGTGTGACTGAAATTGGTACTTCAACTTTTGCAGAGTCTTCAAAACTGAAACAGGCGAAGTTATCAGCTTCTATGAAATATATTCCAGCAAGTATGTTCTCGTATACTCGTCTATCCAGCATTAATATCCCGACTGGTGTGGAGCGAATTGATGAAGCTGCCTTTTCAAATACTAAGTTAAGTCAAGTTAGTTTGCCAGAAAAACTCAACGAGATAGGAGGTTCTGCCTTTTCATATACACCTTTGACAAGTATTTCTTTTCCAGATAGCCTGGAAAAAATAGGAGGCAGTGCATTTTGGCAGACATCTTTGAAAGAGGTCATCATACCAAAGACAGTCAAGGAGTTAGGAAGCTATGTCTTCGGGAACATAGCAACTCTAAAAAAAGCCCACGTAGCTAAAGACTTCGTCGGAGGGGATGGAACCTTTAGTGGTTCGAGTCTGGAAAAGGTAACTTTTGAGGAAGGGAGGACGACTATTCCTAGGGAGTTCTTTGTGAATACAGGTATCAAGGAAGTTATTCTGCCAAAAGAGCTTAAAGTTATTGGTGAGGGAGCCTTTCGTTCCACCCCAAGTCTAAAAGAGATTGATTTGGGAGAGAAACTAGAAGAGCTAGGAAGCGAAGCTTTTCGAAATTCAGGGCTAATCCGTATCACCCTACCAGATAGTATAACTTCTTTCGGCTATGCTGCTTTTGCGGACAGTTCTTCCCTACAGAGTGTAAGGATACCCGATACATTGACCGCTATACCTGAGGAGGCTTTTAGAAATACTGGTTTGCTCTCGCTGAACCTACCAAGCTCTGTTACCCGTATTGAAAGAGCTGCCTTTTCTAATGCTAAGATTTCCAAAATCGATTTCTCGACCGCTTTGGAAAGCATAGGTTACGGAGCTTTTAGTGGAAATCAATTTGAAAAATTGGAACTTCCTAAATCTTTAAAAGAATTGGGTTATTCTGCTTTTTCTGATAATAAAAACCTGACCTTCCTCTACATTAATAGTGATTTGGAACATGATAGATATGGTTCATATTACCACAATGGTTCCCCTTTTAAACATAGCAACTATTCATCCGATATCAAGAGTCTGTACGTGGAGTTTAAGGATGGAGTGACTAAGATTCCAGCCCATCTTTTTGCTGGTGCCAAGCAAGTCATTCGGGTTGATTTGCCTGAAGGACTGAAGGAGATAGGCGGCTCAGCTTTCCATGGAACCAGTATCATGAAGGATGAATCCAAAGAATCTGCTCCTAAGCTTCCAGCGAATGAAAATAGTAATGCAGAAAAAGAACAACAAAATGCTCCATTTGATGCGGTGAGTATGACTCGTTTGGAATTGCCGGATAGCTTAGAAACCATAGGCAATCATGCATTTGGAGGCATCAATACCCTGACGAGTGTCAATATTCCTAAGAATCTGGTAGTGGCAGACCAGGCCTTTGCTGGAAGTAGAAATCTAACACATCTGAGAAGCAATGTTGAAGGTGTTCGTATTCCAGACGGTATGTTAGAGTCCACAGGCATTGCAACCTTTATTGTTCCAGAAGGTATTACAGAAATTGGTAAGTATGCCTTGAGAGACAATAAGACAACCGATAAAGATAGTGCGTTTGGGTCTTCATCATCAGAACCAAACAAATGGGCAGGTTTGACGAATGTGATTCTGCCATCTACCTTGACCAAGATTGATAGCCGTACCTTTGAATCGACCTCTATCAAATTTATTGATATTCCGAATGGAGTTAGTGAGATTGGCGAAGGAGCCTTCCGTTTTAGTCCAGAATTGGAGACGGTTAAGTTGCCTAAGGAACTGAAAAAGTTAGGTGGTTACCTCTTTGAAGGCAATGAAAAAATGACTCTTTTAGTCTTGCCAGATAAGGTTGAGAGTATTGATGTAAACGCCTTTGTAAACATGCCAAACTTGGAGAAGGTTTACATCCCAGCAAGTGTGAACTCTATTGGTGAAAACCTTATTTTTAACCCGAATACGACCTTCTATGTTGCGGCAGGTTCCTATGCTGAAAAATATATGAAGGAACGCAATATTCCTTATGAAATTTCAGGGGATGACTATAAACACTATAACGATGGCATTGTGAAAAGTTCTCGTTTCTCTGTTGCATCTCAAACCTTGAAACAGTCAGGAAAGTTAGCCCTTGATTTGAACTATAGTTTAGATACTGCTGGAAGAACTATCGCTGACAAGGAGATTCGCATTACCCTTCCAAAAGGGGCAGTTGCTTTTGAGAAAAAGATCAAGATAGACGGAAAAGAACAGGAAGCCATCATTGAAAATGATGTTCTCAGAATAAAAAATAGTGCAGATAGTAGCCGGATCCAATTTGTTGTCACAACAAAAGCGAATGAGTTGACCCAACTGCAACTGGCAGCTCAGGTACTCTACAAGGAATACGGCATCCAAAAATCAGAAGTCTTAGGCCACCTTAAGGAAGAAATGCCATTCTTGATGATTAAGGCCGATACGGCAATTTCAGGAAATACGGTGAGGATTGTCGGCAGAACAAAACCAAATACAAAGGTTGAGTTTAAGATTGCAGAACCTACGATTGGTGGCAAGATGGTCTTTGTTCATGCTGGACAAAAAACTTGGGCAGAAGGTCTATCATTGGGACAACACGTTATCTCGGACATGACTGGACAGTTTGAAACCACGCTTACCTTGGATTTTGTAAAACTCTTTGATGTATCGGCTAAACAGCGTGATAATTTCAAGATTAGAGCCATTTCGGAAGTTGATGGAATTCAGGTCAAAGCAGATTCGGAAAAAATTATCTTTGAAGAATCCTTGCCTACTCTAAGCTCTTTCATTATGAAGTATGGTGGTAAAGAATATGACTTGGCAGATGGAGAGGCAGATAATGGTCAGTTGATTTTTAAACCAGGTCAGGAGTTTGAGTTCATTGTTCGTTTAGAGAATGATATAGATGTAGCATACTTGGAAGTCCTTACCAGTCGAAATGGTGTTGTGAAAAAAGTTCACTTGTCTAAGCAGGAAACGGATGATTTAGACGAAACTAGTCATACCTATACTTTCAAAGGATTATTCGATCCAGCTAATCCAGATTTTGTTCCTGGAGATTTTGTTTTGAGGGTAGTTCCGAAGCCTGTAATTGGTGCTGAAGTGCTGGCAGATATGTGGAAGTTTAAACAATTAAAAAGTAAGATGGAACTGTTGGTTAACGAGGAGAAAATTGACTATGCAACCTATCTTAAGCAACTTTTTTCACTAAACAACCACTCGAAACAGACGGATAAACACTCTCGCTATTATCTAGATTTAATTATTCCATTCTTAAAAGATATTACTAATGCTGCAGAGGAGAATAATACTGACCTAAAATTTGTCAAATGTATTAATGCTTTTTCTAAAATTATATTAGGAAGAGAAGAAGCAGAGAATAGTAAAGTTGAAAATTCAATTTTACCTACGATTGCTGGAGCGGCTGATTCTGTTTCTAGATTGCTAGAGATTTGGGATAGCTACCAAGATATTCTTAAATTAGATTCTGCTGATGAAGTCAGCAAAGCAACGATGTTTTCTAATTTATTAGGTAGTGCAGAAGTGGGACTTCAGGCAGTAGAGTTCTTACTGCTTGAGTTACTGTATAATGACGTCCTTAATGAAGCTAAAATATTAGGTGTTGATAAAAACTTCATTGAAAAATTTGAAAAAGGGCACAATTTGTATATGTATACAGCCGCGGTCCCATTTGTTTATAATTCAATTGCCAATGTTGGGAAATTCGCAGGTGGTCCTGGAAAGTTATTCAGTGCAGCCTTTACTGGTGTGAAAGCTGTGGGAGACGGAGCTATAAAATTTATAAACTGGGCTAAAAGTGGTTTTGATGGTAATAAAGATTTGAAGGATTGGGAAAAGATTCCTACTTTTGATGAATTAAAAAATGTAGCATATAAAGATATGATGCTAAGTTTTTACTATGATTTGAATAGCGAATATAGTAAAAAGTTTGGAAGCTCGTTTTGGTCAAATTTTACAGGTTCTATTACGACTCCTTTCAACCTCAATCTCGAATCCTATACTCCAATTATCGACCCATCTGGTCGTGTCCTTAACAGTGTGACTGGTAAGCCTGTTGTGAATGCGACGGCCAAAGTTTACTATAAGGATAAGGATGGTAAGGAGGTGCTGTGGAATGCAGGTGATTATTCACAGCTCAATCCTGTTTTGACCACGATTCATGGAGAGTATGCTTGGGACGTACCAGAAGGTTTGTGGAAGGTGAAGATTGAAAAGGATGGCTATGAGGTAGCAGAATCTGACTGGCTTCCAGTTCCACCACCACAGACTGAGGTGAATTTCAATCTCCAACCGAAAACTTATTCCTTGGAATTTATTCTAGATGGAGGAAAAGCTATTTCAATCTTACCGACTAGCTACATGACAGAAGTGGAACTTGCTTTGCCATCTGCAGAGAAAGAGGGCTATGATTTCTTGGGCTGGTTTGATAATGAAACTAGAACAGGATTACCAGTAACAACCACCCTATTCTCTACTGTTGGGAACAAGAAATTATGGGCAGCTTGGGCTAAACCGTTGGTTAAAGAGCTACCAACAGTTGCTCCAACTGCAGTCGCTTTACCAACTGTTAAGCTAACAAGGGTAGAAAGACCAATCAAGTCAGTAGAGGTTATCTATCTGGAAGATGCCAATCTGCTAGTTGGAGAAAACCGAGAAGAAACTGGTCAAGATGGTTTGCTAGTTGTCGAAGTTGCTGAATTTATCTTAGATGGTCAGGTGACTGAAACTCAAGAATTTGAAGTATCCCGTACTGTAGCAACTCCACGCAAGATTTACCGAGGGACCAAGGTTGTGTCTGTCACCCCGGTCATCACCACCCGTACTCGTCAGGAAGTTCATATCTTGACAACTGACCAAGTACTAGAGTTGGAAGATTCAGAGTTAGTTCAAGGTCAAACACGTGAAGAAGCTAGCATCAATGGTCAAGTTGTTATTGAGATTACAGAAACCCTAACTGATGGTCAAGTTACGGCTAGGAGTGAACGAGAACTCTCTCGTACCGAGGCTATTCCACGCAAGATCTACCGAGGTAGCAAGGTTGTGTCTGTCACCCCAGTCATCACCACCCGTACTCGTCAGGAAGTTCATGTCTTGACAACTGACCAAGTACTAGAGTTGGAAGATTCAGAGTTAGTCCAAGGTCAAACCCGAGAAGAAGCCAGCATCAATGGTCAAGTTGTTATTGAGATTACAGAAACCCTAACTGATGGTCAGGTTACGGCTAGGAGTGAACGAGAACTCTCTCGTACCGAAGCTATTCCACGCAAGGTTTATCGTGGCACAATGGTTGTTCAAGTGCCAGCAGTAGCCCCAATAGGTTCAAACTTACCAACTGTTAAGCTAACAAGGGTAGAAAGACCAATCAAGTCAGAAACGGTTGTCTATCTAGAAGATCCTACTCTGCCAGATGGAGAAATTCGAGTAGAAGAAGGGCTTGCAGGTCTATTGGTGGTAGACATTGCTGAATACATCCTAGACGGTCAGATTGTTAAGGTAGAGGAGTTTATTCTTTCTCATCAAGAAGCAACTCCACGTAAGATTTATCGTGGAAGGAAACAGGAAAGCATAGTAGTAGCCACAGAGCAGACACAGGCTGTCCATTTACCATCGGCAGAGGAAGGAGCTATGAACAGTCAATCCTTACCAAATACTGGTCAGTCAGATTCTGTTTACCCAGCTATTCTTGGACTATCCTTATTCTTGGCAGGTACTGCCCTCATCAAATCTAAAAAGGATGAAACAGTCTAAACCAGACCTTTGAAAAGAAAACACATCTGGCAATCCTTCCTTATAAGATTGCCAGATAGTTTCTTTTTAGAAAGTAAAGTGATGGCGGCGAACAAATAGAAGTTCCGGTTAGGAATTTAGGGTAGGTTTGAAGTATAAAAACAAAGGAGGTTATATGCAAAAGAAATACAAAATTGACCAACGTGGTCAGAATATTGGATTCTGGCAGGCAGGTCGCGATTGTCTACGTGGTTCTTTTAGTTATGGTGGCTACACTACTAGAAAGGGATATTTTTTTGGTGGATTAATCATCAGCTTACCAGGAATCGTTCTAGAGATTTTTTCTTCAATCCTAGTAATGTCTAGTGTGTCAAGTATGCTGACTAATCCAGAAGCCAGTGGTGCTAGTTTTACAACTGGAATGACACTATCGATGCTTGGTATGGTCTGTACGTTCTTAGCAATTATTCCTGGCTTACCTAGTACTGTCCGTCGGCTCAGGGATGCTGGATTGAATAACCAAGGTATTATTATTTTTCTGGCTAGTTCACTGATTCTTGCATTGTTACCAGTAATCAATATTGTGGTCTTCATTGTTAATATTTATGTCACTTGCCAGCCATCCGGTCGTTTTTTGACAGATGAAAAAGATCATCTTTTTTTCTCTAATCGTGAAGAAGAGCAGCAAGACCATTGGACACCCCAACAACCTTTTAACCAAGTCGTAGAAACTGTTACCGATGAAAATGCAGGAGATTCTGCTCGACAAATTCAAGAGGCTGATGTTACTAAAAGTTCACAGGAAGAGTACAAAACGTCGAATCCTATTACACAAGAAATCCAAAATGACTTGGATGAAATGGTTATGGGAGTATCAAGTTATGTTTCACCTTCTGATACAGCTACAAGAGTTAGTGCGCCCTCATCACCTAATGGTATTGTAGAGGAGATGAGAAATCCAGATGGTACTCCTTATTCTAGTGTATACAGTCAAAAAAGCACGAATAAATTCATGGTCATTGGGGTCATTGCAGCAGTCATTTTATGTATAGCTGGTCTTTCTATTTTAGTGACGAATAAGCAAAATACTGCACAACATTCATCTATCCTTCCAGTCCATAAGACCATCGATGTCTCCACCTATGACATGGTTTTGTATTCAGATGGGGAATCGGGTAATGGTACTGCCGAAGTAGAAATTACCTCTATTCCTTACTATGAAGGTTACGATGAAGAGATTGAACAATTATTGTGGAATCCAATCGTGACGCTATCAAAAGAGAATCATTTGAGTAATGGAGACGTGGTGACAGTAAGGATTGAGTTGGACCCGGATGAACTAGAACGATTGGGACTGGATGCGACAGGAATCTATGAGCAGGATGTGACGATTAGCAAATTGGACGAACCCTATGTGGTCCAAGAAAGTTCTACTTCACAACATAGTGTCCTGTCAAATGCAATCATTACAAATATTTCAGCAACTTCCTACCTTTCTGAGCCACAACATCATTTAGAACATTTGCCAAAAAATGTTATAGATGGAGATCGGACGACCGCTTGGGTAGAGAATGTTAGTGGACAGGGAATTCAGGAATCCATCACATTAACACTAGACGGGGTTTATAACATTTCCCAAATGTCTATCTATTCGGGTTACCAATTGAGTGATGATATCTACTATAAAAATTCTAGACCAGCAAGAATTCGATTGACATTTTCAGACAATAGCTATCAAGAGCTTGATATCAATGACCAGATGGGTGAACAGTTAATTGAACTTCCCCAGTCAGTAAACACTTCATCAGTAACGGTGACAATTTTAAAAACTTATTTTGGGAATAAGTACGAAGACACAGCCATATCGGACATCCGCTTTATTGGCCAAAAATCCCAAGGAAGTGCAGCGCCGAGTTCACCAACTTCCTCACTCGTTTCTCAAGAAGAATGGCCCCTTTCAAAGCAAAATGAGTTGGCTCAATATATGGTGCAATTTGGTAATGAGATGAACCAGCCCAACTACCAACGGATTGCTATCACCAAGCCTGTTGTTTGGTCAGGCAGAGAGTTGGATGAGAATTTTAAAATTTTAGATGGATACGAGTATTGGTACGACAATTATACCAAGGTGCATAGGTATATTTTTGTTGTGAACGTAACGGGAGAGCCAGTTGTACTCTATTCTAAAGACACTGGAGATCCAGAATTCTATCGGGTCGGCTTGACTCAGAATGAGATGCTGCCTGGAGCTTTTCGAGAAATCTATTATTGAACAACTTGACTTTTCATAGGTGTTTCTTTGTTATTGTTAGGGGGTGTAAAAGTGAAAAAGAGAATGGCCTTACTATTCATCAGTGTCATACTGATTGGTATAGCTCCACAATTTTTGGTCTTGTCAAATCAGACGAACATAGTTCATGCAGAAACAAAAACGCAAAAAGCTTTAACGCAACCGCTGATGTCCCTCGGTGTTTCGCTGACAGAAAAACAAAAGACTGAAACCAAACGTCTGTTGGGTGACAGTCATATCAGTGACAACCAAGTTCTTTCTGTAACTGGAAAGATGGTATCAAAATACACAGGTTCTGCTGACTCGGATGCCAAAATTTACTCCAGCGCCTTCATTAAACCCCTAGAAAAAGGTTCAGGGGTACGAGTTGAAATTGTGACCCCTGATAAGATTACGATGATTTCAGCAGCAACCTATCAAAATGCCGCTATTACATCCGGTGTGTCGGATATTCTGATTCGGATTGCTTCTGTAGAAACGGTTACGGGTGAAGGTGCCTTGGCAGGTGTTTATGCCCTGTTAGAACAAGCTGGAATTGCAGTTGACCAGACTACTGTTCAAATGAGTCAGGACGAGATCGCTTTAATAGAGAAAATCAAGGCTGAAACGTCCCTATCAGATGAAGAAGCCAACAAACTGATTGCAGAATTAAAGAAGACAATCACGTCTAATCTAGTAAAAAAGAAAGCCATCACGGATGAGTGGTTGCAGAAGCGTCTAGATGAGATTTGTGCCAGTTATCATGTTACATGTAGCGACGGACTAAGAGCAGAAATCATCGCTTGGTTAAGCTCCTATTCGAAAACGGATATTGCAAAATCTACTAAGACTGTCAAGCAACTCGAACAAAGCATCCTAACGACTGAGTGGGCGGAAGTGTTATCAACATTGGATAGGGTATTAAATCCTGACGAGATTCTTGCACTTGAGAAGATGGACTATAGTGATAAAAAAGCATATCATGCCATCATTGATGCTGTTTATCAAAACTTGCTCGTGGAAATTAAGGAGGGACGACTAGATAAAGTTAAGCTAATCTACTCACAGTCCTTTGTCATCGAGAGAATGTTGTCAAATCCTTCTATCAAAGAAAAGGAAGCTTTGAATTATATCCGTACTCTATGCTATTACTTCATTGCCTTTAAAGAAGATGGGAAGCTATCCGATGCTTTAACAAGAAATCAGAAACCAGTCTGGTTAATAGCGGATTCGACAAAGGCAAACTTTCTCTATGCCTTGAAGCGTTATAAAAATATTTCTCAGAATCCAAACTTGCAGGAAATCGTTAACCGCATTGCCCTTGCAACAGGCTATGCTTATGAAGCCTTTCTTTATGAAGACATCCAACAAGAAGGAGAGTTTATTCACCTAACCATTGTTTGTCCTTGCTTAGATCAGAAAACGCAGATTAGTGCTGTTTATAATCTAAAAACAGGAGAATGTGTACTAAAAGATGGTAAGAAAACTAGTAAAACTAAGCTTTATGATTTTAAAAAACAGTATAAGGTAAATATCGAAGACAAGTATCAGCAGTTGGTGGATAATCTGAAGGCATACCAGTTGTCCGATGCAGATGTAGCCATTTTCAATGCAAGTAATATCAAACAGTCTGTCTACAATGCCTATAAAGAAGTTGTTGAGCAATTCTATCAATTCTCTCTATCATCAGATGCTCTTCCTAACAATTATTCTTATATCCCTATACTTGATGATATCACATACCCACCTGGAGCTAGACAGTTTAAATATGCCTTATTTGATCTGAATAGAGATGGGATTGATGAGTTGATTATCAGTGATGGGGATAATAACCACCTAGCTGTATACACTTATAACAAGGGAGCTGTTTTATTAAAAGGAGTTAGTGGTTATCGTAATCATATGCAAGTTTTCCAAGATGGAAAGATTGTTACATATGGTTCCGGAGGTGCAGATGTTTCAGGTGTGACTATTTATACACTAGAAAATGCTGATAAAGGTCTAGTTGAACTGCACACCTTAACCAGAGAATTTAACCAGTCTGCCTCTCAATCACGTTATATTGTGGGTAAATATGATAGCAGTACTGAAATTTATCACGGTCAAGAAGAGTATTTGAGGCAGTATGGACAATATGCACCGTATCTTTCAATTGGCCCCTATACTTTTATTGACTCTTCACTTTCTGCGGCTATTTTAGACTTGAGTATTTTTCGTGATATCAGTGATAGAAAGGTCTTTGAAGCGACCTCCGAAGAGAAAGTTTCTGTCAAAGATCAGAAAAAAACGTCCAATACAGAGAAAAAGGCATCTCCGTCCTTTACTAACCTAACAGCAGCAGATAAACAGGAAATAGAAGAGTTGGTATTAAAGGGGCGTGCCTATAATAGCGAAGTTTTTGCTCGAAATGAGAAATATATTGGTACAGTTCCGAGCGCCCTGACAGAGCCAGCAATTCATTATGATACGACTGATAAATATGTCACATTGAGCGAATTAACGGATGCCTATAATTCCTATAAGGCAGGTACTTATAATAGTGATGATATATTGCGAATTTGGAAAAATATATACGATATGGAAGAAATTGATGCCTCTTATAAGGATCAAGTTGGTCCGATTTTTGGAACAACTGAATATGGGCTCAAGTACTATAAGGGTGACCAGACCTTTGTATTAAACCATGGCGGTTTTGGATACTCAAATAGTTTTAATGTTTTGCAAGAGGGATGGAAAATAGAAGAAACCTATGTCGATGTTCCAGTGGCTATGACCACTCTTGGGGAAACTGCAGCGACTACCCCAAGCTATATTGTACGTGTTAAGTTGAACAACAAACAATACAAGGGTGGCAGTGGTCAGTCTAGTAAATTTTATATCGAAAATGTAGGAACGATTATTGATACTAAATCAGACGGTTCTTACATCACTTGGTCTACTAGACAATCTAAAAAATTATATGAAGCGATACAAGCTTATGGAAAAAAAGAAGGACTCGCCTTCCAATTTGATAGGGAACCGTTATTATCCTCGCCTGGAGAGTATCAAATAGCTGTTTTTACAGATAGTTCAGATAGGGAACCTGATATTAAAACCTTATTCTATTTTGGAATGGGGACTACATACGATTATTATTTCTTGTCAAGATACGATGCTGTTGGCAACTCAACAATTCCAACACGGTATGTATTCACTATTCATGGAGGTAAGCCTGTCTTACTATTAAACCGTCAGAGTGATGCAGGTTATCAAATCCCAGGAACAAGCACCTATATCCCTACTTTTACCTTAGTAACCGATGAGCTACAACAAGAGTTTAGTCAGATATTTTCTGAGGAATAAATGTGGAGAAGTAGGTAATTAGTTCTATATAGTATGGGGGGTATGGATAGGAGCTAAAAAGACAGTCATTTGGCTGTCTTTTAGGTTTTTATAGGTTTTTCTGCTATAATGAACGTATGAATGAATTTATCCAGAAATATGTTTCTCAGTTTAATGTGGATGCCATCTTGACAGCCTTTGTCAATAAAATCCTTTCGTTGGTGCTCCTCTTTCTTGCCTTTTATATCATAAAAAAACTTGCTAAGGCATCTGTAAAAAAAGTCTTAGTGCCATCTCTGAAAGTATCCACTCAGGACATTGGTCGCCAGAAAACCATCAGCCGTCTAGTGGAGAGTATCCTGAATTATTTGCTCTACTTTATCCTTATCTACTGTATTTTAAGTATCCTTGGTTTGCCTGTTTCAAGTCTGCTTGCAGGTGCGGGGATTGCGGGGGTAGCTGTTGGCCTGGGGGCGCAAGGTTTTTTGTCAGACCTAGTCAATGGCTTCTTTATCCTGATAGAGCGACAGTTTGACGTGGGCGATGTGGTCAAGCTGACCAACGGTCCCATTACAATTTCAGGTACCATTGTGAGCATGGGCATTCGGACCACACAAGTGAGGGATGCGGATGGGACCCTGCACTTTATCCCCAATCGTAATATCTTGGTCGTGTCCAATCAATCCCGTGGCGATATGCGGGCTCAGGTGGATATTCCGCTCAAATTCAATACCGACTTGGAGCAGGTCGGTCGAGTGATTGAGGAAGTCAATCGGAGAGAGGTTAGTCATTTTGATCAGATTACAGGAGTGACAGTTCTTGGACCACAAAATACGACCAACGGCCAGTTTGTTTACCGTGTCAATCTCTTTGTAGCCCACGGGCAGCAAAGTAGTATTTATCACCAGTTCCTTGGTTTTTATCAGGAAGCACTACGGCAAGCAGGCATTGACTTGCCAACCACCAGTCTAACCAAATAAGGAGTTTCAGATGGAAGTGAAAGATTTTGTTGTTGAAAATGGCCAAATGTATTATAAGAAAAAGCCATTCTTCAAGCAACCATTATTTTGGACCAGTATAGTTGGTTTCCTCCTATCTTTTATTCTAGGTGTGGCCTGTCTGATTTTGATGATGAGCCCCAGTGTATCAGATACCAGTAGCTATTGGGATACAGAGGGATATTTCGACGATACCATAAGCTATACAGAGTACCAAGTGGGTGATAGCGTAGATTTTTCCACAGGCTTGCAGATTACGGTGACTTCGATGGGTAAGGATGACAGCCTTGCTCCAGTCGGTGATTTTGGCTATCCTTATCTTGTGGAAATGGATGTGAAAAATCCCACAGATGAAGTGGTGTATTTTGATGAGTACCATTTTCAACTAATTGATGATCAAACCTACCTTCCCTATGACTTGGATATGCGAACCTACGATGTTAATCTCATGGAGAAAATAAACCCTGGAGAAATGATAAAGGTAAAATTGATCTATGAGGTAGATCAAGAGAGCAGTGTGGGTTTCATTTATGAAAATGCCATCTGGATAGAGTTAGTCGGAGAAGGAATTTAATCTTGATCTAGCCAAATAAAAGCCCACGGTAGAATGAATTCTACTGTGGGCTTTTTGGTGTGGTTACCATGTTTTTAGCTAACAATAAATTTATTTTTTAATTTCAAGCTCCTGTAATTGGTCAAGGATGGTATCCAGATCTGCTCCAGCCTGTAAGAGGGCCGCAGCTGTGTAGCAACCTTCGACGACTGGTACGGTTTGGATAAGAATTTGTTTGTCTGTAAAATCGGCAGCAAGTTCCATGTTCATTCGGGCGCTACCTAGGTCGAAAAAGGCAAGGAGGGTATCAGCAGGGTTTGCTTCAACTCGCTCTTGTACGATTTCAAAGCTGGTACCGATGCTACCATCTTCTAGTCCGCCACAGTAGGTGATGGGAATATCTTTTGCGACTTCAGATACTAGGTCGATGATTCCCTGGGCCAAATTT
Organism: Streptococcus suis; assembly: GCF_002960625.1. Taxonomy (GTDB): domain Bacteria; phylum Bacillota; class Bacilli; order Lactobacillales; family Streptococcaceae; genus Streptococcus; species Streptococcus suis_T. The sequence continues at coordinate 87,585 of NZ_POJH01000017.1, forward strand.
TTTGAATGGGATACTAGTAAGATACCAACTGCTGTCATAGTCCTGCCTCCAACAAGGCTTCAAAGAGAAGCCCAGACGAGAAAGAACCTGGATCAATGTGACCGATAGAGCGTTCGCCAACATAGGAAGCTCGCCCTTTGGTCGCAAGGATATCTTTTGTTGCCTGAACGGCCTCATGAATAACCTCTACTGAGAACTGGTTTTCTCTTAGGGCAGCAATGACAGGGACCCAAACATCCACCATGGTTTTTTCACCCAATTCGGCCTTGCCACGTTTTTGAATCATATCCAAACCTGCTTGTAGCACATCTGCCAAATCAGTATCAGTCTGGCTAGACTTGGAAATTCCCATAAAAGCAGAACCATAGAGAGGACCTGAGGCCCCGCCAACCTTACTGAGAAGCTGCATGGCAACCACTTTGAAAACCTGGTCAGCACTCTCGTAGTCTTTTTCAGATAGTTCCTGCATGACAGCCGCCATACCTCGAGCCATGTTTCCGCCATGATCTCCATCGCCAATCGGTGAATCGAGTTGGCTCAAATAATCCTTATTCGTTTGAATTTTTTCGTTGAATTTCTCCATCCATGTCAATGCTGTTTTTGCATCCATAAGCGTTCTCCTACCAAGCGACAACTTCAACAGGAGCCTGTAAAGCGTCTATCCAGCTTGGATCTTCTAGTTTAATCAAAGTCAGTGACAGTCCAGCCATATCAATGGATGTCATATAGTTACCGATTTTCTTGTAATCGACAAGAACCCCTTTTTTAGCTAGTAATTGCGCAACGTCGTTGGCAAAAACATATTGCTCCATGAGAGGAGTTGCTCCAAGACCATTGATAAGGACACCGTAGTGTTCACCATCTTGAATGTCAAAGCCCTCTGCCAATTTCTCAACCAATTCTTCAGCCAATTTTGCAGATGGTTGTAGTTTTTCTTTCTTATAGCCAGGTTCGCCATGGATACCAACGCCATACTCAAATTCATCTTCTTCAAGGACGAAGCCTGGTTTGCCCACTTCTGGAACAGTAGCGCCTGAAAGCGCAAGACCGATAGTCTTGATTTGTGGAACGAGGCGGTCAGCTAATTCTTTAATCTCAGCAAGCGATTTACCAGTTTCAGCAGCATGACCGAGAATCTTGTGGACAAGGATAGTACCTGCTACGCCACGACGGCCTTGGGTATAGAGGCTGTTTTCCACAGCGATATCATCGTCCACAACGACACTAGCCACTTCGATACCTTCCATTTCAGCCAACTCTTGTGCCATTTCAAAGTTCATGATGTCGCCAGAGTAGTTTTTGATGACCATGAAGACCCCGGCACCTTCATCAGCTGCCTTAATGGCTTCTAAGATCTGGTCTGGTGTTGGTGAGGTAAATACTGCGCCACACACAGCGGCAGACAACATGCCCTTGCCGACAAAGCCTGCATGAGAAGGTTCGTGACCAGAACCACCTCCTGAGATGATGCCAACTTTGCCAGTCTTTTCCGCCTTACGGACAATGACCTCAACCCCCTCTAAACGATCGACAAGGTCATTGTGCATAAAGACAAGGCCTTTCAACATTTCGTCAACGACATGTTCAGGTTGGTTAATGATTTTTTTCATGAGATAGACTCCTTTGTTTTTTATACTGTTATTATATTTTTAAATAGTTGAAAAAGGAAGGGACAAATCCTAGAATGTGTCCCTTTTGTTTCTATCAAAAGCATGATAGGGTATAATGGAGAGGAAACGAAAGGAAGTGACATATGCCAACCTCGTTGATTACCAAGAAAAGAATCGCAAAGGCCTTTAAAAGGCAATTATCGCTAAAATCTTTTGACAAGCTTTCTGTTGTCGATATCATGCAGGAAGCAGGTATCCGTCGTCAAACCTTTTATAATCATTTTTTGGACAAGTATGAGCTACTGGATTGGATTTTTGAAACAGAGTTGCAGGAGCAGGTGACAGACAATCTGACCTATATCAGTGGGGTGAAGCTCTTAGATGAACTGCTCTATTACATCGATTGTAACCAGGTATTTTACAAACACTTGTTTGAAATTGAGGGACAAAATGACTTTGTGACCTATCTGGAAGGCTATTTTAGGGTTCTGATGGAAAAATTATTGGCGGAATATCAGTCCAAAGAAGGTCGCTATTTTACAAGGCAGGAACAGGAGTTTTTAGTGACCTACCATTCGAGCGCTTGGATTGGTCTGATTAAGAAGGGGCTAGCTCAATCCCCTTGTGCTATTCATAGCCTGTATGGCCAAATTATCACCTTACTAGAGCAGTCATTTTCTAATCACAATTCGAGGGAGAAGAGGGATGGTATTTATAAAAAATAGACAGGATAATGTGATTGCGGATTACATTGAAGGATTCTATCGGACAAATAAGTATGTAAAGAAACTTGAACATCAACCTATTCTAGTCCAAAAAGAACAGGACAGTCAGCTGGTTCCCATCATCTCAGGCGGTGGTTCTGGGCATGAACCGGCTCATGTTGGTTTCGTCGGCAAAGGAATGCTGACTGCAGCAGTCTATGGAGAGATTTTTACTCCACCAACTGCCGAAGAAGTCTTGGCAGCCATTCGTGCTGTTCATAAGGGTAAGGGAGTTTTTCTGATTGTAAAAAACTTTGAGGCAGATTTAGAAACCTTTGGTCAAGCCATCGCGGAAGCGAGAAAAGAAGGTATAGCTGTGAAATATATTGTATCCCATGACGATATCTCAGTCGATACCAAGGATAATTTCCGCATGCGCCACCGTGGGCTGGCGGGGACTATTCTTCTGCATAAGGTTCTTGGGGCTGCAGCTCTCTCTGGTTACAATTTAGATCAATTGGAACAACTGGGGCTTTCTCTAGCAACAGAGATAGCGACCATTGGTTTTGCGACCAAGTCAGCCTGCTTGCCAGATGTCAGCCAGCCTTTATTTGATTTGGCGGATGGAGAAATTTCCTATGGAATCGGCATTCATGGAGAGGAAGGTTATCGCACCGTAACCTACGAATCTTCGGAGCAATTAGCTAATGAAATAGTCAACAAGCTAAAACTGAAATTCCGTTGGAAGGAGGGGGAGGAGTATGTCCTCTTGGTCAACAATCTAGGGAACCTGTCTGAGTTGGAGCAAGGCATCTTTCTCAATGATTTGTACCAGTTCTTGGAATTAGAAGGCTTGAAACTACCCTATATTAAAACAGGTAAGTTTATGACTAGTTTGGATATGGAAGGTATATCTGTCACCCTTTGTCGTGTCAAGGATCCAGTCTGGCTAGACTTCTTGCAGGCTCCGACAGAAGCTGCGGCCTGGTAAGTTAAGTATCAAATGATGAACCTCTTTTGGAATGCCAAAGAGGTTTTTTCTCTCTCCCAAGAAAATTTCCTCCATTTATGGTAAAATGTTTCTAACGAACTACAAAGGAAAAGGTCATGTCAGATAAGTTTCAGCTCTTGCTTCAACAAATCGGGATGCCTCTTGATGCACAGCAATCAGGGGCTTTTTCGACTGCAACGATTGAGAAAGTGGTCTTGCACAAGGTCAGCAAACTCTGGGAATTTACCTTCCGCTTTGAAAAGCCCTTGCCACTGATGGAGTATAGACTTTTCAAGGCTCGTTTGGCGACAGAGTTTGAAAAGGTGGGAAATAAGATTCAATTTTCTATCGTCAGTGATGCGGAAAGTTTTGAAGCGGGCTTAGTAGAGGCCTATTATCCAGAAGCTTTTACGGAAGATTTGTGCCAGAGTGCAGGTTTCAAGGCTCTGTTTCAATCTTTGGAGGTTGTTTATCGGGAGAATACCCTGTGGATAAAGGGTCCTGAAACCATTGACACCGTTCATTTTCGGAAGAATCATCTGCCAAACCTTGTGGAACAATACAAGCGATTTGGTTTTGGCAATCTTGCGGTGGACATTGAAGTTTGCCAGGAGATGACGCAGCAGCAGGCTGCGGCCTTCCATGCGCAGAATGAGGAAATTTACCAGCAGGCCAATGAGGAAAATCTGGCGGCCCTGGAACAACTGGCGCAAATGGCGCCACCACCAGAGGCAGCTCAGCCATTTGTCCCAGAATATAAGAAAAATCGTCCTGCCAAGGTCAATATTGAAAAGGCTGAGATTACGCCTATGATTGAGGTGGATAGCGAGGAGAATCGGATTGTCTTTGAGGGTCTGGTCTTTGAGGTCGAGCAGAAGACGACCAAGACGGGGCGTGTCATTATCAACTTTAAGATGACCGACTACACTTCGTCCTTTACCTTGCAGAAATGGGCTAAGAATGAGGAAGAGGCCCAGAAGTTTGATATGATCAAAAAGGGCAACTGGCTGCGGGTGCGTGGAAATGTGGAGACCAATAATTTCACCCGTGATTTGACTATGAATGTCCAGGAGGTCCAGGAGGTCAAGAAGGAAATCCGTAAGGATCTCATGCCTGAGGGGGAGAAGCGGGTCGAGTTTCATGCCCATACCAACATGTCCACTATGGATGCCCTGCCTGCCGTTGAAGACTTGGTGGCGCGTGCTGCGGCTTGGGGACACAAGGCGGTGGCCATTACAGACCACGGCAATGTTCAATCCTTCCCCCATGGCTACCATGCTGCTCGTAAGGCTGGTATTAAGCCCCTCTTTGGGATGGAAGCCAATATTGTTGAGGACTCAGTTCCCATTGTTTACAATGAAGCGGATATGGTTCTATCTGACGCGACCTATGTGGTCTTTGACGTGGAAACGACCGGTCTTTCTGCGGTCAACAATGCCCTCATTCAGATTGCAGCATCTAAGATGCACAAGGGCAATATCATTGCAGAATTTGATGAATTTATCGATCCAGGTCACCCGCTCAGTAAATTTACGACTGAACTGACAGGGATTACGGATGAGCATGTGCGTGGTTCCAAGCCTTTGGAGCAAGTTCTGCGGGAGTTTCAGGACTTCTGCCAGGATTCCATCATGGTTGCCCACAACGCGACCTTTGACGTTGGTTTCATGAATGTCAACTACGAGCGAGCTGGCTTGCCGATCATTACCCAACCGGTCATCGATACGCTAGAATTTGCCCGTAATCTTTATCCAGACTACAAGCGGCACGGTTTGGCAGCCTTGACCAAGCGATTTGGCGTTGCTCTGGAGCATCACCACATGGCCAATTACGATGCGGAGGCCACTGGTCGCCTGCTCTTTATCTTCCTAAAAGAAGCCTTGGAGAAGCACAATCTGACCAATCTCAACCAGCTCAATACAGAATTGGTGGCGGAGGATTCTTATAAGAAGGCCCGTGTCAAACACGCTACGCTCTATGTGGTCAATCAGGTTGGTTTGAAAAATATCTTCAAGCTGGTTTCCCTGTCCAATACCAAGTATTTTGAGGGAGTTCCTCGCATTCCCAGAACGGTTTTGGATGCCCACCGAGAAGGCTTGATACTAGGAACAGCTTGCCAGGAGGGTGAGGTTTTTGATGACCTGCTTTCTAAGGGCATGGATGATGCGGTTAAGACAGCGGGCTATTATGATTTTATCGAGGTCATGCCTCCAGCTCTCTACGCTCCTATGATTGCCAAGGAGCAATTCAAGGACATGGCAGAGATTGAAGAAACCATCAAGCAGTTGATTGAGGTAGGGCGTAGGGCAGGTTTGCCAGTTTTGGCGACTGGAAATGTCCACTATATTGACCCTGAGGAAGAGATTTATCGGGAAATCATTGTCCGTGCTCTAGGTCAAGGGGCACCGATTAACTGGACCATTGGAAATGGTGAGAATGCCCAGCCAGCGCCTCTGCCAAAGGCTCACTTTAGAACGACCAGCGAGATGTTGGACGAGTTTGCCTTCTTGGGTGAAAGTCTGGCCCGTGAGATTGTCATCACCAATCCAAATGCTATGCTGGACCGGTTTGAAGATGTTCAGGTGGTCAAGTCGGACCTCTATACGCCTTATATCGAAAAGGCCGAGGAAACGGTTGCGGAATTGACCTATCAAAAAGCCTTTGAAATTTATGGTAATCCTCTGCCGGATATTATTGACCTGCGGATTGAAAAAGAACTGACGTCCATTCTGGGTAATGGCTTCGCCGTGATTTATCTGGCTTCGCAGATGTTGGTGCAACGGTCAAATGAACGAGGCTATCTGGTTGGTTCACGGGGGTCTGTTGGCTCCAGTTTCGTGGCAACTATGATTGGGATTACCGAAGTAAACCCCATGCCTCCTCACTATGTCTGTCCAAATTGCCAACACAGTGAATTTATCACAGACGGCTCCTACGGTTCCGGTTTTGACCTGCCAGACAAGGACTGTGAAGAATGCGGCACCAAGTATAAAAAAGATGGTCAGGACATTCCCTTTGAAACCTTCCTTGGTTTCGATGGAGACAAGGTTCCTGATATTGACTTGAACTTCTCAGGGGATGACCAACCGTCTGCCCACTTGGACGTACGGGATATTTTTGGTGAGGAAAATGCCTTCCGTGCAGGAACGGTAGGTACGGTGGCGGCCAAGACGGCCTATGGTTTTGTTCGAGGCTATGAGCGGGATTACGGCAAATTCTACCGTGATGTAGAAGTGGAACGTTTGGCTGCTGGTGCGGCTGGGGTCAAACGGACGACTGGTCAGCACCCAGGAGGAATTATCGTATTCCCTGACTACATGGATGTCTATGACTTTACGCCTGTCCAATATCCTGCCGATGATGTGACGGCCAACTGGCAGACCACCCACTTTAACTTCCATGATATTGATGAGAACGTCCTGAAGCTCGATGTCCTGGGACACGATGATCCGACCATGGTCCGCAAGTTGCAGGACTTGTCGGGCATTGATCCGCAGACCATTCCTGCCGATGATAAGGGGGTTATGGCCCTTTTCTCAGGTACGGAAATTCTGGGAGTTACCCCAGAGCAGATTGGGACACCGACAGGTATGCTAGGCATTCCGGAATTTGGGACCAACTTTGTACGGGGAATGGTGGAGGAAACCAAGCCGACCACCTTTGCGGAACTTTTACAGCTGTCTGGTCTTTCCCACGGTACAGACGTTTGGTTGGGCAATGCTCAGGACTTGATTAAGGCAGGAATTGCAGACCTATCCACCGTTATCGGTTGTCGGGATGACATCATGGTTTATCTCATGCACGCAGGTTTACCACCCAAGATGGCCTTTAACATCATGGAGCGGGTGCGGAAAGGTATGTGGCTCAAGATTTCTGAGGAAGAGAGAAATGGCTATATCCAAGCAATGAAGGATAACAAGGTGCCAGACTGGTACATCGAATCCTGTGGAAAAATCAAGTACATGTTCCCTAAAGCCCACGCGGCTGCCTATGTTATGATGGCCTTGCGGGTTGCCTACTTCAAGGTTCATTATCCAATCTACTACTACTGTGCCTATTTCTCCATTCGTGCCAAGGCCTTTGATTTAGCAACCATGTCCGGTGGTCTGGATCGGGTCAAGGCCAAGATGGAAGAAATTGCCCTCAAGAAGAAGAATAATGAAGCCTCAAACGTTGAGCAGGATCTCTATACCACACTTGAATTGGTCAATGAGATGCTGGAACGAGGCTTCAAGTTCGGCAAGTTGGACCTCTATAAGTCCCATGCGACCGACTTCTTGATTGAAGACGATACACTTATCCCACCATTCGTTGCTATGGATGGCCTGGGAGAGAACGTTGCCAAGCAGGTGGTGGCGGCGCGTGCAGAGGGAGAATTCCTCTCCAAGACAGAACTCCGTAAGCGTGGTGGTCTATCCAGCACCCTCGTTGAAAAAATGGATGAGATGGGTATTCTGGGCAAAATGCCAGAAGATAACCAGCTCAGTCTCTTTGATGATTTGTTTTAAACCTGTTCACTGTTTCTTTTGGAAGCAGTGAATTTTTTTATAAAAAGAAGCCAAAACTCTTGACTAATGTTTTTGATAGGTATATAATCTCTACATAGTGATAAAAACTACTATGTAGTAACAATAAGAAAAGAGGAAACTATATGTCAAATTTTGCAAAACTTCAAGAAACTCGCCGTTCAATCTACGCACTTGGTAAAGACTTGCCAGTATCAAATGAAGAAGTGGTCGCACTTGTTGAGAAAGCCATGAAAGAAGCTCCATCAGCTTTCAACTCACAATCAAGCCGCGCAGTAGTACTTTTTGGTGCGGAATCAGACGCTTTTTGGAACGAAATTGCCTACAGCGAATTGGAAAAAGTAACGCCTGCAGAAGCTTTTGAAGGTACAAAAGGTCGCTTGGCTAGCTTTGCAGCAGGTGCAGGTACTATCTTGTTCTTTGAGGACCAAGATGTGGTCAAAGGCTTGCAAGAAAGCTTCCCACTTTACGCTGAAAACTTCCCAATCTGGTCTGAACAAGCTCACGGTATCAACTTGTACGCAGTATGGTTGGCTTTCGCTGAGAAAAACATCGGCATGAACGTACAACACTACAACCCATTGGTTGATGCACAAGTAGCTGAAAAATACGGTATCCCAGCTAACTGGAAACTCCGTGCCCAAGCACCATTCGGTAGCATTGCAGCTCCAGCAGCAGACAAAGACTATATGGCGGATAGTGACCGTGTAAAGGTTTTGGGTAACTAGTAAAGTTTACAGTTTGCTTTATTACGTCGACAGTTGAGGAAACTTCGTTTCCTTATTTCCAACTTCAACAATCCACTGGATTGTTTGAACTCGCCTTGCCTGATTGAAACAGTCTGGGGGACTGTTTCAAGTCAATGCCTAGAAATAAGAGAGCATTGAGTTATGTCTGCGGCTGTTGACACGAACTCTGTTCGTTTTATCTCCCACCTCTAACTATCTCCCAGATAGTTAGAGCTAGTACTAAAAGCAAACTGAAAACTTTACTCTGCGAAAATTGGAAATATCCGTTGTCAGCTTGTCTTGGTGAACTTCAGTTCAACCTTCGGCTTCGCTTCCTAGGCTATTTTCAATTTTCATTGAGTATGCATACTTACAGTTTGCTTTATTACGTCGTTAAATCGCCTTGCCTAACTCCAGTTATGTCTGCGGCTGTTGACACGAACTCTGTTCGTTTTATCTCCCACCTCTAACTATCTCCCAGATAGTTAGAGCTAGTACTAAAAGCAAACTGAAAACTTTACTCTGCGAAAATTGGGATCAGACGTTGTTGGCTTGATGTGATGAGTGTAAAGCTCCAGTGGAGCTTTACAGCCTGCTCCCTTAAAACAAGAGAGGAGCGGAGTTCTATCTTCGGCTTGCTGACACGAACTCCATTCGTTTCATCTCCAAGCTTCAACTATCTCCCAGAGCTAACCTTTCCAACTTCCTGTATCAGCAGGAAGTTTTTTTGTCAGTCCAGCTTCAAAATATGATACAATAATCTAGTATTACATTTCAAAGGAGAAAAAGATGGTATTACCAAATTTTAAAGAAAATCTCGCTAAATATGCCAAACTCTTGGTATCAACAGGTATCAATGTGCAGCCAGGTCACACGGTGCAGTTGACGATCGGTGTGGAACAGGCGGAGTTGGCTCGTTTGATTGTCAAAGAGGCTTATGCGCACGGAGCGGCTGAAGTCTTGGTCAACTGGTTAGACGATGTGATTGCGCGTGAACGTTTGGTCAATGTCGATGTGGAGCTCTTGGAACAAGTTCATCCACAACGCATCACTGAAATGAACTACCTTTTGGAGCGCAAGGCAAGCCGTTTGGTGGTCTTGTCTGATGATCCAGGTGCTTACGATGGCGTTGATCCAGAGAAATTGTCTCGCAGCGCCCGCGCACTTAGCCAGGCTTTGCAACCAATGCGTCAAGCAACGCAAGCCAACAAAGTTAGTTGGACACTTGGTGCAGCCTCTGGTTTGGAGTGGGCCAAAAAAGTCTTCCCGAATGCAGCGTCTGACGAAGAGGCGGTGGATCTCCTTTGGGACCAAATCTTTAAGACCTGCCGTATCTACGAGGAAGACCCAATCAAGGCTTGGGAAGAGCACGAGGCACGCTTGGTGGCTAAGGCTAAGGTCCTCAACGATGAGCAGTTTGTCAAATTGCACTACACGGCTCCTGGCACGGATTTGGTACTCGGTATGCCGAAAAACCACTTGTGGGAAGCGGCTGGTTCGGTCAATGCCCAAGGTGAACACTTTATTGCCAACATGCCAACAGAAGAGGTCTTCACAGCACCTGACTACCGTGTGGCAGACGGCTATGTAACATCCACAAAACCACTCAGCTACAACGGTAACATCATCGAAGGCATCAAGGTAACCTTCAAAGATGGTGAAATTGTGGATGTAACTGCTGAAAAAGGCGATGAAGTCATGAAGAAGTTGGTCTTTGACAACACTGGTGCGCGTGGTCTTGGTGAAGTTGCCCTTGTGCCAGACAAGAGCCCGATTTCGCAATCAGGTGTGACCTTCTTCAATACACTCTTTGATGAAAATGCATCAAACCACTTGGCGATTGGGCAAGCCTATGCCTTTTCTATCGAAGGTGGTACAGAAATGAGCCAAGAAGAGCTCAAAGAAGCAGGCCTTAACCGTTCTGATGTCCATGTGGACTTCATGATTGGCTCTAACAAGATGAACATTGACGGTATCCGTGAAGACGGTACTCGTGTGCCAATCTTCCGTGACGGTGAGTGGGCAATCTAATGATATTTGAATGAAACTGGGCAAAAAGCCCAGGATCACTTCTCAGAGTTCGTATCAACATCTCAGCGCAGTGGTTGATTGGCAGATTTGTTCGTGTTTTGCACTCCAAATCTGACCTAATCAACTGTGCGGGGGTGGGAAGACGAACTCTTTTTGACCTAGTCGAGTTCTTTCCCACTCCCATTTTGTAAATAAGGAGGAATACAGAATGTTATCAAGTATAATCGCTGGAGCCATTATTGGCTTGATTGCTGGGGCTTTGACTTCATCAGATGACCGTCGTGGTTGTCTTGGAAATATCATCCTTGGACTTGCAGGTTCATGGATTGGACAGTTGCTCTTTGGTGATTGGGGTCCACAGTTTGCTGGTATGGCCTTGGTACCGTCAGTCTTTGGAGCAGTATTGCTGGTGGCGATTTTTAGCAGTTCTAGACGGAACTAACTAAAATAATTCTATTATCCGATTTTTTCAGAAAAATGGGATAAATTTACTGGTATGCCGATATTATCAAAAGTTGCTTTTTATAGCTTTCGTGTTATAATAGAAATAGAAAAAGGTAGTTGCGCTAACAACCACCTGACGTAGAACCGTTAAAAAGACGGTGGCTCGTAGTTTAGATTTAATCCGTCCTACTCGCGCAAAAGTGGGGACGGGTTATTTTTTGTCATTTTCTTTGAAGATTTTATAGCACAAGCTAACTAGCGCAATGGTAAAGCTACCAAAAGCTAGAATCGTTTGTACAACTTCAAAAGCTGTCAAAAGAATGCTCCCTCCTTCTGTTAGATTTTGATGAATTGCCCATAGGCATCACCTCACTTTCAGAAACTCAAGAGCCACCGTCTTCACTTTTCTACTAAATAATTATATTATAAAATGCAAATATGTATTATATTTCTGGTATGCTAAAAACATTCTGGATAGAAGATGCTAACGAGTATAATCGCTGGAGCCATTATTGGCTTGATTGTTGGGGCTTTGACCTCATCAGATGACCGTCGTGGTTGTCTTGGAAATATCATCCTTGGACTTGCAGGTTCATGGATTGGACAGTTGCTCTTTGGTGATTGGGGTCCACAGTTTGCTGGTATGGCCTTGGTACCGTCAGTCTTTGGAGCAGTATTGCTGGTGGCGATTTTTAGCAGTTCTAGACGGAATTAAACACCTGAACCGTGCTTCAATTGGAGCCCGGTTTTTTGTTGTCTGAATTTATCTGAATTGCGACATTATTCGGATTTTTCAGAAAATTTCCATTTTTCTGTTGACAAGTGAAAAAAAGTTAGGTATCATTGTAAATAATTAAGAACCTGTATTCACACAGGTTCCAGAACACTGAAAGGAAAAAGTCAAATGAAACCTGTCACTACAAAATTCTTTGCTTTGTTGTTGCGACGGTCGGGCTAGTGCTGAAAGAATGCATTAGTCCTGTTTGGCTTACCAAGCGGGCGCTGTTGACAACATCTCGCGGGTAGGAGTCCTCGAGGTGTTTTCTTTTTTACTTGGTTTACTTACAAAACTAAGAAAAAGAACCTAATATTGACGTTAGGGTTATTTAGAAAGGTATTCTTATGCGTGTGATTGAATTTTTAGATACAACTTTGCGGGATGGTGAACAGACGCCGGGTGTGAATTTTTCCATCAAGGAAAAAGTGAGCATCGCCAAGCAGTTGGAAAAATGGGGGATTTCTGCCATTGAAGCGGGTTTCCCAGCGGCCAGTCCTGATTCGTTTGAAGCGGTCCGTCAGATTGCAGCGGCGATGACCAAGACGGCTGTGACGGGTTTGGCACGGTCTGTTAAGTCGGACATTGATGCTTGTTATGAGGCTCTGAAAGATGCCAAGTATCCGCAGATTCATGTTTTCATTGCGACCAGCCCCATTCACCGTGAATTTAAACTTCAAAAGACCAAAGAAGAAATTTTGGCGCAAATCACTGAACATGTCAGCTATGCCCGTGAGCGTTTTGAGGTGGTGGAGTTCTCGCCAGAGGATGCGACGCGGACGGAGTTGGATTATTTGCTAGAAGTTGTGCAGACAGCGGTAGATGCAGGTGCGACCTACATCAACATTCCAGATACAGTTGGTTTTACCACTCCACAACACTACGGTGAAATTTTCCGTTATCTGACAACTAATGTCAAATCGGACCGTGAGATTATTTTCAGTCCACATTGCCACAATGACCTAGGTATGGCTGTTGCCAATACCCTTTCAGCTATTAAAAACGGTGCCGGTCGTGTCGAGGGAACTATCAACGGTATCGGTGAGCGAGCAGGAAATGCGGCCCTTGAAGAAGTAGCAGTTGCCCTTGAAATTCGGAAAGATTTCTATGATGTGACCAGTCCGATTGTTCTAAAGGAAACGCTCAATACTTCGGAATTAGTATCTCGTTTTTCTGGGATTGCCATTCCACGCAATAAGGCGGTAGTTGGTGGCAATGCCTTCTCTCACGAGTCAGGTATCCACCAAGATGGTGTCTTGAAAAATCCATTGACCTATGAAATCATTACACCTGAGTTGGTAGGGGTCAAGAAAAATTCTCTGCCACTGGGTAAACTATCTGGTCGCCACGCCTTTGTAGAAAAGCTAAAAGAACTAGACCTGTATTTTGAAGAAAGTGATGTTGCTAGCTTGTTTGCTCGTTTCAAAAACCTGGCAGACAAGAAGGAAAAAATTACGGATGCGGATATTCGTGCCTTGGTAGCAGGGACAGAAATTAGCAATCGCGATGGTTTCCAATTTAAAGATTTGCGTTTGGATAGTCAGTCTGACGGCAACATTCAGGCTCAGGTCATCTTTATCAATCAAGATGAGGAAGAAGTGGTTGTTGCTGAGACTGGTAAGGGTTCGGTTGAAGCTGTATTTAATGCTATTGACCAATTCTTCCAGCAGGAAATCAGCTTGGAACGGTATCATATTGACGCCATTACCGATGGGATTGATGCCCAGGCGCGTGTGCTTGTCGCTGTAGAAAACAAGGCAACGGAAACTATCTTCAATGCCTCTGGTATTGACTTTGACGTACTGAAGGCTTCGGCCATTGCCTATATTCATGCCAATGTCATGGTACAGAAAGAAAATAGCGGACAGATAGATAAGAAACTATCAGAGAAAGACTTACCACACATCTAGGAGGAAGTATGACGAAAAAAATTGTAGCCCTAGCAGGTGATGGTATTGGACCAGAAATCATGGAGGCAGGCCTAGCAGTCCTTGAGGCTGTGGCTAGTCAGGTGGGATTTGAGTATGTGGTTGAGGAGAGAGCTTTTGGTGGCGCTGGGATTGATGCTGCTGGCCATCCTTTACCAGATGCTACCTTGCAGGCCTGCCGAAAGGCAGATGCGATTTTGTTGGCAGCTATCGGTAGCCCTCAGTATGACAATGCGGCTGTCCGTCCAGAACAAGGCCTGCTTCAACTTCGTAAGGAATTGGGTCTTTTTGCCAATATCCGTCCTGTTAAGATTTTTGATAGTTTGAAAGACTATTCTCCACTGAAAGCGGAGCACTTGGATGGTGTGGATTTGGTCATGGTAAGGGAGCTGACAGGTGGGATTTATTTTGGGGAGCATGTCCTTGAAACTGACCAAGCCAGCGATAGCAATACCTATCAGGCAGAAGAGATTGAACGGGTTGTCCGCTCTGCCTTTGACCTAGCCCAAAAAAGACGGAAAAAAGTCACCAGCATTGATAAGCAAAATGTGCTGGCGACGTCAAAATTGTGGCGGAAGGTGGCGGAAGAGGTGGCCAAGGACTACCCCGATGTGACCTTGGAGCACCAGTTGGTGGATAGCGCAGCCATGCTCTTGATTACGGATCCTAGTCGGTTTGATGTCTTGGTGACGGAAAATCTCTTCGGTGATATTTTGTCGGATGAGGCGTCTGTCTTGACTGGGACCTTAGGGGTTTTGCCTTCTGCTAGTCATGCGGTGGCAGGTCCTAGTCTTTATGAACCTATCCACGGTTCGGCACCCGATATTGCAGGTCAGGGCATTGCCAATCCGGTCAGTATGATTCTATCTGTTGCCATGATGCTGGAAGAAAGTTTTGCTTTGGTCCAAGCAGGTCAGACCATTCGTCAAGCTGTTGAAGCGGTCTTTGCACAAGGTGTTTTCACCAAAGACTTAGGTGGTATCGCCTCTACCAAAGAAATGACAGCGGCCATTATTGCCCAGATTGAAAGGAGGTCACCATGAGTGGCAAATCTATTTTTGATAAGCTCTGGGACCGCCATGTGATTACAGGGCAGGAAGGTCAGCCCCAGCTCCTCTATGTGGACCAGCATTATATCCATGAGGTGACCAGTCCCCAGGCCTTTCAAGGATTGAGGGATACAGGGCGACCTGTTCGGCGGCCAGACTTGACCTTTGCGACTTTTGACCACAACGTACCAACCGTCGATATTCACAATATCCGTGATGTCATTTCTAAGGCTCAGATGGATGCCTTGGCGAAGAATATAGAAGATTTCGACATTCCTCACGCAGCCCACGGTTCGGAACATCAGGGCATTGTCCACATGGTTGGACCAGAAACAGGCAGAACCCAGCCAGGAAAGTTCATTGTATGCGGAGATAGTCATACGGCAACCCACGGAGCTTTCGGCGCCATTGCCTTTGGGATTGGTACTTCTGAAGTGGAGCACGTTCTCGCTACCCAAACAATCTGGCAGGTCAAACCTAAGCGACTCCTAGTGGAGTTTGTCGGTCAGGCCCAAGCAGGTGTCTATGCCAAGGACTTTATCCTGGCTCTGATTGCCCGCTACGGCGTGGATTGTGGGTTGGGTCACGTGGTGGAATTTGCTGGTCCAGTTATCAACAGCCTCAGGATGGAAGAGAGGATGACCATTTGCAATATGTCCATTGAGTTCGGCTCTAAGATGGGCATTATGGCTCCAGACCAGACCACTTTTGACTACCTGCGAGGTCGTGAGTGTGCACCAGCGGACTTTGAGGCGGCGGTGGCAGACTGGAAGGAGCTCTACTCAGATGCCAACACCGTCTATGACAAGCATCTAGTCCTTGATGTGTCAGACTTGGCACCGATGGTCACTTGGGGAACCACCCCTGCTATGGGGGTTAGCTTTGACGAAACCTTCCCAGCCATCCGTGACCACAATGACGAGCGGGCCTATGCTTACATGGACTTGGCTCCTGGGCAAAAGGCTGCGGACATTCCCGTTGGCTATGTCTTCCTAGGCTCTTGTACCAATGCTCGCCTCAGCGATTTGCAGCTGGCAGCTAGGATTGTTAAGGGGCGGAAAATAGCAGAGCAGGTTACGGCCATTGTCGTTCCAGGTAGTCGCCCTGTCAAGCGAGCTGCAGAAAAGCTTGGGCTAGACAAAATTTTCATGGAGGCAGGCTTTGAATGGCGAGATCCAGGTTGCTCCATGTGTCTGGGTATGAATCCAGACAAGGTGCCTGCAGGTGTCCACTGCGCCTCTACAAGTAATCGAAACTTTGAAGACCGACAGGGCTTTGGGGCCAAGACCCACTTGTGCAGTCCTGCCATGGCTGCCGCAGCTGCGCTTTATGGACGATTTGTCGACACTAGACAGCTAGAAATTCTCAAGGAGGGAGTTTAATGCACCAATTTACCACATGGACAGGAACGACCGTTCCGCTCATGAATGATAATATTGATACTGACCAGCTCCTGCCCAAGCAGTTTCTCAAGCTGATTGACAAAAAGGGCTTTGGCAAGTATCTGCTTTATGCTTGGCAGTATTTGGATGATAACTACACGGATAATCCTGATTTCATTCTCAATCAGCCTGCCTATCAAGGAGCCAGTATCCTCATATCTGGGGATAACTTCGGAGCAGGTTCTTCTAGGGAACATGCTGCTTGGGCTCTGGCAGATTATGGCTTCAAGGTCATCATTGCAGGCTCCTTTGGAGATATTCATTACAACAATGATTTGAACAATGGGATTCTGCCCATTATCCAGCCCAAAGAAGTCAGGGACCAACTGGCTCAGCTGGCTCCAGACCAAGAAATCACGGTTGACTTGGTAGACCAGTTGATACGGACGCCTTTTGGGGAATTCCCATTTGACATCGAACAGGATTGGAAACACAAGTTGCTCAATGGCTTGGATGATATTGGTATTACATTACAGTATCAGGATTTGATTGCTGAGTATGAACTGAATAGACCAAGCTACTGGCAAAACTAGAGTCTTCCATTTTATCTTTTATTACTGCGTTAACTCGCTTTGCCGTACTTTAGTACTGTCTGCAGCTCGTTGCCTAGTACTAAAAGCAAACTGAAAGACTCCTACGAAATATGAAGAAAACAAGCAGGTCGCTCTGCTATGAAACAAAAGAAAAGAGGAAATGATTATGACGAAACAAATTCACTGGGATGGCACACTTTCACAAGAAGGTCTTGAGATTATCAAGGGTGAGGGAGGCGTGATTGTTTGCCCGACTAAGGTTGGTTACATCATCATGACTGCAGACAAGGCTGGCTTGGAGCGGAAGTTTGACGCTAAAGAGCGTAAGCGTAATAAGCCGGGCGTGGTCCTTTGTGGTAGCATGGAGGAGCTTCGTGAGTTGGCTCAGTTGACTCCTGAGATTGATGCCTTCTACCAAAAACATTGGGATGAGGACATTTTGTTGGGTTGTATCCTGCCTTGGAAACCAGAGGCTTATGCCAAGTTGCAGGCTTATGGGGACGGTCGTGAAGAGTTGATGACTGATGTGCGTGGGACTTCGTGCTTTGTTATCAAGTTTGGTGTGGCTGGCGAGCAGATTGCTAAGGAAATGTGGGAAAAAGAAGGTCGTATGGTCTACGCTTCATCTGCTAACCCATCAGGTAAGGGAAATCGTGGTAAGGTAGAAGGTATCGGTGAGCGTATCGCGTCTAAGGTAGACTTGATTATCGAGGCGGACGACTATGTGGCATCTATCCAACCAGACAAGACCATCGAAACCCGCTATGAGCAAGGGGTTATGGTGTCCATGGTAGACAAAGATGGTAAACTTATTCCAGAACAAGGTGCAGATAGTCGTTCTATCAGCCCATGCCCAGTTGTCATCCGTAAGGGTCTGGACATCGATAAAATCATGATGCACTTGTCAGACCACTTCAACTCTTGGGACTATAGACAAGGGGAATACTATTAAGATAATGTAGAACGAACGATCCGAAAGGGTCGTTTTTTGCTCTAATCTATATAGTATTGGTTTACAATTTTTGCAAAATGTGTTACAATGTAACACAAAGAAGCGAGGTAAGATGATGAGTACAGTAACTATTCGATTAAACAAAGAGGAAGAAGTATTTTTCAAGAGCTATGCTCAATTGACTGGTCAAAGTCTTTCAAGTTTATTTAAGAAGGCGCTTGAGCGTGATATTGAGGATGAGTATGATTTGAATATTTACCGTCAAGCCTACGAGGAGTACCAGAAAGATCCTGAAACCATCAGTCATGCTGATTTCAAGAAGGAACTTGGTCTGTAATATGTTCCATGTAGAGTATTCTAAGAAGGCACAGAAGCAAATCAGAAAATTGGATAAGCCAATCCAAAGATTATTATTTGCATGGGTGGATAAACACCTAGATGGTACAGTTAATCCGAGGTTGCATGGCAAGGGATTGACAGGGGACCATGCCAATGAGTGGCGTTATCGTATCGGTGATTATCGATTGATTTGCGATATTCAGGATGATAGGATGGTTATTCTGGCACTTGAATTTGGTCATCGTAGAGATATTTACTAATAGCTGTTAATATGAAGTAGAACGATCCGAAAGGGTCGTTTTTTAGTACATAAAAAAACTGACCGAAAATTTTTCAGTCAGTTTGGTGTTGTTTGATTAGGGACTTGATGCTAGTCAAGATATGTTGCTCGTCCGTCAGTTCCAAGATTTGTAGCCCTTTGTCAATTAGTTCCTGTTTATTTTCAGCAAGTCCGAGATAGACATAGGCACGGGCTAGTTGGTCATAGCGTTTTTCTTGTTTGGCTAGTTCCATGAGTTTGGTGGCAAAAAAACGGGCTTTTTCTTTCTTTTTCCAATCTAGGAAATAATAGCTTAGAAATTGGTATTGAGAAAGAATGGACGGTTTAATTCGCTTAAAATCATGATATTTTTCAAGACGCTTCAAAAGCAAGTCACAAGTTTTTTCTACTGTGTCAACAGGTAGGGTATGAAGAAGGCTACCAACTATAATAATGTCGTTGTAGTACCAATTTTCGTTGTCAATAATTTGTGACCACAAGTATTGGGCAGGTTTGTGATGAGATGTCTCTAGAACTGTATTTGTTCTAGCGGATACAATAGTTTCCAGAATAAGGCATCTTCTATGTACGGGAATGTCATCGTGTTCTTTACTCAAGTGCTCATGACAACGTTTGATGAGGTCTACCATTTTTTGAGTTGTAGGTGTTCTTAAGTTATCAATATCATAGAGTAATTGTTGGCGTTGGCTGGGCTGATAGTAGTTACAGAGGTATTCAAATTCCTCGAAGGTCATATCCACTTGCTTGAGCAAGAAACGCATGAGTTCGTAGCTGGGAATAGTTTGATTTTTCTCGAAACGAACCAAGGTCGTCCGATTGATATATTTCCCACAAATCTGCTCCTGGCTCAAATGTTTGCTTTTTCGAATTTCTCTGTAAACACTTCCGTAATCCCACCGCATAACAATATCCTTTCATCAAATTGTGATTATATGCAACAAAAATAAGAAATTTTACAAAGATAGTATACCATAAAAGCGTAAGGAATGCACAATCTTGTATCAGGTAGAAAGGAGAAAATGAAAACGGCAGATGTTCTTGATAAGAATGGATGCATTCGACAATCTATTTTTAGTTAGAAAGGAGAAGAACAAGTGAAAAGATATTTTTCAATTACTGCAATTATTCTAATTGCAATATGGGTAAGTATATCGACCTTAAGATTATTTTCTCATGAGGAAAGAGACATTTATGAAACACAACCTATAATTAACCAGTTAGCTTAGGTGACGATAGATTATTTAATTGGGGGAGGATTATGATGAGAGAGATTGATTCTAATACCTTGTTTTTAAGTGGTATTATTGTTCTTTGTTTCAGTTTTTTATTATTCCATATCAATCCTTATCAAATCGTTGATACAGATTTTTGGTTGTGGATACAGACTTTTTTATATACATTAGTATGGCGACCTATGGGGACGATTGGAATGATTGTTGGTACAACTCTTCTTTATAAAGCTATAAAAAGAAACTAATTTCATTTTGGGAAAGTGAGAATATTATGAAACAGTTGAAATTGTTAATTTTATTGATGCTAAGTTTAATTTGTTTGGTCGGGGTAGATTCAGCAAAGGCAGAAACTATTCCAGGCACTAATTTGGAAATTATTTCTAAATTAGTGGTGAAAGATGTGTCATCAGGAACTTACTATCAATTTGAAACTTTAGAGGGAAGAAATATATTTGTTGAGTCCAATACCAAATATAAATCCCGTTCGAATGGAGTGCGTGCAACCCGAAGGATATTTTCTCATTCTTATCGTGATTCGGGGACCTCATCTGCTATCTCTACGACAGCTTATGGTGGTCGTGCAGGTGCTAGTCTAACAGTATCGGCAGGTGCAGGTTTTACCCACCCCAAATATGGTCTTGGTTTATCATTAGGGATTTCTGCGACACATAATGTACCACCGTATACCTACGGATACATTATCTTGAAGTCTACTTTTACTGTTAATGTCTATAGATTAGAAGTGCAATATTATGGTTCCAACAGATGGCATTCAGCCGGTCGAGTTCATACTTTTAGTAATATCCGAACATGGAGTGAGCTAAGAACTTGGAAATAAAGTAGCGACCCGAAAGGGTCGTTTTTTGGTATCTTTACATTATTTTTATTGCTTCTTAGCCCCTTGTTTGATATTATTATATTAAACAAAACCTGCCATTTCCCCAAGAAAGGAGTTTCTATGCTGAAAGTAGTCGATATCTGTAAGCGATACGGTGCCCATCAGGTCTTGTCCTATGTGTCCTTTGAGTTGCAAGCTGGGGACTTGGTGGCCCTAGTAGGTCCCAATGGTGTGGGAAAATCCACCCTCCTAAATATCATCAGCAATACAGAAACCGCTGACCGTGGGTCGGTAACTATCCATGGTCGGCCCAATAGTGACCGAGCGATTTTTCAGGATATGTCTGTCATGTTGGATGCCCAAGCACTTTATCCACAGTTGACGGGTTATGACCATCTGACCTATGTGGCTGCCACCCACAAGCTGGGGAAAAAGGAAGTGGATGCGTTGGTGGAAGAATTGGGGATGGGCTACTATGTCAAAAAGCGGGTGGCTGGTTATTCCATGGGTATGAAGCAGAAGTTGATCTTTGCCATGGCTGTCCTTCCCAAGCCCAAGCTCCTGTTGCTGGATGAACCCCATATCGGCTTGGACCCGACCAATATCATCCAGCAGCGGGAATTTCTTCTAAACCTACAGGCAGAAGGGGTTGCCATTTTGCTTTCTTCCCACCATCTGTCGGAAATTGAGAAGCTGACCAATCAGGTTTATTTTCTCAAGGCCAGCAAGTTGATTGCCACAGAAGTGGAGTTGACGGCGGATTATGATTACCATCTTGTTGTGGAAAACTCCAAACAGGTTCAGGAATTTTTACGGGATTATCCGCAACTCTTGTGGAAAAAGGCAGGGCAGGGGTTGGTGGAAATCTTCTTGCCCGAGCGAGATTTACTGGATTGTTTGGATCGTATTCCCATCCAGCAGGTGGCTGGCCTTACAAAAGCCAGCGACTATATGGAGTCTCTCTACCGTGATCTCTATGTGGAGGAAGGTGGTGAGGGGACATGAGGCTGAACTTTGAAATCAAGAAAATTCTCTGGTCGCCTCTCTACTGCTTGCTTGTGCTGGGTTTTCTGGGTCTGGTCTACCTTCCCATCTCACAACGTCAAGCCCACCAAGCGGCCTATGTGGAAACCTATAAAGAAGAACTGAGTGAATTGGCTAGTGTCTTGGCAGATATAAAAATTGAGGAGGGGTCAGAAGAAGCACCACGGATGGTGGGCTTGAAATCCGATATTGAAAGTGTCAGTCAGGCCTTGGATGAGGGGAAGTTTGAAGCTATCCCCAACTACCGCAAACTCATGTATCAGGACCTAGATTATTTTATCGGTCAGTATCGGAAAAACTTTCAAACTCGGAATTCCTTGACGCAAACGGAAGTCGAACGTTTGGCCAGATGGAATGACTGGTTACTTGCCTACCAATTGCCTGATGGTCCTGAAAATCAAGCCTGGTCAACGGGCCGTATTGTTCAAGCCTACTTAGAAAGTTTGTTTGGTTTTCTTCCTGTATTTTTGGTGCTTGGTTTTCTACTTGCCAATCAACTGTCGGAAAAGACACTGGCTCATCAAGTTTGGCAGTTGCGGCAATGGGATAGTCTGAGTTTGCAGGGGGTCAGGCGTTTGGCTGCTTCCTTGCTTTCGCTTCTGCTGGCTGTGGGAACAGGCTTGCTCTTTATCCTGGTCTATGATGGGCTGACAGGTCAGTTGGCTGTATCTAGTTTTCAAGCTCCTCTTGAGATTTTGGGTCAGAGTCAGTTGATAGGTTCTGGGCTTTACGGGCTTATCTTGCTTGGTTTTTGGCTGGTCTTGCTTCTAGCTGTTCGCTTACTTTTTGGGTTTTTGGACCACTTGTTAGCCAGTCGGTTGATTTTTGTGGTGACGGGCTTACTGTTAGCTCTGGGGCTTTCCTATCAGGCAGGTGCAGTAGCTGGTTGGTCAGGTCAAATTCTGCCCTTGCTTGCCTTTCCGAGTTTTTTAGACACAGCTGCATTTTCACAGGTCTTTGTAGCGGTGGATGTCTTGCTCCTGCTGACCATTGGGCTTTTCATTACTTATTATCTACTGACAGAGAAGAAAAGGCTGGTCCTGACCGTGGGGCATCAGAAGGAATTGCAAACAGGGCATTTGGACAAGGTTTGGTCTTTTGATGTTCTCATCCTTAGTCGGCTCAACTCTTGGAAAGGGCTCGTCTTGGGTAACTTGCTCCTAGCTCTGCTATTTTCCCTACTGACGGGACTAGAAAAGCAAGAGGTTGCCCAGGAGGAGAGGGCTTCGATGGAGTTGGTTGCCCAGTCCTATGAGCAGGATGGGGTCTATGTGGAGAGTTTGCAGTCGGAAATCAACCGTCTGAGGCAGTTGGTCAAAGAGGACGCGAGCTATCAGGAGGAGTTGGAGTGGAGAGTGGAGCTTTTACAGGAATACCATATCTATAAAGATCTCTATGTCAAGCAATGGCAGCTATATCAGGAAAAACCTCAGGATCTGCCGGCTAGTCACCTTGCTATGCTGGAGGCAGAGCAGGTCTATCTATGGGCTAGAGAGGAGAAGGCTTTTGCCAATGGTGATATTGGGGCCAGCCAGACGGTGGATAATCTTCGCCGTTACCAGACCCACAATCAGGTCAGTCAGTATTACTGGCAGCAGCTGATGGAGGCTGGGGTGCCTGCGACCAAGCGGGGCAAGGATGTCGTTTTGACCAGCTTGGAAAATCGTTTTGATACCAATGATGCCTTGGTTCCAGTAGACGATCCTTCTTGGGACCGCTCCAGAGATCTGTCAGGTATTGGAAGTCTGCGCTCTCTCTTTGATGGTCCAGCCTATTTGTTGGTACTTTTGCTGGCGGTTTGGCTTGGCAGTAGGGGTAAGGCGGTGGAGGTTGCAGGGAAAAACTGGCGTCTCTATCAGACCCAGCCTGTGGATTTGCACAAGGTTCTAGTCACCAAGTGGTTGCTGGGACTGGGCCAGGCTCTTTGTTTTACAATGCTCTTTCTAGCTAGTCTTTTCCTAGTCAATAGTCTGATCGGAGGAATTGGTTATCTGGAAGATGGCCTTATCTTGCTTTCCCATTCGGAGAGGGGGATTTTTCTTGAACTCCTGAGGGGACAAGAACTCTGGGTCTGGTTCCTTCCAAATGCCCCTTATCTCTTGTGGATGGTGCTTGGCTTGCTGGTATTGGAAATTGTGCTAGTCAGTCTCAATCATCTTTTGCAGGTTCGGTTTTCAAATCGCTTGGTTGTCTTCATCCTGCTAGCTGGCTCACTGGCTCTACTGGACTACCTCCTCTTTCAAGATCTGGTATTGGATGGGCAGGAAATCTTTAGGCAGTTAGCTCTGCTATGTTTATAAAAGGGAGGCTGAGTGAGCAGGGGCATGTAAATATAGAGTTATACTCTTCGAAAATCAAAAATATCTGTTGTCAACTTGACTAGATGAGTGGGAGTGGGAAAGAACTCGACCAGTCTGAAAAGAGTTCGTCTTCCCACCCCCGCATAGTTGATTAGGTCAGATTTGGAGTGTGAAACACGAACAAATCTGCCAATCAACCACTGCGCTGAGATGTTGACACGAACTCTGAGAAGAGAGGCTGGACTTTTTGCTCAGCCTCAGCCTGCTCCCTTGAAACAGGAGAGGAGCGGAGTTCTATCTTCGGCTTCGTTTTCTAGGCTACTTTTGATTTCCATTGAGTATTAGAAACATATGAAAAATACCGACCTTTCCTTCGGGGATCGGGTCGGTATCTTTGTGTTATGGGTTCGTGCTGCTTAGCAGAAGAAGTTCTTAGTTGATAATGGCTAACATTTCCCATTTTGGATAAGATTTGGCATCGTGAGGGTTTGTGCCTCTCTCGATTTCCATGTAGTCTGGAACCTGGTCGCCATCCGTGTCTTGCTTGATAAAGAGGCGGATATTTTGTTCCTCAATAATTGTCCCGTCCTGCTTGTAGGCCTTGTAAATGCCATTGCTGCCAAGTACGATTTTTACAGGGCGGCCGGATGATGACATGTTATAGTTTAGGACGTTTTCGATCATTTCTCTTTCAAATTCAGTGATGCGATTGATGTTGCGGACGGTGAAGAAAGAAGAGTAGTTTTTAGGAAGAGTAGTTCCTGCAGTAATGGTTCCCGCAGGATATTCAATCGCAAAGCCGTTTAACATAACAGGTGCTTGATTGACTGGAGCTTCGGCTACAGGTGATTCAGTTACAGGAGCTTCTGTAACAGGAGCCTTAGCTGCTTGTGAGAAGTTGACAGTTACATTGACGATTTTTACCTGACCAGATGCAGTAGTCAAACGTACTTGGACCTTGTTGCCAGAACCGCTAGTTGGTAGGGGACTGATGACTTCTTTGGTCACGATAGAAGAGAGGTTTAGACCGCTTTTTTCAATTACTTGAACCTGGTCTAAGATTTCTTTTGCAGTCAGTGTTTGTCCAGCTGTCTTTTCAACGGTGCCAAGTACTTTTGCGTCGAGAACATGGAAGGTCATCACTGGACTGGTCTTGAAACTGGTTGCTCGCAAGCCATTTGCTGTTTTTACCACAGTACTATTGATTGCCAAGCGACGACGATAGGAACCAACACCAGAAATAGAACCTTGGATCTTGTTGGAAGAAATAGTGAGTTGACCTAGGTTTTGGATGGTGCTATTTCCTGTTTGGATAAAGTGCGCTGATTTTAATCCATTGATACCTGAGATAGCAATAGGCTTTGTGAGGGGTGTTCCAGAAAAAACATATACTTCTGTTGGTACATTAACTGCTGAAGAGCTTGTGTTAGCATATACAGTGCTAGCATTAGTAAAAGGCAAGCCAACAGGTAGGCTTGTTAGAGCTAGTGTAGCAATGACAGTAGTCTTAGTGAGTTTTGTTAAAAGTGAATTTTTTTTCATAATCTTTTTATATCCTTCTTGTTTCTTTATTATTCAATCACCAACATACCTTCTTTAACGGCAAATGGGTGTTCTGGGTCAATGCGGTCGTAGAACATGACACCGTTGAGGTGGTCGATTTCGTGTTGGACCACGATGGCATTAAAGCCTTTGAGTTTGATACGGTGTTTTTCGCCGTTTTTATCCATATAGTCAACAGTCACGCGCGCGTGGCGGACAACGTAGCCTTGGACTTCACGGTCAACGGATAGGCAGCCTTCGCCCCCTCCCATAGCAGCTTCTTGGACAGAATGTGCCACGATTTTAGGGTTGTACATGACTTCTTGGAGGGAGTAGGCTTGGGCAGGTGGGTTGCCTTCCTCATCTTCTGGATTTGGGACTAAGACAGCGATGATGCGTTTGGAAACGTCAATCTGAGGTGCTGCTAGACCAACTCCGCCACGGAGTTTCATCTTCTCAGCCATGACTGGATCCTGCGAATGTTTGAGGAATTGCATCATTTTTTCGCCCAAAATAATTTCCTGATCAGATAGGGGAAATGCAACTTCTTCGGCAACTTGGCGTAGGGTTGGGTGCCCTTCACGGATGATGTCATCCATGTCAATCAAATGGGCAGCTTTTGTCAATCGTTCGATTACAGACATCTTTCTCTCCTTATTTGAGCACAGATAAAGTAATTGTACCATAAAATCTAGGAAAATAAAAGTCTAATGTTTCCTATCTATTCCCTATCAAATCTGCTATACTAGTAAAAGACGAACGTTGAAAGGGAGAAAAATGAAAAGAATTTTAGAAAAAGCCAGTTTGCTGGCCCTATCCACCATGCTGGTTTCGACATTTGCAGT
Organism: Streptococcus suis; assembly: GCF_002960625.1. Taxonomy (GTDB): domain Bacteria; phylum Bacillota; class Bacilli; order Lactobacillales; family Streptococcaceae; genus Streptococcus; species Streptococcus suis_T. Next base: position 113,718 of record NZ_POJH01000017.1, read on the forward strand.
TTCACCAGCTATTCCACAGATGATTGAGCATTTTGCCCAGCAGGGAATTGCAGCGGCCCAGGTGGAAAACTTAATTACTGTGACGTCATTTGCTATTATGGTAGCACTCTTGATGAATGGTTTGGTTGTCCGTTTCTTATCGGAACGAAACATTATCATTGTAGGGCTTTTGCTTATGGCCATCGGCGGTGCTTTACCGGTGTTTCTAACTGCCTATCCTCTGATTTTGCTGGCTCGCATCTTGCTTGGTTTAGGGATTGGCTTGATCAATGCGCGTGCGATTAATATCATCGGTAATTTTTTCACCGGTCAGGAACGGGTCAAAATGATGGGCTTGCGTGGTTCAGCTGAGGTGCTGGGAAGTGCAGGCTTAACGCTTCTTGTCGGTTGGTTGACCCAGTTTGGTTGGCAACCTGCCTTCTTGGTCTACCTTTTTGCCTTGGTCATCTTGGCTCTTTTCCTTCTCTTTGTGCCCAAGGAAGAATTACTTGCTCGTATGGAGGTTAAGCTAGAAGAGAACGCGCCAAAGGCTAAACTGGACAAGACCATGTGGATGATGGGGATTTATCTAGCCTTTCTAGCCTTCTTTGTTATCAATGTCAATACCTTCCTGACCATTCGTATTCCTCAGATTGTCTTAGCCAAGGGTATCGGTACGGCACAAGAGGCTAGTTTGATTCTCAGTCTCATGCAAGTCATGGGGATTGTGGCAGGGACAGTCTTTAGTAGCTTGGTTGGTCGGTTGAAGGGCTGGCTTTTGGCAGTTTCCTATGTGGTCTTTGGACTCGCGGTTGTCGGTATTGCCTTTGCGGATAATCTCTGGGTACTGGGGCTTGGTGGTATGGTGTCAGGATTTTTCTATAGCATCATTTTGACCATTGTCTTTAGTCAGGTAACAGACCGTGCACCCAAGGCCTTGCTCAATGCAGTCATGACCATCGTTCTCATGGGTTGCAATATTGGTGGTGCGACGTCAGCTATCTTGCCAACTTATCTGGAAAAACTCAATCCAACCCCAACAGGTGCCTTTGGGATTTACGCCATCGGCTGTGCCTTGATAAGCGCTGGCTTGATTTATAAACAACTGAAGAAGTAGGAGCGGATTTCCGCTCCTTTTTGGTATAATAGACCTATGTTAGAAAACAACCGCTTGAATGAATTAATACTACGTTTTCCAGAGGATGTTCAGTTGATTTTTAAGGACATGATTCCCTCCTATCAGTTGGGCTATGTGGATTATGTCTATCAGACAGATCATTACGCCACCCAAAACCGCAGGATTAAAAATTTGTCTAAAAATTTTCGGAAGATGAACTATTTTCATATCATGCCTCTGCCCCAGGATCTGGCATTGGAAATTGCTAACCAATGGCGCTATCAAGCCCCTTTGGATGTCTATACGATTAGTGCACACCCCAAGACCTATGCGGAGATGATTTCGCCAGGGGCGCGTGGGGACCGCTTTTTTGCAGTCATCCGCAATGCCGCCCTCATGGGCTATTTCTGTATTGACCAAGATGGCGAGACAGTTGACATTCGATTGAGCATGAAACCTTCTTTGACGGGTCAGGGAAATGGCAGAGCTTTCTACCAGGCTATTGAAGACTATTTAGTAGAGCATGTTCAGCCAGCTAGTATCAAACTGACAGTTGCTAGCTCTCATCAAGTTGCCCAAAAACTCTTTCATGCTCTTGGATTTGCAGAAAGAGAAAAGCAAGCAGAATATATCAAAATGGAAAAGAAACTCATATGCGATTAGATAAATTTTTAGTGGATTGTGGTGTTGGCAGTCGGACAGAAGTCAAGAAAGTCCTGAAAAACAAGCAAGTCACCGTCAATGGCCAAGTAGAGATGTCCCCAAAGCAACAGATTGACGAAAAGACGGATCAGATTGCAGTAGCAGGTCAGGTCTTGAGCCATGAAACCTTTGTTTATTATTTATTGAACAAACCCAAAGGAGTTATTTCAGCCACCGAGGATGACCGCCATCGGACTGTTTTGGACTTGCTAGACGATACAGCTCGCCATAAGGAAATTTTTCCAGTTGGACGCTTGGACATTGATACCCATGGCTTGCTCCTTTTGACCAACAATGGCCAGCTGGCCCATGCTATGCTTTCTCCCAAAAAACATGTGGGCAAACTCTACCGTGCACGGGTTGACGGGATTATGACCCGAGAGGATGTCGAGCGATTTGCGGCAGGAATTGAGCTGAAAGACTTTACCTGTCAGCCAGCCCAGTTGACCATCCTCTCTACAGATGAAGCTAAGCAGACTTCACTCGTTGACATCACCATCCGAGAAGGGAAATTTCACCAGGTCAAACGCATGGTGCAGGCCTGTGGAAAGACGGTGACAGACTTGCAACGATTGACCATGGGACCACTTGAGTTAGATCCAGCGCTGACTCTTGGAGAATACCGCAGGTTGACAGAAGCGGAATTGACTAGTTTGAAAGTTTTTGGGGTTGAATTATGAGAAATATTGAAAAAATTTTTCGTGCCCTGCCCTTGATTGTGGTAGCAGGAGCAGTTGTTTATCTTTCGATTTGGATATGGATTGATAATGGGGATTGGACCTACATCATTGCTAGGGTGTCTGGTATGAGCGTTGAACATGCCAATAATTTATCCCTAATTGCCATAGCCATCCAGTCTCTATTTTTTACTTCTGACTGGTTTTATAGCCGCATTCGTGCCTTTCTCAATCGTCGGTTGGAACGCGCCAAGGGGCTCAATCGGCAGATTTATCTGGGCTATAAGGCTGGAGTTGAACTTCTGATGGCTCTACCCAAACGGACCATTTTGTTTAGCTTTTACCTGCTCTTGACTATTTTGGAAAACCTAGGTGTAATTGATAGTGCCAAAGATTATGCAGTCATTGTCATCTTTATCATCGCCGTAGATCGCGTGACTAATATCTGGCCAGAAGAAAAGCGCAGGATGATGGAGTTTGGTCAGAAGATTAAGAAACGGATAAAGAGTGTGGGTTAGTGAAAAACTTTTTAAATATGATTTTACTCTGTTGAGAATCATAGACAGACCCTCTCCTAATAAGATGAAGTAGGATGGGATTGTAAATAAATTTAATAAAATAGATGGACATATTTTGTCCATCTATTTTTATATACTTCTTATTGAGAATATCAGAATAGAGGGGTAAAGATGAACTATTATCACATAAAATTAATGGGAGATGTACAGCAACTAGAGCGACCTAGTGAATCTTTTATACAAGAAAATAATTGGATGTATTTTTTGAAGGAAAAAGAAGATTTATTCATTGTAACGGGAGCTGCAAATACAAAACGAGAAATAGCAAAAAAGGTTCAATCACTTTGGAAAGTGGATGTCTATTTAGATGGCTATTCTTCAATAAATGAGGATGATTTTATTGAAAAAGTTGGGCGTGAAAATTTGGGAGAATTTGGTTATTTCTTATTGAAGCAATCAAAGGAAGATAAGCAAGGTCTTACTCTGAACGAGAATGTTTTATCAGAAAATATGATTGGTCTTACTACATTCAAAAATAGTATTCAGCATCTTATAAACTATTTAGTCTATCAATCAAACTATTTAGAATCGCATACGAAAGAGCCATTTTTCTTAATTTTCAACGGTCAAAAGGGGAGTGGACGAAAATATGCCCTTCAATATTTAGAACGATTGTTCGATTTGAAAGCAATTGATACTCATTGTAGCGAATACTTTCTTCCTAAGACTGAAGAAAAACAATTTCCAGTTGTTTATGACTATTTTAAAGCAAGGGCTCGTCCTAAATTAGAACTTTTCGCTAATATCAATACAAAGAAAGAGAATAATATTTGTATTCTAATTGCCCAATCGAGCGAAGAAGCAAAAAAAATAGCGATGGAATTACAAGAGGAATACTACAATGTAAGTGTAATCGAGTTTCCTCCCTATACAAATGATGAACTAGTTGAAATTGCTATTCAACTATTAGCAAAAAGACGAATTAGTATAGACAAGGAATTTGTTAGGGAGTATGTAGAAAAGGCTTCAAATCTCATCAATGCAAAAGATATTCGACGAATGGTTCAGAGAATCCATGAATATGCGGTGGCAACCAATTATTGTCAAGAAAATGGATTGCTGGATATGGATCACTTTAGTTTGCAAAAGGAACAATCTAAAAGTAAATGTGGCCAAGCTGAGAAGATGCTGAATCAAATGATTGGTCTTCAATCTGTAAAAAAATTAATCAGACAACAAGTTGCTTTTGAACAACTATCGAAACTGAGGAAAGAAAGAGGCTATCATGTTGAAGAAAGTAATGGGCACTTGTTATTTACAGGAAATCCAGGGACGGGTAAGACAGAGGTAGCTCGTCTTTATACAGAAATCCTGTATGAACATGGATTGATCGCAGAAAACAAGATAGTAGAGGTTGGAAGAGCAGACCTTATTGGAGAATATGTTGGCCAAACAGCACCGAAAATAAAAAAGGTGTTTGATAGTGCAAGTGGTGGTGTACTGTTTATCGACGAGGCTTACAGTTTGATTCCACAGAGTGAAAGAGATTTTGCTAATGAAGCTATACCCACCATTATTCAAGAAATGGAAAATCGTCGCAATGAGGTAGTTGTTATTTTTGCCGGTTATAAAAATTTGATGCACAATTTTATAGACACGAATCCAGGATTACAATCTCGAATCTCAAACAACATTCATTTTGAAGATTACTCTGTGGACGAACTGTATGAAATTTTTAGAATGATGTTGAGTAAAAAAGAGTATTCTATTGAATCTAACTATGAGGAAGTATTGTATTCGCATTTTTTAAAAGTTGGAACAACCGAACATTTTGGCAATGGTCGTTATGTTCGTAAACTAATAGAAGCTTGTTTGTATCAACAGGCGACTCGAGTGATGGAAAAGATAGGCAATAGAACCTTAGAGGAAACGGAGATGAATGTCGTAATAGAAGCTGATATTAAAAACGCCATCCAAGAATTATCAGAGTTGGAATCAACTCAACGGTTAATAGGTTTTGGATTACAGGGATAGAAGAAAGGAGTTGCGCATGAATAATAATGGCTTGAAAGAAAACACTGTGTTTAACGATATGGAAATTTTAGAAATATTTATCGATTTGCTGTACAGAAATTTGGATTCAGATACTAAGGTGAGAAGTTCTTTTGACAGCATTAATCGGGAAGTAAGTGATTTTTTTGGAATCCCTCAAAAGAGCTATATCGGACAACTTTTATATATTATTTCAGATGTTGATCACATCAGAAGGAACTTTGTTGACCACATAGAATTTTACTATCGAGAGATGAATAAGAAAGTGAAACGAGTAGTCGGAGTCAGTCTGGCGATAGAAATAGTACAAAATGTTCATTTTCTAGAAGAATTTGATGTTGTGATGATTGAAAATATTGAAGAATTTTATAATAGTACCGATGCGATTCAGAAGAAGTTGGCAAGAATTTTGGAAAGTTATCTAAAAACAGGAGGAAAATTACTGGTAACAGGTTGTGAGTTTGATAATTCAAATGATGCATTGAGCAAGATTCTTTACCAAGGAAATTTATTGAATTTGACTTGTTAAGAGTGTTATAATCTTTTTAGAATTGAGGTTTCTATGAACGATCAGGAAAGATTACTTACTATATTTTTACGCTTACAATCAGGGGCGCATCTAAAAAAATCACAATTGGCAGATGAATTTGGAGTTAGTGAGAAGACTATTCAAAGAGATTTTGCTCTTCTAGGAGGATTTATCGAAAGTCAGCCAATGATTGCAGCAGAGTTAGCCTATGATCCCAAGTACCATACTCGCTTCTTAAAAGGGAAGTCTCTTTTTAACAAAAAGGAAATTCTGACCATTTCTAAGATTTTACTGGAAAATCGTGCTTTGAATACGGAAGAAAACAAGGCTGTTTTAGATAGCTTATTAGCACTAGTATCGAAAGATGAGCAGAAAGAAATTTCAGCCATTATCGCCAGTGAACTCTTAAACTATGCCCCGCTTTCAGATACTCAAAATAGGATCGATAAGATTTGGGAATGGTCAGAGGCCATTCGTAAGGAATTGGTATTAGACATTCGCTACCAATCTCCCTACAATATAGAAAAGAAACACACGGTTTTTCCTGTGTCACTCTATTACGATAGTCATTACTTTTACCTTGTAGCTTTTAATCTAAAACATTCTTCCTATATGACTTTAAAGTTAGATCGGATTTTAGAATGGAAGGTTTCGCCTGAGAAGAAACCGGCTATTTCTTATGGCAAAAAGTTCCGAGATGGTGAGGTACGGAATAAGCAAGTGGATTCTTTTATGGGACGGGAACGAACCGTAAGAGTCAGATTCAGCTATGATCCAACCATTGTCTTGGATCAATTTCCGACAGCAAAGATTATCGAAACAAGCTCAGAAGGCAATGTGATTGAATTTGTCAGTCAAGACACACCAGGCTTAAAACGTTGGTTGTTGAGTCAGGCTGATGCCCTAACCGTGCTTTCTCCAAGTTCTCTTGTAGAAGATATGAAACATTTTCTCAAAAATATGCAAGAAAACTATAAAATTTAGAGGGATAGGACGCTATTTGTCCATTCTATGTATTAGAATGAGTGTATCAAATAGTTATTGAACTCTTAATTGAAAGGAGGAGAAGTAAATGCAAGAATGGATTGTAGTAGATCAATTTGGGAATATCATTGTAGGACCATTTTATGATAAAACAGCTGCGGAAATGCATGCGAAAATGATTCCGAATGCAAGTGTAGAGAAAAAATAGGAGAATAAGCAGAATGACTGATATTACTTTGAGGCATATGACATTAGAGGAACTGTTGAAGGACAATAGGCTCCATATCCCAAATTATCAACGTCCTTATAAATGGCAACGTAAACACATTCGACACTTATTCTATGATGTCAAAGAAGTTATAGACTCTAAAAAGGACATTTATCAAGTTGGTTCCCTTATTTTACACGATAAAAAACAAACTTTAGATATTGTTGATGGACAACAGCGGACTATTTCTGTTGCATTATTTTTACAGGCTTTAGGGAAGTTGAACGACTATATCGGTGCCCAGCAGTTACTAAATCAAAAATTTGACGTGGTTTCGTGTCAACATGCTAAGGAAAATTTTGAAGAGTGGAAAATACTGATTGATCTAGATGACGAAAAGGCGCAAAAAGTATGTGACTTTCTTCTTAAAAATTGTGAAATTGCTGTTATTACAATGCCATATAATCGATTATCTGAAGCTTTCCAACTTTTTGATTCTCAAAATAATCGGGGAAAAGCTTTAGAGCCACACGACCTGCTTAAAGCCTATCATTTGAGAAATGCCTCTGAAATCAGTGAAGATTTGATCGAAAATTGGGAAAAAATTGTTACAGACGAAAAGGTCAATTTAAAAGATTTATTTAACCAATATCTTTTTAGAGTGCGAGGGTGGTCAATTGGTGAAACTGGGTTGACTAAACGTCGTCAGGGTTCATACCTTCGCTTTACAGAAGATTTTATCGATGATTTTAAAGGTGTCGGTTTACATCATAACGAATACCCTTATTTGAATCTCTTTAGACTATTAAAAGAACAAAATATTGATTATCCTATTTCTTTAACGATGCCAATTATTGATGGAGAGTACTTTTTCTCTTATATTAATCAGTCACATAAAATGATTCAAAACAGAGAGACTTGGTTTGAAAATCTCAGTTTAGACTCCAAAATGCTAAAGATTTTACATTCTACTAAACAACGTTATAGCCGAAATCGTAATTTATTCGATAATTTAGTGTTGCTTTTTGTGGATAGGTTTGGTCAGGGAGCTTTAGATAAAGATATTGTTGAAACAATTTTTATATGGGCCTATTATCCACGTATAAAAGCGCGTGCCATTTATGATAGCACTTTAGCCAATTATGCTGCGGGCGGAATTTTTCAACGGCGTACAGTTCAAAAATTATTTCAGCTATTACATCATGCAAGTACACCAAGCGATTTTTTGCAGAAAATCAATCGTGATCAATTTGAACATTTTACCTTGGAGAAAATTCTTGAGGAAGAGGAGCTTAATAAATGACTAAGACAGCTACTTTGACAGTTACAAAACTTCTGACTGAAGATGAATACATTGTTCCTCTTTATCAGCGAAATTTTTCATGGACATATGATGAGATTGAGCAATTGCTTATTGACATAGCAGATGCCTACAACGAACGTGAAAAACGTCCTGATTATTATATCGGAACACTGGTTGTTCATCAAAAAGGAAATATGTACCATATTATTGATGGGCAACAGAGAACAACAGCTTTGACTTTGTTAGCATTGGTTTTGAGAAATGAGTATCATATCCAGTTCCCTGGCTTGAAACTCTTAAATTTCGAAGCGCGTAAGCAGTCCAATGCATCTTTGCAGCAGTTATTTGAAAATAGTAGTGCAGCATTTGAGAATATGGATGAGATTATTAGAGGTTACCAAAACACCAAATTAGCACTAAATAAAATTCTGTCCGAACAGTTTAAAATGGAAGTGACGGTATATGCTGAGTACCTCTTTCAACACGTCATCATTTTTAGAAATATGCTACCTACTGACTTAGATTTGAATCTTTATTTTGAGCGGTTTAATTCAAGAGGAGAGCAATTGGAAGCTCATGAAATTATTAAGGCTCAATTGATGGCGAAGCTTGATGATGAAGAAGCTGCTAAGTTTGCTAAAATTTGGGATGCCTGTGCAGACTTCGAGAATCCGGTAGTTAAATCATTTCAAATGAGAAAGAAAAGAAAGGAAACGTTTAAAGAAAGAGAAAACATTTTTGGTTGGCATTTTTCAAATTATAAATTAGCCAATATCTATCGATTTATTGATAACACAAATAGTTCAAAAAAAAGTATATTAGCTATCCTAGAAGATTCAAGTTCATTGGTATTTGATGACATCGTAGACGACAAAGAGACTGGAAAATATACAACCGTTATTAACTTTGAAACACTACTCTTGTATACTGTTTCTATTATTGAAAATATTTCCCCACAAGATGTTCAATTAGATGATAAGAAACTACTTGATGTCTTTACGGTGAGTGAAAAAGGAAGGGATTGGGTCGTTTACTTCTCGGAAACTTTATTAAGCATCAGACACCTATTTGATAACTATGTCATTAGAAACGCAAGCGAAGATACATCAAGGCGGTCAAAAAACGACTGGTTTCTTAGCAAAGGTACTTACTATGAATATCAAAGAGACAATCGGAAAAATACAGATTACTTTGTAGAAGAACATTTTGAGAATAATACTTTTTCAGATAAGGCAGTGAATGATACCATTATTATGCTTCAGTCTATGTTTGCAGTGACCTTTACATCAAATCGAGATAGTCGTTGGCTATATGAGACTTTGGTCTATCTCTTTGAGAATATTGAACATTTGCAAGATGAAGCATTTGGACACCAGTTTGTAAATTTTCTAGAAGCGTTGGCAGTTCGATATGCTGAAGGTCGGTTATTTACAGAAGATGGACAAGAATTTAGATGCTACCCTAATATGCCTATCTATGCTTTCAATTTTGTTGATTATGTCTTATGGAAAAATCAAAATAATCTACAGGAGTACTTTTTTGATTCAAGGAATTTTAGATTCACTTATCGTCGTTCCGTTGAACATTGGTATCCTCAGAATCCAAATTTTGAAGATAGTGGGATGTTAAGAATGTCTGATAGTCTGCTTCATTCTTTTGGAAACCTCTGTATTATCACGGATAGTCAAAATTCGAAGTTTGGGAACTCTAGACCGCAGGCCAAGTATAGCCAATGGGAAAAGATATTCGGAAACCAAAGTCTAAAACTGCAATGGATGGCTAAACTTACTGGAAATTCTGACGACAATTGGAATAGTGGAACAATCAGAGGACATGAAGATAAGATCTTAATGTTAGTTAAGGAATTTATAGATTGTACGAAAAACATTTGATTTTTTCGGAAGTTTTGAATTTCAGTTTATTCCCCTTATGTTTGCTAGTCTTGTCTCCAAGAAAAATAAAAATTTACAAAATTCCTTGCCTAAAACGGAACTCTTATGTTACAATAGCAAAAGCGTAGGTTTTTAAACTCATCCCGTGAGGTGAGAAAGACAACAGGAAAAATCAATTAAGGGCCTATGACTATGTATATTTAGAAAGTCTGGGTCTTTTTGTGTACCCAGAATGGGAAATTTATGAGTACAAAAGCCAATCTTTTGTTTGATGTCCATGAGAAACCAGCACCGCTTCAAGGGATTTTGTTGAGTTTCCAGCACGTGTTCGCTATGTTCGGAGCGACAATCTTGGTGCCCTTGATTCTCGGTATGCCAGTTTCGGTTGCCCTCTTCGCATCAGGTGTCGGAACTCTGATTTACCAAGTGGCAACCCAGTTTAAGGTGCCGGTTTACTTGGGTTCATCCTTTGCCTACATCTCAGCTATGGCTCTTGCTATCAAGGAAATGGGTGGCGATGTGTCAGCAGCGCAGACAGGTATTCTCTTCGTCGGCTTGATTTATGTCTTGATTGCTGCACTTGTTAAAGTGATCGGAACTAAGTGGATTGACAGCCTCTTGCCTCCGATTGTCATCGGTCCTATGATTATTGTTATCGGTCTGGGTCTTGCCAATTCTGCCGTGACTTCAGCAGGCTTTGTCGCAGACGGTGACTGGAGAAATGTCGTAGCGGCTATTGCTACCTTTTTGATTGCGGCTTTTGTCAATACCAAAGGGAAAGGCTTCGCCAAGATTGTTCCTTTCTTGATTGCCATTATCGGTGGTTATGTGATTGCCATCTTCCTCGGACTAGTTGACTTTACACCTGTTCTGGAAGCAGCTTGGTTTGAATTGCCAGGTTTCTACTTACCATTTGAAACAGGAACCTTCAAATCCTACAATTTCTACTTCGGTCCAGAAATGATTGCCATCTTGCCAATCGCAGTGGTGACCATCGCGGAGCATATCGGAGACCACACGGTTCTCAGTCAAATTTGTGGCCGCCAGTTCTTGAAGGAGCCAGGACTCAGCCGTACCTTGATTGGTGACGGTGTGGCGACTGCCGTATCTGCCTTTATCGGTGGACCTGCTAACACGACCTACGGTGAAAACACAGGGGTTATCGGCATGACCCGTATCGCATCAGTATCCGTTATCCGTAACGCAGCCTTGATTGCCATTGCCTTCTCATTCTTGGGCAAATTTACAGCCCTTATCTCGACTATTCCAAGTGCCGTTCTTGGTGGTATGTCTATCTTGCTCTACGGTGTTATCGCCTCAAACGGTTTGAAAGTTTTGATTGAGAGCCGTGTTGATTTCGGTCAAGTCCGTAACCTGATTATCGCAAGTTCTATGTTGGTCTTAGGCCTTGGTGGTGCAGTACTCAACATCGGTGCCATCACGCTATCAGGAACAGCTCTTTCAGCTATTGTCGGCATCGTCCTCAACCTCATCTTGCCAAAAGCAGAATAAGTTAAAGTAACAGTCAGCGAAAGCTGGCTTTTTTGAAACTAGCAGAGCTACTCAGCTAGTTTTCAAATCAGTTGACAAAAAAGACAATCCTTGATAGAATAAATGAGGTCCAAAAGGACAAATCTAGCTTTTTCTTGGTTACAGGTCGCCAACCTGTCACTCGGATTAGGCTCAAAAACAAAGGAGAACATATCATGGCAATCTCAAAAGAGAAAAAAAATGAAATCATGGCACAATATGCTCGTCATGAAGGCGACACAGGTTCAGTTGAAGTACAAGTAGCAGTACTTACTTGGGAAATCAACCACCTTAACGACCACATCAAACAACACAAAAAAGACCACGCAACTTACCGTGGTTTGATGAAAAAAATCGGTCGCCGTCGTAACTTGTTGGCATACCTACGCCGCACAGACGTAAACCGTTACCGTGAATTGATTCACTCACTCGGACTCCGTCGTTAAGATAGGATACAAAAGTCGTCAAAAACGACTGAAAAATAGGAAACTGCCATGTCTTCGGATAGTGGCAGTTTTTCTTATGTTCCATTATGGAAGTGTAGTGCTCTGAAAAGCTGGGTGTTCTTCGTTTGAGTGAAGAGTATTCGTTTCGTTCAGTTTTTTATATGGTAGGTTAGATTTTCCCTCAAATTCCTTCCTCATTTCACCACATTTTCCGTCAAATATGATAGAATAAATAGTATGCGTGGTTTTGTGCAAAAGAGAGTGAAACAAGTTTGTTTGATTGTCTTTTGTAGAAAACACGCAAGAAAAATTTTAGAAAAAATAGGAGACAATTCATGTCAAAACAAGTATTTGAAACGGTTTTTGCTGGCAAGAAATTGGTCGTTGAAACAGGTCAAGTTGCCAAACAAGCCAATGGTGCGGTTGTTGTGCGCTATGGCGACTCAACAGTCCTTACAGCGGCAGTTATGTCCAAGAAAATGGCGACGGGTGATTTCTTCCCCCTCCAAGTCAACTATGAAGAAAAAATGTATGCCGCAGGGAAATTTCCAGGTGGCTGGATGAAGCGTGAAGGCCGTCCGTCGACCGATGCGACCTTGACTGCTCGTTTGATTGACCGTCCAATCCGTCCAATGTTTGCGGAAGGCTTCCGTAACGAAGTTCAAGTCATCAACACAGTGCTTTCTTATGACCCAGATGCCTCTGCTCCTATGGCAGCCATGTTTGGTTCTTCATTGGCATTAGCAATCTCAGACATTCCTTTCAACGGTCCAATCGCAGGTGTCCAGGTCGGCTATGTCAATGGTGAACTCATCATCAACCCTGACAAAGCTCAAATGGAAGAGTCTCTCCTTGACTTGACAGTGGCTGGTAACAAGGACGCTATCAACATGGTAGAGTCTGGTGCCAAAGAATTGTCAGAAGACATCATGTTGGAGGCACTCCTCAAAGGTCATGCGGCTATTCAAGAACTCCTTGACTTCCAAAATCAAATCGTAGCAGCAGTCGGCAAGGAAAAGGCAGATGTGGAGCTTCTTCAAGTGGACTCAGACTTGCAGGCTGAGATTGTTGCAGCTTACAATGACGATTTGAAAAAAGCGGTGCAGGTTGAAGAAAAATTGGCCCGTGAAGATGCGACCAATGCTGTGCGTGAGACCGTCATCGCAGCCTACGAAGAAAAATATGCTGAACACGAAGAATTCGACCGCATCATGCGTGATGTCCATGAAATCTTGGAACTCATGGAACACGCAGAAGTTCGTCGTTTGATTACAGAAGACAAGGTTCGCCCAGACGGTCGCCGTGTGGATGAGATTCGTCCGCTGGATGCAGAAGTGGACTTCTTGCCAAATGTTCATGGCTCAGGTCTCTTTACCCGTGGTCAAACGCAAGCTCTTTCTGTCTTGACCTTGGCTCCAATGGGTGAAACCCAAATCATCGACGGATTGGACGACGAGTACAAGAAACGCTTCTTGCACCACTACAATTTCCCACAATATTCAGTGGGTTCAACTGGTCGTTACGGTGCACCAGGTCGTCGTGAGATTGGTCACGGTGCTCTTGGAGAGCGTGCTCTCGAGCAAGTCTTACCGAGCTTGGAAGACTTCCCTTACGCTATCCGCTTGGTCGCAGAAGTCTTGGAGTCAAACGGCTCTTCATCACAGGCTTCTATCACAGCTGGTACCCTTGCCCTCATGGCAGGTGGTGTGCCAATCAAGGCTCCAGTTGCAGGGATTGCCATGGGTCTGATTTCAGACGGCACCAACTACACCGTCTTGACCGATATTCAAGGTCTTGAGGACCACTTTGGCGACATGGACTTCAAGGTGGCTGGTACTCGTGACGGTATCACAGCCCTTCAAATGGACATCAAGATCGACGGTATTACACCACAAATCTTGGAAGAAGCCTTGGCACAAGCTAAGAAGGCACGTTTTGAAATCCTTGATGTCATCGAAGCGACGATTCCAGAAGTTCGTCCTGACCTGGCACCAACTGCACCGAAGATTGACACTATCAAGATTGATGTGGACAAGATCAAGATTGTTATCGGTAAGGGTGGGGAAACCATCGATAAGATTATTGCAGAAACTGGCGTGAAAATCGATATTGACGAAGACGGTCTTGTGGCGATCTTCTCACCAGATCGTGCTGCAATTGAGCGTACTAAAGAAATCATTGCTGGTCTTGTTCGTGAAGCAAAAGTGGATGAAGTCTTCCAGGCAAAAGTCGTTCGTTTGGAGAAATTCGGTGCCTTTGTCAACCTCTTTGACAAGACAGATGCCCTGGTCCACGTTTCTGAAATGGCTTGGACTCGTGTCAATAAACCAGAAGATTTAGTTGAAATCGGCGATATTGTCGATGTTAAGGTCATCAAGATTGATGATAAAGGACGTATTGACGCTTCTATGAAGGCTCTTCTTCCAAAACCAGAAGGTTATGTGGAGCCAGAAAAACGTGAGCGCTCTGACAGACCACGCCGTCATAAAGACAACAAAGAGAAAAAAGATAACAACTTTGGTGAATTCAAATTCCACAAGGTTGAAAAGAAATAAGCTGAGTAGACAAGTTCGGTAGCGGGCTTGTCTTTCGCTAGAAGGAGTGACTATGGGTTGGTGGAAGGACACCATTGAGATTGTAAAAGAAAAAGATCCGGCAGCACGGACGACCTTGGAAGTTCTTTTGACCTACCCAGGTGTCAAGGCCTTGGCTGCCCACCGTCTGTCCCATTGGATGTGGAAAAAAGGCTTTAAACTCTTGGCTCGGATGCACAGCCAATTTTGGCGCTTTTGGACCAATATTGAAATCCATCCAGGCGCCGAGATTGCTTCGGGGGTCTTCATTGACCACGGAGCTGGTTTGGTTATCGGAGAAACCGCCATTATCGAATCAGGTGTTATGCTTTACCACGGCGTAACGCTTGGTGGAACGGGCAAGGATACGGGCAAACGCCACCCGACCGTGCGAAAAGGGGCCTGGATTTCTGCACACGCACAGGTTATTGGACCTGTTGAAATCGGAGAAAATGCCAAAGTGGGTGCAGCTGCCGTTGTCCTAGCCGATGTTCCAGCAGATGTGACAGTGGTCGGTATGCCAGCTAAAATTGTCCGTGTACACGGTCAAAAAGATGAGAAGGTCATTCATGACATGGAAGATGGCCGTGAACACTACACCACCAAATTGGCAGAGCTGAGAGAAGCCAGCCATCGCTCCTCACATTTGTAGAGTTGTAAGGGACAAGATTCGGAGGGAAAATGCTACTAGAAGAATTTGAAAATACCTCTGCGGTCATTGAACCGACAGATGCCGCTATTCGGGGTGGTGGTGAAACCTGTAATACTTTAATTCTGTCATTTAATGGAGAAATTATTGAGAGAGTTGCCGAGTTAGAAAATGTATATGAGGGTGGAGCTCTTCACAATCTAAATGGCCGGTTGCCATGGTATATTTATGAAGAAAGTGGAGTGAGAGTTGGTGTCATGTTAGCCCCAATTGGAGCTTCTATGATTGTTGGGAACCTAGAAGAATTAAAAGCCAAAGGGTTTCAAAATTTTATTGTATTTGGTACTTGTGGAGTACTGGATCGGTCTATTGCTGTAGATAAGATTATTCTACCAAGCTCAGCCTTACGCGATGAGGGAACTAGTTATCATTATGCACCAGCCAGAGATGAGATTAGCTATCATTCGGAACTATTATTGACCATGGAAGAAGCTTTGGATCAAGCAGGAATTGAACATGTTCGGACTAAGACATGGACGACAGATGCATTTTATAGAGAAACAGCAGCTAAGGTTAAACGTCGCCTAGCCGCTGGTGCCATGGTGGTCGATATGGAAGCTTCTGCTATCATGGCCTGGGCAAACTTTCGTCAGGCCAAGGTCTATCAATTTTTCTACACGGCAGACTATGTGGACCGCCACAAGAATGAGTGGGATACTCGTCGAGAGGAACGGACGGCCGACAGTATGACCTTTTTTGAAGTAGCCATGGCGATTGCAAGAACATTAGAAAGTACATCATGTTAAAAAAATTAGTAAGACAAAACTGGCCTTATGTGTTGACCTCCATCGGTGGAACAATTCTATGTATCCTTAAGTTTTCCCAAGGAAACTGGCAGTTAGGGATGATTTGGTTGGCAGCGACAGCTTATTGGCTGGTCAGATTGTATCAAAAGTATCAAATCCTAAAGAATACTCAGAAGTAATGGAGAAGCTATGATTAAAATTTACGATACCATGACTCGCAGTTTGCGTGACTTTGTTCCCTTGGAAGAGGGGAAGATCAAGATGTATGTTTGCGGTCCGACGGTTTACAACTATATCCATATCGGCAATGCCCGTAGTGTCGTGGCTTTTGATACCATCCGCCGCTATTTTGAATACCGTGGCTTTGATGTGACCTACATTTCTAACTTTACGGATGTGGATGACAAGATTATCAAAGCTGCTAATGAAGCTGGCATGACAACCAAGGAACTGTCTGATAAGTTTATCGCAGCTTTCAAGGAAGATGTGGCAAAGTTAGGTGTCAAACCAGCTACCCAAAATCCTCGTGTTATCGACTATATGGATGAAATCATTGATTTTGTGCAGGTCTTGATTGACAAGGGTTACGCCTATGAAGCGGCAGGCGATGTTTATTTCCGTGTGGAAAAGGCGGAAAACTATGCTCGTTTGGCCAACAAAACCCTGTCTGACCTAGAAGCTGGGGCTTCTGGTCGTGTTGAGGGAGAAGGTCAACTCAAAGAACATCCTTTCGACTTTGCCCTGTGGAAAACTGCTAAGCCAGGCGAAGTGTCTTGGGAAAGTCCTTGGGGAGCAGGTCGTCCAGGTTGGCATATCGAGTGTTCGGTTATGGCGACAGAGATTTTGGGAGATACCATTGATATTCACGGTGGTGGTGCGGACTTGGAATTCCCTCACCATACCAATGAGATCGCCCAGTCTGAGTGCAAGACAGGTCAGGCCTTTGCTAACTACTGGATGCACAATGCCATGCTCAATATCAACGATGAGAAGATGTCCAAGTCCTTGGGCAATTTCCTGACAGCCCATGATATGTTGGAACAAATTGACGGTCAGGTCTTGCGATTCTTCCTATCTACCCAGCACTACCGCCGTCCACTCAACTACACTGAGAAGGCTATTTCAGATGCGGAAATCAATCTCAAATATCTAAAAAACACTTATACACAACCTGTGCAAAACTTTGTGGATAAGTCAGGTCTTGAATTGCATTTGGCAGCCTTTGAAGCAGCCATGGATGATGATTTCAATGCGGCAAATGGAATTACGGCTATCTTTGACTTTGCCAAATGGATCAACTCTGGCAACTACGATGAAACAGTTAAGGAAGCTTTTGGCAGAATGCTCGCCGTCTTTGGCATCGTCTTTGAAGAAGAAGTCTTGGATAGCGAGATTGAAGCCTTGATAGCAGAACGTCAAGCAGCGCGTGCCAATCGGGACTTTGCGACGGCTGACCGCATTCGTGATGAATTGGCAGCCCAGGGCATCAAGCTCTTGGATACCAAGGATGGTGTGAGGTGGACACGTGACTAAGGCAGTAGATGTCAATCTCATCAATGGAATTGCCCTGGCTTTTGAAGGGGATGCCGTCTATTCCATGTATATCAGACGGCACTTGATTTTCAAGGGGCTGACCAAGCCCAACAAACTGCACGGCGAGGCTAACAAATACGTCTCTGCCAAGGCTCAGGCAAGCCTAATCTCAGCCCTCTTAGAAGCTCAGCTATTGACCGAAAAAGAGGAAGAAATCTACAAGCGGGGAAGGAATAGCCATAGCCACACCAAGGCTAAGAATGCGGACGTGGTCACCTATCGGATGTCCACAGGTTTTGAGGCGGTTTTGGGTTACCTGCACATGACCGAGCAAATCGAACGCTTGGAGGAGCTGGTGGGCTGGTGTATTGACAAAATAGAAAGGGGATAAGATGAACGAGAAGGAACTTGCAGGTTGGTTTCCGCAGGCCAGGTTGTCGCGGGAAGCGGGCGAAAACACTCTGGCTCTGGGCGACGGTCGCTATCTGAATCTGGCGGATGCGGATTTGACAGAGCGGGAACGCTATCTCTTGTCCTTGTTGTCGCGTCCTCAAGACCAGAAACCGTCTAGCCCTTGGCAGTCCTACCTACAAGGTCAAGGCTCGCTGCCCCAGACGGTTGAAGCCATTCAGTTTATCCATGTCCACCTTTGGTCGCAGAAGGAAGCCCAGCTGGACGCTTGGAGAATCATGATGACCGACCTACTGCCCAGTCAGGTGGCTCAGGTGCAGCTGACGGCTCAGGACTACCTCTTTATCCTGGACCAAGGCACTTGGACGGATTATCAAAGCCTTCTGGCAGACACCCTGTCAGCCTTGGAGTTCGACTTCGGCTTGCGACTGACCCTCTTGGTCGGCCAGGTCTGGCCCCGTCAACTCGCAGACCGCTGGCCCCAACTCTATCAAGCAGAGGCAGCCCTTTTCGCTCAATGGCGGGCCCACTACCACCAATCAACCGTCCTCTCTTTTAGTCAACTTTTTCTTTGGGGACAAGGTAGAGCAGGCTTGGAGCTTGGTCTGATAAAAGCCAGTATGCTAGATCTGATTGACCAGCAAGATATGCAGGATATCATTCTAGCCTTATGGGCAGAGGGGGCCGTGGTCACTAAGACCGCTCAGTCCCTCTATGTTCATCGGAATACCCTCCAATACCGTTTGGATAAATGGCAGGATATGACAGGTCTTCAATTGAAGGAATTGACAGACTTGAGTTTCTGTTATCAAGTATTGTTAGATAGAATTTACTAATCTTTTGTGCAAGATGTACAAAAGATTTTTATATTTTTGTTCACATTGACAGAGAAAAGTAAAACGTTTTCATTTATAATGAAATCATCAAAGAAAGCGAGGATTGAACATGGTTCAATTGAATTTAAAAAATATCTACAAAAAATATCCTAACAGCGAGCATTACTCAGTTGAAGACTTCAACTTGGACATCAAGGACAAAGAGTTTATCGTATTCGTAGGTCCTTCAGGATGTGGTAAGTCAACTACTCTTCGTATGATTGCTGGTTTGGAAGATATTACAGAAGGGGAAGCTTACATTGACGGCGTTCTCATGAACGATGTGGCACCTAAAGACCGTGACATTGCCATGGTATTCCAGAACTATGCCCTCTACCCACACATGACTGTATTTGACAATATGGCCTTTGGTTTGAAATTGCGTAAATACAGCAAGGACGAAATCAAAAAACGTGTGGAAGAGGCTGCACAAATTCTTGGCTTGACAGAATTCTTGGAACGCAAACCAGCTGACCTTTCAGGTGGACAACGCCAACGTGTTGCCATGGGTCGTGCCATCGTTCGTGATGCAAAAGTATTCTTGATGGATGAGCCTTTGTCAAACTTGGATGCCAAACTGCGTGTATCCATGCGTACAGAGATTGCTAAAATCCACCGCCGTATCGGTGCAACAACCATCTACGTAACCCACGACCAAACAGAAGCTATGACCTTGGCAGACCGTATCGTTATCATGTCTGCGACTAAAAACCCAGCAGGTACAGGTACAATCGGTCGTATCGAGCAAATCGGTAGCCCAGAAGAGCTATACAATCGTCCAGTCAACAAGTTTGTTGCTAGCTTCATCGGTAGCCCTGCTATGAACTTCTTCACAGTGACGCTTCAAGATGGTGTTCTTGTTGGAGATGGCTTCAAAGTGGATCTTCCAGAAGGTCGTCGCAAGCACTTGGAAGAAAAAGGCTACAATGGTAAGAGCTTCACACTTGGTATTCGTCCAGAAGACATCAAGGCTTCTCAGTTAGAATTGGATACTTACCCTTCTTCTATCGTAGAAGCAGAAGTAGTCGTTTCAGAGCTTCTCGGTGCAGAAACCATGCTTTACTCTAAGGTTGGAAACACTGAATTTGTATCTCGTGTCGATGCGCGTGATTATCACAACCCAGGCGATAAAGTCCGCTTGACCTTCAACCTCAACAAAGCTCATTTCTTCGATGATGCAACAAGCAAGGCAATCGTATAAATTTGTTCATAAAACACCTGACCGTCAGATGAAAATCTGGCGGTTTTTGGTTAGTAACATATAATTTCTTGTTTTTGCTTGCTAAATTCTATATAATAAATATAAAAAGATACTTACAGGAGGTTTCCCATGAAAATATTACTGAAAAAAATTCGGATAACGGCTCTGTATATTTTGCTTTACAACCTTATTTTGATGATATGCATTTGGATGGGTAAGGTATCCACCAAGGAGGAATTCATCATTGCTGTCGCAGGGAATGCGGTCATGATGGGGCTGTCTTTCTTGCATTTGCACAACCAAGTATCGTCATTTAGTTTATCTTTTATTACGTCGTTAACTCACCTTGCCTGATTGAAACAGTCTGGGGGACTGTTTCAAGTCAATGCCTAGAAACCAGAAAGCATTGAGTTATGCCTGTGGCTCGTTGCCTAGTACTAAAAGTAAACTAAAAGACTATATCAGATGAATTTCATGGAAAAATAGAAGAACCGTCGGTTTAAACTGACGGTTCTTGGTCTTTATAAACCTCATAAAAGTCAACCTTGAGGCGAATAAAGGCTTCCATATCGTGTAGGAGCTGAAAGAGGGTGGCACGGGTTTCAAATTCTTCTCGGGTTTGTGGCAGAGGTCGCTCGCGGAAGGTGGCATGGAAGAGTTCGATATCCAGGAGCAGTTCCTTGGCGGAGTTTTCTCGGCTTAGTTGCTGGGCTGCTCGCCCGAAGAGGCTGGACAGGATAATATTTTCTCTACCTTCCAGTAAACATTTGTTGATATTTCCTGCCATGGTCCGCAGGATTTTGTTTTGTGCGGCCCGCATTTCAAAGTAATGGACCTGGTAGTTGGTCTGCTGGAAGAGCTGGTTGTGGCGGTCTAGATAGACGACTTTCAGGGCCTCATCCAAGGTCTTATCCAGCTGCGTAATCAATTCTGCCTCGTTTCGTCCGTCGCCGTTGAGCAGAAAGGCTTCAAAACGGAGGAGAATCTGCTTGAGCAGGTCTTCAACTTGGTCGTGGTAGGCCTCGATTTTCTTTTCTTGCGAGGGCATATAGAGGTTAAACAAGAGTGCCAGTCCTGCCCCAATCAGAAAAAGCGCCAGCTCATTTCCCAAAAAAATCAGCGAAATATCCTGCTCCAGCAAGAGGTGGGTGACGAGGACGGTCGAAGGAGCGATGCCTGCCTCCCAGTTGAATCGGTAGGCCAGAGGGACGTAGAGGGCCAGGTAGATGCCCAGAGTCCAGATGCCGAAGCCAAAGAGGGCGAAGATCAGGACGGCTATAGTTAGGGCCAGGAGGGTGGAAAAGAGGCGGTTGCGGGCCATTTTGAAGCTGGACTTGCGGGTGTCGAGGACACTGAGAATGGCGATGATGCCAGCTGCCGTCGCATAGGACAAGCCCAGGGCGGTCGCTAGGTAAATGGCTAGGACGGTAGCAAATATCAGTTTGATGGTGCGGAGGGAGAGGGACATGGTGGCTCCTTTGGTCTTAATCTGTTTCTATTGTACCATAAAACAAAACCCTCCTAAGGATAGGAGGGAATTGCTTATGCAAATAGAGCCAGGATACCAACTACCAGGTAGCAGACCAGTTTGTAGCTTTCGTTGATCAGGATGAGTTTAAGAGGGCGTTGCTCAAAGACGTAGTTCTTCAATGAAGCAAGTACCGCAATCACACCCATGCCGCCAGCTGCGTGGAGTGGTGAAACACCAAGGGTCTTGATGAAGAAAATTGCCACAACAGCAGTCAAAACTTCAATCGCTAAGGAAATCATCATTTCCTTCTGGCCATTTTTTCCAACCTGACGGTCAGCTTCTACCTTGGCCATGTCAATGCCAGAGGCTTCAATCCAAGCATCACGGAAAATCAAACCATACCACAAACCACCAATCGCAAAGGCAATCAGCCCAGCCAGAATTCCCAAAATAAGTGTCATATGTTCTCCTTTTACTTGTACGGATAAATAATAGACATTAGAATATCATAGGCTTTACTATTTGTCAAAAGTCAGATTGAAACGGGGTGAAAATGAGAATTGACAAATTAAGGTGTTATGTTATACTAAAATAAAATGGATTTTGTTTATGGATAATAACCAATATTTTATGAGGAGGAGATTATTATGGATCAATGGATGCGAGATTTTGAAGAGCGGCAGAGACATGATGAATTGAAGCAAAAAATGGATGCTCAAACCTCTGCTATGAATTCTCAAGCAATAGCACTTCAAAAACAAAATAATCTTTTGCAAAAAGAGCATGAGCGTCAAATTGAAAAAGAGTTTAAGGACAGAATTTTTCAATTACGATTGCACTTAGCACAGGCTACAGATGATAGTCAACGATTTGTACTCCAGCAAATGCTCAGCGAAGCTGAGGAAGATTATGAGGATTATCAAAGAGAGCAAGCTGAGAAACGTTTGGCAGACGCAAAAAGACGAAAGATATGGCTAATCATTTCAAGTGTTGTGGCTGTGTTAGGAATGGCTGGCTTATATTTTGTCTACCAAGATATTTCTCAAGTTACAGTTCCTGAATTATATGGTATTGAGCTATCTGAAGCTAAAGATTTACTGTATGAAGAGGGGTTAAAAGTTGGTACAATAACAGAAGTTGGTGGGCAGTCAGTTCAGCCTGGGGCGGTCAGTATGTCTTCTCCAAGTGGGGGAAGAAAGGCGAAACGAGGAAGTGCAGTGAATTTAGTTGTTGCAGAAGGTACCGATGAGACGATTGCAGTCGAAGAGAGCTCGACTAGTGAGGCAGCAACTAGTAAGACTGCTGGAAGTTCGGAAGCTTCTAGTCAGTCTCAGGTAGGTAGCGCCGTTCAATCGTTTACTGTGGATATTAAAAAACAAGGACAGGTTATTCGTCAGGAACCTAGTTTATCTGGAGAAGTTGTGACCGATATAGAACCTGGAACGTATACGATAGTTGAGACTATTCAAAAAGAAGGACATAGTTGGGGCAGATTAAAATCAGGACAGGGCTGGATTTCGTTGACGGATTTACATAATCCTGTACCACAGGTTGATACCAAAAACTTAACGACAGATCAGGTAAAAGCTTGGGTCATGGATGATTTATTTAGTCGTAGCGTCATGATTGAAAAGTATCGGAAAAATCAGGTTGTCATTAGTGTTCGTATGGCTGAGGATGGTTTAGTTTATGCAGATGTAACTGTACCATCAGACCCTAATTTTGAACCACGAGATTGGAGTTATCGGATCAATAGTCGTGGGGAGTTAGAGGCAAGCGAATATGATACAGATCCGGAACAAGGGGGTGTCAACT
Source organism: Streptococcus suis (assembly GCF_002960625.1). Taxonomy (GTDB): domain Bacteria; phylum Bacillota; class Bacilli; order Lactobacillales; family Streptococcaceae; genus Streptococcus; species Streptococcus suis_T. Next base: position 136,989 of record NZ_POJH01000017.1, read on the forward strand.
GGTATGTTGCCCAACATTATTATTTGGAAAACAGTGTGAACTAAGAAAGCTGAGAAATTCTCGGCTTTTTCCTTTTCAAAAATGTGCTATAATACTCTTATGGAACAAAATGATATGGTATATGGCGTACATGCTGTGGTGGAGAGTTTGGAGGCCAACACCGGCAACAAGCTCTACATCCAGGATGATTTACGCGGAAAAAATGTAGAAAAAATCAAGGCTCTAGCGGCAGAGAAGAAGGTATCAATCTCTTGGACGCCCAAGAAGACCCTGTCTGACATGACAGAAGGTGCCGTTCACCAAGGCTTTGTCCTGCGGGTTTCCGAGTTCGCCTATGCAGACCTGTCGGTGATTTTGGAAAAGGCAGAGCAGGAAGACAATCCCCTCATTCTCATCTTGGACGGTCTGACAGACCCCCACAACTTCGGCTCGATTTTACGGACCGCAGATGCCACTCAGGTTGCAGGCATCATCATTCCCAAACACCGAGCAGTTGGGGTGACGCCTGTTGTGGCTAAGACCTCCACAGGTGCGGTGGCCCATGTCCCAATCGCCAGAGTGACCAATCTCAGCCAAACCCTAGATAAGCTCAAGGAGGCTGGTTTCTGGGTATTTGGCACGGATATGAATGGAACTCCAAGCCACAAGTGGAATACAGCTGGCAAACTAGCCCTTATTATCGGCAACGAAGGCAAGGGCATCTCCAGCAATATCAAAAAGCAGGTGGATGAGATGATTACCATTCCTATGAAGGGCCATGTCCAATCTCTCAACGCCAGCGTAGCAGCAGCTGTGCTGATGTACGAAGTATTTCGGAAGAAAATTTAAATGAAAGAAAAAGTTCTCATCGTAGATGGCTACAACATGATTGCCTTTTGGCAGGCCACCAAGCAAGATTTTAAAAAGGGAGACTTGGATGCGGCCAGAACGACCTTGCTTCGCACCTTGTCTCACTACGCAGCCTTTGAACAGATCGAGGTGATTTGTGTCTTTGATGCCCACCATGTGCCAGGTCTTCGCCAGCAGTATGATGAATACAAGGTATCGGTCATTTTTACAGAGGAAGAAGAGACGGCAGATAGTTATATCGAACGACTCAGCGCCCAGCTCAATAGTGACCGTCGCAAGCAGGTTTCCGTCGTAACCAGTGACCTCAATGAACAGTGGGTGGTCTTCTCCCAAGGTGCCTTAAGGGTTTCGGCGCGTGAGTTGGAGGAGAGAACCAGGGTTATCAAGAAGGACTTGGACAAGTTTGTGGATCAGGTAGAGCTTTACACCCCACGGCTCAATCCCTGGTCAGATGGGAATTTTCAAGCTTTAAAAGAAATGATGGAGGAAATGAAAGAGTGACATTTACAATCGTAACTGATTCGACATCGGATTTGCCAATCAGCTGGGTCCAAGAAAATGATGTGACCGTGCTCGGTTTGACTATTAACCTAGACGGCGTAACCTATGAAACCGTTGGGGAAAACCGCTTGACTTCTGCGGATTTGCTTGAAAAGATGGCAACTGGAGGTCTTCCGACAACCAGTCAGGTCAATGTTGGTCAGTTTGAAGAAGTTTTTGAAGCGGCAGCCAAGGAAGGCAAAGAGGTGCTTTACCTAGCCTTTTCATCGGCTCTTTCAGGGACCTATCAGAGTGGGGTTATTGCACGCGATATGGTTTTGGATGCTTATCCTGATGCTGTTATTGAAATTGTAGATACTAAGGCGGCGGCTATTGGCGAAGGGTACTTGGTTATGCAAGCAGCTCAAGCGCGTGCAGCAGGTAAGTCATTAGCTGAAACCAAGGCGCTCATCGAGGACTTGGTCCCACGTTTACGGACCTATCTCTTGGTCGACGACCTCAACCATTTGGTGCGTGGTGGTCGCCTGTCTAAGGCGGCAGCCCTCATTGGTGGATTGGTCAATATCAAACCTCTTCTTGCTCTCAATGCGGAAGGGAAGTTAGAAGCCATTGCCAAAATCCGTGGTCGTAAAAAAGGGATCAAGGAAATGTTGAACCTGACCTTGGATAATTTGGACCATTCTACGGTTATGGTGGCCTATACAGGTGATTTGGAAGCTGCGACAGCCATCAAAGCGACCTTGTTGGAAGATAGCCGTGTGACCGATGTTCTCTTGACAGAGTTGGGACCAATTATTGCCACCCATACAGGTACAGGCGTTTTAGCTATCCTATCCATCAATCAGAAAGAGAGATAATCTCTTTTCTTTTTACAGAAATAGAAAGCGATTACAAATAATTAAACATATCCATTTGGAGGTTCTTATGAAACGTTTATTGTCATGCTATGCCAGTGATATGGTGGGAGCGACCAAGGAGGAGCTCAAGCAGTCCATTCTATCCAGTGAAGGTCGGATTATCATGGGGGAAACGGTGGTGACGGCAGCTCCCTTGATTGCAGGGGTGACCAATGCGGAGATGATGGCTACTTTTGGTTGTGACCTTTTGGTGCTCAATGAATTGGATGTTTTTCATCCGGAGATTGTTGGTTTTTACGACTGCGACAATCCCATCGCTGAAATCAAGCGGTTGACGGGTCGATTGGTTGGGATAAACTTGGAGCCTGTGGATACTAGTCAGGAAGTTCAAGACCAGCAGGTCTTTCTTAAACCAGGTCGACAGGTCAGTCCAGAAAGTCTGCGACAGGCCCAAGTTCTTGGCGTAGACTACATTATGCTGACAGGTAATCCTGCTACGGGTGTGTCTATGTCTGCAATCCGCTCTGCTATTGGCCTTGCCAAAGAACACTTTGAGGGCCTGATCTTTGCAGGAAAGATGCACGGTGCAGGTCTGGGAGAGTCGGTCGTGGACAGCCAAGCTCTGCTGGATTTTGTGGAGCTGGGGGCAGACGGTGTCCTCATACCTGCAGTCGGAACGGTGCCGGGTGTGCGGGAGGAGATTGTGGCACCAATCATCAGTCAGGTCAAGGCGCGTGGGGCTTTGGTTATTTCGACCATTGGGACTAGTCAGGAGAGTGCGGACAGCCAGACGGTGCGGGAGTTTGGGCTCAGCAACAAGCGGGTGGGCTCGGACATCCACCACATCGGAGATGGGGGCTACGGTCGCATGCCAGACCCTGAAAATATCTTGGCTTTGTCCTTGGCGGTCAGAGGCAAACGGCACACCTATTTCAAAATGGGGCAATCGGTGAGGAGATAGGATTTGGTGTCATTTTTCTGCTATTAAAGCTCGTTTTTTCTATCCTTGTTTTAGGGTGAAGAAAAAATAAAAAAAGTAAAGTAAAATAACTTGACGGAGAACAGTAGTTTTGATAGAATGGTAGACGGTATTGTTTACCCCATTTGAAAGGCCCCGGAACCTTCCAAATACCCGCGGACCGGAACATCCGCCCAGTAAACAAAAACGATTCGTATAGGAGAAATCATGAACAAAACAACATTTATGGCTAAACCAGGCCAAGTTGAACGTAAATGGTATGTAGTAGACGCTACTGATGTACCTCTTGGACGCCTTTCAGCAGTAGTTGCTAGCGTTCTTCGCGGTAAAAACAAACCAACTTTCACACCTCACACTGATACTGGTGACTTCGTTATCGTTATCAATGCTGAGAAAGTGAAATTGACTGGTAAAAAAGCAACTGACAAAGTGTACTACACTCACTCATTGCACCCAGGTGGTTTGAAATCAATCACAGCTGGTGAATTGCGTTCTAAAAACGCTGTTCGTTTGATTGAAAAATCAGTTAAAGGTATGCTTCCACACAACACACTTGGTCGTGCACAAGGCATGAAGTTGAAAGTGTTTGTAGGTGCTGAGCACACTCACGCTGCACAACAACCAGAAGTACTTGATATTTCAGGTCTTATCTAAGGGAAAGGACGTAATCTAAATGGCACAAGCACAATACACAGGTACTGGTCGTCGTAAAAACGCGGTTGCACGCGTACGTTTGGTCCCAGGTACTGGTAAAATCACAGTAAACAAAAAAGATGTAGAAGAGTACATCCCACACGCTGACCTTCGTTTGGTTATCAACCAACCATTCGCAGTAACTTCAACACAAGGTTCATACGACGTTTTCGTTAACGTGAACGGTGGTGGTTACGGTGGTCAATCAGGTGCGATCCGTCACGGTATCGCGCGTGCATTGCTTCAAGTAGACCCAGACTTCCGCGATTCATTGAAACGCGCTGGTCTTCTTACACGTGACGCTCGTATGGTTGAACGTAAAAAGCCAGGACTCAAAAAAGCCCGCAAAGCTTCACAATTCTCAAAACGTTAATCAACACGATTATATCAACGTTTATGGACATTCAAGAATTACTTCTTGGGTGTCTTTTTTGTGGTTTTTTGAAAAGCATTTGTTAAAAATCGTGTACCAATTTTATTTGACGTTTTTTGTATAAAGTTCTGATGAAATCTAGTAGTGTTCATTGGAAAATGGTATAATGATAGTCAAGATGAACGTTTTCAAGGAGTTGGCTTTGGAAGAGAATTTAATCAAATCAAAACAACGTGTTCAAAAACATGGTGAAGTCTTTACACCTGCCTGGATGGTTCAGAAAATGCTGGATACTCCGGGTGTGAAAGAAGCTTGTGAAAATGTATATAAGACCTTTTTAGAGCCCTCTGCAGGTGATGGTAATTTTTTGCAAGCTATTTTGGAGAGAAAACTAGAGGCAGTGGTCAGACAGTATGACAAAAGAAATTGGAAAACAAAGTCTTTAGTTGCTCTCTCGTCTATTTATGGTATAGAGTTTTTAGAAGATAATCTAGAAGTGGCACGATCGCGCATGTTTCTTTATTACCTAGATTGGTATGAAAAAACTTTTAGTGTCAAACTGAGTAGTAAGAGTGATATCTACAAATCAGCTCACTATCTTATTCATAAAAATATTGTGAGAGGAAATACCTTGACTCAGCAGCACCCAGTCACAGGGGAGCCTATCAGGTTTAATGAATGGCAAATGGTTAAAGGACATCCTAGTTTGGTGAGAAAAATTCCTTTTGCATTATCAGAACTTTTAGGTAAAGAGGTTGAAGATGATAGGGCAGTCGTAGAAGGACAACTGAGCTTTTTTGATATCGATGATGAATTTAAAATAGAAGATGAAGTTGTTGAAAAAACAGATGCAATAGAAGAGATAAGTATTCAGAAAGTGTATTTGCTAGGAGATTAGGCTATGATTTCAAATTTCGAATTTTTGGCAATTGATATAGATACAGCCGAGCTTTTTAGAACCATAAATATGGCTGAAGAAAATTATACGCACGGGGATTATGAAGGCACGCTAACAAAAGTGAGGAAAGTTGCTGAAAATACAGCAAGGTTGGTTGCTGATAGAGAATACCTAGATATTCGTGAACGTGCGACTTTTAACGATGTGCTAAGTGAGATAAAAGGCCTTATTGATAATAAGACTATTATTGATCATTTCTATGATATCAAGGGAAAGGGGAATAATTCTGCCCATGTCCTTAATCCAGAAGATGCGACAAAAGAAAATGCCTTAAAATCACTAAAACAAGTCTTTGAAATCCTAGCTTGGGTCATGCTGACATATATTGAACCGGATATTAAAGCCAGTGCAATTGGTCATTTTTTAGAACCGAGAGCACAAGAAATGTACACTACTGCTGAGCGGAAGTTTATCTATATTCAAACAGTTAACAATGAAAGTGGACTATTTAATGCCTTCGAAGGGACTCAAAAAATTGGTGAGGGTAGCGTTTCTTCGGATGATATTGAGACGGATTGGTCGCCAAATAGTGACTTTTTACGTACTGTTGCCCCAAAACGTATTAATCAATACATGAAAACATCTGGTTTGCCTTACACGCTTGGCTGGGTAGAGCTTGCTTATAAAAAGGCAACCAAGTCATGGTTTCATGATTATGATGTGCATAATGTCTTGAAGCGTTCAGGGATTCAACAGGCTGAACAACTGGAAGGAACAGAGTGGTTCAAGACGGATTTAGAGACAGCAAAGGCTGCTATTAAAGCTGTTAAAGAAGGTAGAAATTATTTAAATATTACTGCCAAAGAATCATTTATTGAGGAACCAGTTATCACCCTTCGTCCAGAACAAGAGGCAGCGGTCGAGCAGACGCAAAAAGTCTTTAAGAAAAAAGATAAGATGCTTTGGAATGCCAAAATGCGTTTCGGAAAAACCTTGACTTCCTTGCAATTGATCAAGAATGAAGCCTTTCAAAAAGTTCTCATCATGACTCATCGCCCTGTTGTGGCAGTTTCTTGGTTTGATGATTTCAAGAAAATGAAGATGAGCGCCGATGGGTATGATTATGGCTCAGTCGATCAAGGAGAAACGCTTGAAAACTTGAAGCGGGGAGATAAACCGTTTATCTATTTTGCCTCCATCCAACTCCTTCGATACAATGGCGGACAAACCAATCTGAAAGATTTTTCGGATGTAGATTGGGATTTGATTATTGTTGATGAAGCACACGAGGGAACACAAACCGAGCTCAGTGACACCGTTATGAAGGAATTGGTCAAAGAGCATACAAGAATACTAGAACTATCTGGGACGCCATTTAATCTTTTGGATCAATTTGATGAGGAGCAAGTCTATACTTGGGACTATGTCATGGAACAACAGGCTAAGAAGAAGTGGGAATTAGAACGTCCAAATGAGCCAAACCCTTATGAAACGTTGCCAAAAGTATCTATGTACACTTTTGAAATGAAACACAAGGAACGTTTTTCCGATGAGAGCAAATCGTTCAACTTCAGAGAGTTCTTCCGTGTGGCTGAGGATGGGCAGCTTGTTTATCGGCAAGAGGTTCGTCAGTTCTTAGACAATATTACGCATCCATATAGCAGTACTAATTATCCTTTCTCAACGAAGAATTATCGTGAGGAGTTGCGGCATACACTTTGGCTCATGCCAGGTGTTAAGGAAGCTAATGCCTTTGAGGACTTGCTGAAAGAACACCCTATTTTCGGGAAAGAATACAAAATTGTTAACGTTGTTCGAGGATCAAGTAGCGATGATGGAATTGCTAACGATGCGGATATAGAGAAAGTTCGCTCTGCTATTGGTCAAGACCCATCGCAGACCAAAACCATTACTCTAACTGTTCGTAAGTTGACAACAGGCGTCAATATTCCAGAGTGGACAGCTGTTCTCTTCTTGTCTAATACCAATAGTGCCATGAACTACCTACAAGCTGCTTTCCGTGCCCAGACGCCTTTCTCACATGAGAAATTGGGAATGAAGACCAATTGCTATGTCTTTGATTTTGCTCCGGATAGAGCCTTGACTGTCATGGCGGAGAGTGCTCAGATTAACTCAGGTGTAGGGAAGAAAAATACGCAAGCACAAAAGCAAGCTATGGCTCGTCTGTTAAACTTTATGCCAATTTTAGGGGCTTCTGAGCATGGTATGAAGACTTATGATGTCGATAGAATGCTGACACAGCTCAAGAAAGTTTATGCTGAAAAGGCAGTGCGGTCAGGTTTCGAAGATGACAGCCTCTATAATGATAATCTTCTAACTTTAACCGCTGATGATGCGTCTATGTTTACCAAACTAAATGCTATCGTTGGTAAGACGCAGAGTCAAAAAACGCCTAAGAAAGTTGTAATTAACGAAAATGGTTTGACAGATGAAGAACATGAGCAAGCTGAACGGGCTAAGAAGAAGCCCAAAGTTAAACGGACTGCAGAAGAGCTGGAAGTTATCGAAAAACAAAAAGAAGCTAAGAAACAGCGGAAAAATATGATTTCTATTTTACGCGGGGTTTCTATCCGTATTCCGATGATGATTTACGGTATGGCGGTCGATTTATCAAAAGATATCACCATTCAGGACTTTATCAAGCAGGTGGATGATGAATCGTGGAAAGAGTTCATGCCAAAAGGCTTCACCAAGGGAATGTTTAGTGAGATTACCAAGTATTATGATGCTGAGGTCTTTATTGAAGCGGGTCGTATTATCCGTCAGCGTGCTAAATCATTTGATGACCTGGACTTCATCGAGCGAGCGGAGCAGATTGCAGAGCTGTTTGGGACCTTTAAAAACCCTGACAAGGAAACTGTACTGACACCTTGGCGAGTGGTCAATCTACAAGTATCTAAGTCAGTAGGCGGATTGAACTTCTATGATGATAACTTTGAGTCGGTGACAGATGGTGCGACGTCAAATCTTCACTGGGTAGACAATGAGATTACCTCATCTATTTATCAGAAAGAAACTAAAATTTTGGATATCAACTCGAAGACAGGTCTCTATCCCCTTCATAGTGCCATTAGTTTGTATTATCAACGAGTGACAGAAAATGATGATCATCGTTTTGAAGCTGACCAAGTCTATCAAGATATTTTAGCGAATAACATCTATGCTATTGCCAAAACACCAATGGCAAAAACCATCACAGAACGTACACTGACAGGATATCGGAAGTACAAAACCAATGTAACTTACATTGAAAGCTTGACAGATACCCTAAAAACAGATATTGAACAAGGTAAAAAACTAGTCGAGGAGGCATTTAACAAGGTGAAATTTGATGTAGTGATAGGAAATCCTCCGTATCAGGAAAGTGATGGAGGAGCGCAAGCAAGTGCTAGCCCTATTTATCATAAATTTGTAGAACTTGCCAAAACATTAAATCCAAATCATATTAGTCTAATAATGCCAAGTCGTTGGTATACAGGTGGTAAAGGGTTGGATAACTTTAGAGCAGAAATGTTATCTGATGTCACCATTCGTGATTTATATGATTTTCCGAATCCTGATGAGGTATTCCCAAATACAAATATCCGTGGAGGTGTTTGTGTAGTGCATTGGGATAGTGATTGGAATAATCAAAAAGATTTAACGCGAGTAATTACAATGGAAGGCGGAAAAGTAGCCGCAGAAGTTCAACGTAGGCTTTCTGAGGATGATGTAGATATATTCATTCGTGATCATCGAATTTTAAATATTCTTACGAAAATAGAAGCGACGCATCAACATAAAGGGAAAATTTCTGAAATCGCGTCGCCGCGGAAGCCGTACGGCTTCAGCGGCTTCTTTATCAGAGATAAAAGGTTTTATGCTGACGCCAGTGGCTTGACAAACCCTGTTGTATGCTATGGGAAGGGGGCGGTCGGCTATGTTGAGCGAGCAGAGATTACAACGAAAACTGAGTGGATAGATTGTTGGAAAGTTTTGACGGCGCGAGCGAATAATATTGGGACAGAACTTAATGATGATAACTTTAATACAATTATTGCAGGACCTGGTACTATTTGTACTGAGACATATATAGTTTTGGGAGCTGATTTAGACCTAACTGAACAACAAGCGCATAATCTATCAAATTATATGAAAACGAAATTTGCCAGGTTACTGCATGCTACAGCTAAATCTAGTCAAGATGCCGCAAGAACTACGTATAAATTTATACCACTTCAAGATTTTACATCCCACTCGGACATTGATTGGTCGCAATCAATCGCTGAGTTAGACGCACAACTCTATCGAAAATATAGACTTTCGGATGATGAGATTGAATTTATTGAAAGTAAAGTGAAGGAGATGGGGTAGATGCATAAACCACCACAAAAAGCGGTTGACTTTTTTGGTGGTTTTTCTTGTTTTTGTCCCCTTTGTCTGTTATAATGAAGTTAAATAACAAACGAATTGAGGTGAATAAATGATAAAGAGTTCTGCCTTTGAAAAGGAAGCTATTGTAAAGTGCTTAGATGTAATGAGTTTTACTACTCGGAATATTGAGACAGATTTTAAAGGTGCCATTTCAGAGACCAGTCAAAATGGAATTTATCAGGCTGTTTGGGCACGAAGAGCGGATATGCTTCAAGGATTATTTGAAAATAATAGTATTTGGAAAGTTTTGCATATTAAGAGGGGGATTTGGCAATTTGACCCTATATTGAATATTGAGACAGGTGAACTAATAGCCTTCTTCTCCAAAAATAATTTTAGGACAATTCGTAATCGATATTTCAAAAATGGAACCTCTACTCATTATACCTTAAGTTTACTTTTGAAAAATGAGGGGCTTTATCCTGAACAAGAAGTGGAACAGCTTTCTCTTTTTGATGCTGATAGCTCTGAAGTGAAAAGAAAAGAAGCTGATCTGGTTAGGATGCTTGGTGAGTATTGTGAACATGTGACTAAGATTAGATTCTTGATTGTTGATTATGTAGGTCAAGAAGCTGTGAGTGCTTCGTTAGAAGACTACACTCCACAATTTTTATCAGTCGGTTCAGTAGATATTTCGCACTTACTTCCAAGTTCAGCTGGTATAATTAGAACTGAGGTACAACGTGATGAACAGGTGAATGATTTAGTAGATGAGCCTCAACTCGTTACATTAAAACCAATAGTAAAAGGAACGTTATAATGGCTCAAGAATTTAATGGAGATAGACTTAGGGAATCGAGATATTTTAGACATTATTCCATTAGCCAATTGGCGGAGAATGTTGGAGTTTCTAAACAGATGATTTCTAAATACGAAAAGAATTTATCAAAGCCGAGTTCTGAGGTATTGCAAAAAATAATTTTTGAACTGAAATTTCCGCTGTCCTTCTATCAAACAAAAGATAAATTTATAACTACTGATTTAGGAACTTTTTATAGGAGTAAGTTAACATCCTCACAAACTGAGAAGAAGTCTAGTGAGATGCTAAAAAAAGCACTGGCTCTCTTGGCGAATTTTTTTGAAGATTATGTTGATTTCCCGAAATTAGCAGAATTTGAAAGTCATGAAAATGCTTCACCAGAGGAAGTTGCAGATCAGATAAGAAAGAGTTGGGGATTGGGTGATAACCCAATTTCCAGTGTTCTCAGGTTACTAGAAACAAATGGCTTCCATATTGCAATAATTAATTCAAAGTCTGAGAAAGTGGATGCTTTTGGAAGTTTTGTTGAATTGAAAATGGGAACAGATTCTGAGAGATATTATTGTATTTTAATCGACCAAGATAATAATAATTTTTTCAGGCAACAATTTAGCTTGGCTCATGAGTTAGGGCATTGGGCTTTGCATGCTAGAACAGTATATCCACAGGAGCTTTCCAATGTTGAATATAGACAAATGGAGCAAGAAGCTAATAGATTTGCTTCGAGTTTTTTATTACCAGCCTCTGCTTTTTCCGAAGATCTAAAAGGACATGAAGAAGATCTCGCATATTATTTGAAATTGAAGTCTAAGTGGAATGTATCTATAGCCAGTATGATTTATCGTGCAAAGGATTTGGGTTTGTTAAATTCGGAACAATATACTCGTCTACAAAAAAGAATGAGTGCCAGAGGATGGCGAAGAGAGGAGCCAGAGGATGCAAGTATTCCAGTATCACGACCAATCCTTGCTAAACAGGCATATAAATTACTGACGGATGCGGGCTTATTTGAAAATCAATCTATAGTCCAGCGATTTAATCTTAAGTACGGCTATCCTCTTCCAGTAGAGATACTTTCAGAGCTTATGGACATTCCAAAGGAGACGTTGTTACAAGAGAGAAATAATATTGTACATTTAAAATCTAGGACTTTGTAAATCATGAATTTTTAATTATTTTTTATATGTTTAAGGAGAACTATATGAATCAAAACTTATCTCACTATCAGTTTTCTCCAGAAAGTCAATATCTAGACAGAAAATCAGCTAGAAAGAAACCGTCTGAACTTCTCAAACACCTGATTGCTTTTGCAAATGCGGATGGTGGTCAGTTGGTGATTGGTATTGAAGATGAGAAACAGGGTAATATTATCACTGGTTTCAAGGACGGCAGGGCTTATCCGATTGAAGACTTCAAAAAGATTGACCGTGAGATGCGTGAGACTCCTTTGGATTTATATTTTGAAGAAATCCCTGTGGTTAATCATAAGGGTGAAGATGATTTAATTTTGGTTATCTCTGTTGAATTGTCGTCGAATCGTGTGATTGCAGCACCAAATGATGAGGTTTATCTTCGTCAGGGTGATGAAACAGTTAAGTTGAGCTACGAGCAACGCACTCAGCTCAGCTATGATAAGGGACAACGTTTCTTTGAGGATGAAGTTGTACCCGATGCGACCTTGGAAGATATTGATGACCATCTAGTTCAGGATTTTAAAAATCGTTTTGATATTTCAGATCGTTCTACAGAAGAAATCCTTAAAGCACGTCGTTTTCTAATCAATGGGAAATTAACCAAGGCAGCCATTTTGCTTTTTGGCAAGTATCCTTCGGCTTTCTTCCCTCAAGCGCGCGTTCGTTTTCAACGATTTGATGGTACCGATATGGGGACTGGAAGTAGTTTTAATGTTATCAAAGAAGTGACTTTTGATGATGCTTTGCCTACCTTGATTATCAAGGTTCGTGATTTTATCCGTACTCAGCTTCGCGAATTTCAGTATCTTGATAATGATGGTCAATTCCAAATTTTACCTGAGTATCCTGAATTTGCTTGGTTTGAAGGTGTTGTCAATGCCGTAACTCACCGTGATTATTCTGTCTATGGAGATCACATTCGTGTCCTTATGTTTGATGATCGACTAGAGATTCATAGCCCAGGGAAATTGCCTAATATCGTAACAGTTGAAAATATCAAGCATGAACGCTTTTCGAGAAATCCACGTATTGCCAGAACCTTGACAGAGTTTGGTTGGGTACGCGAGATGAATGAAGGTGTTAAACGGATCTACTCGGAGATGGAATCTGCTTTTCTCCATGAACCGAAATACTCAGAACCTGGGAACAAGGTTCTCCTCACACTTGAAAATAATATTGTCAGCCGTCATCTGCGCACACGAGACAGTCTAGAAAAACAGTTCTCTGATTTTGGTGAGTTAACAGCAGACGAGCAATTGATTGTCCACTATATGTATAATTCAGGCGAGAGAATGACAACGGCAAAAGCGATTGAACTGACAGGGAGAAGTCGCTCATTTGTTGTTAAAATGTTACATAAACTTCGTGATTTAGAAATCATTACTTGGTTTGGTTCAAGTAAAAATGACCGCAATCAGTATTATCTTTTAGTTGATAAATGATTGCAGTCAGGATACTATTAGTAATAAGAATACAGTAGAATACAGTAGAATACAGTAGAATACAGTAGAATACAGTAGAATACAGTAGAATACAGTAGAATACAGTAGAATACAGTAGAATACAGTAGAATACAGTAGAATACAGTAGAATACAGTAGAATACAGTAGAATACAGTAGAATACAGTAGAATACAGTAGAATACAGTAGAATACAGTAGAATACAGAAAAGTGGCTGTCAACAATCAGGTCGATAACCACTTTTTTCATCATAGAGTTTATTTCAAGAATCGGCTGTGAATATGTCAAATTCGTTTAGGTGGGACATTTCATATATCCACCAATTCATTCAATAATTCATTTTATTGATTCCTAGCATTTTCTAATTCTTTGTCAAATTCAAAAGTTGGCTCAGCTTTGAGAATACTAGTTTCTACATTAGGTTCCTCTTTGCAAACTTTTGTAGTACTGATACTCAGTGGAACATTCATTAGCTACGCCTCCTAATTTTGTAACTATATTATACATGGTATGCGTGAAAATTAAAAGTGAATATTTTTAGTTGATGTATTTTCTAGAATCAAGAATAAGGTAAACTTTTGTATTTTCTGGTTCGATTTTGCTTATTTTACTTGAAAATTTACCTTATTTTGATGAAATTAGTTGAAATTGGATAAAATTTTGAGTTTTGAAAAACCGTGAAAACATTGATGTTAAAAGGTTTTGAAATTAGTTGAAATAAACAATGCTCCAACCAGGTCTCAAGAAAGCGCGTAAAGCTAGTCAGTTCAGTAAGCGTTAATCTGCTTGTTCAGATTATCGTACAACTCAAACACTTCTCAATTTTGGGAAGTGTTTTTTCTTACAATTTGCGCTTGATACCTTCTTATTCTTGAAGAATTTAGATAGGTTTATCAGAATGAAATAAATGAGGGGATGATGTAGGATGACTGGTAACAGTTCATTCAAAGGTATCTATTTCTGATGCAGGTAAGGTACTGCCTTCAGTATTTGACTGTAAAACACCCGTGCCACCACTGGTCCCCTTATAAATTTGGTTTACAATGCTGAGAATTATTCCCAGCATTTTTTATTATAACTCGAAGCCATAACCTAAAAATCGAGGCTGGGCAAAAACTAGCCGCTCACATATAAAAAAACGAGCAATTCCAATTAGGAGTTGCTCGTTTTCCATTTCATGCTTTATAATTATAATAACCACAAAACAACTAGAAAGGCATGAAAATGTATAAACAGTATAACACAAATCAGTTAAGTTTGGAATTAAATCTTGCTTGGGATTTACCTGCTACTCACGAGGCTCGTCTGATTA